>DDRC01000102.1:466-11539 GCA_002342985.1 Flavobacteriales bacterium UBA2426
TGACGTGCCGGGTGCTCTGCGGGCATGTGATGTGGATGCGGATGGGGATCCGGACCTGGTGCGGATGCAGCCGGGTGAAGGCCTTGCCTGGCTCGAGAATGCTGATGGTGCGGGTGGATTCAATGCTGAGGCCTTGCTGCTGGCTATCCTGGAGTCCCCGACGGCATGGGAGCTGGAGGACCTTTCCGGTGATGGCCTGCCTGATCTGGCCTATGCGGACCCGATAACAGGAGAGGTGCGGTGGTCGTTGAATGCGGGCCCGACCTTCGAGGCGCCGGTGCTCCTGGGGCAGTTCCCGGAAGGTGTTGGGGCCTTGGCATTGGCCGACCTCACCGGTGATGGGGCGAGGGAGGTCGTGATTTCCGTTTGGGACTCCATGCTTGGCGCCCGTCTGATCATGTGCGCGAACCTTGGCTCCGGGTTCGGTCCGTGCGAGGCCTTCGGGCCCGCAATCGCGGGTGCAGCACCGGGGTTCATCCGCACGGGCAACATGGACCTCGCCGGCGGAATCGACCTCCTGATCGTGGATGGAGATGGCCAAGTGGTGGTGGTGCGTAACGCGGCCGGCGATGGTACCATCTGGGAGCCTGACACCGTCTTCCAACCGAGTGGGATAACCCTTCAGGCCCCCTCTTTCATGGACGTGGATGGGGATGGTGACCTCGACTTGGCCGAAGCGCAGTTCCCTGCAGTGAGGTGGATCGAGAATACCCTTTCCGAAGGCGGCGCATGGACCGATTGGGTGGAGCATGTCCTGGAACCATGGACAACCGCTGGGCCGGGTTCCTTCGGCCAACTCGGCTGTGGCGAAGGCGCTGGTTTCGTGGCCTTTCCGCTGAATCCCGATGAGCCGGTGCGCTATGCGCATTGGCTCACGGAGATCGGGGCCTTCGCGTTCAGCAAGGCCATGCTTGCTTTCCCGCGTGGCGACTTCCCGTTGCTGGCTGACTTCAATGGCGACGGGCACGATGACCTTGTGCTCCTCGTGGAGGGAGATCGGCGCCTGTTCATCAACGCCCTGCAGCCTTCGGTTGAGCCCCTTGTGCTGCCCGAACTTCCTGCGCTCTGCAAGTACGGACCCGAATTCAACTTGCCGGATGCCGTGCCTGCCGGCGGAAGGTGGACGGCACTGGCCGTCTTCGAGAATCAGTTGCTGCGGTCGTCAATCGATGGCAGCGGGGCCTATCCGCTCTCGCATGCGGCATATGCGGTTGAAGGCTGCGCAATCGGCGGTACCACCAGCATCCTGGTGGTGGAGCAGCCGCTGGTGGAGCCCCCGTTGTCAGGGGAACTGTGCAGCGGCCAGGCTCCGATTCAATTGACCTCCGTTCCGCCCGCAACCGCATGGGTGAACGCCGGGCCTACCGGCATCCTGGATCCATCGGATTTCGAAGGCGGAGTCGTGGTGGCCGTGTTCACCGATGCCACAGGAGTGGAATGCGCAACTGATATTGGTCCGATTGCCGTGCTTCCTTCCGTCCCTGCGCAGATCGCCCCGGCAGGCCCCTTCTGCATCAACAGCGGACCTCAATTGATTGCGGCCTCCGCCGCACCCCCGGAGGGTGTGAGCTGGACCGGTGATATCGCCGGATGGAACAGCGCAGGAGCAACATTCATCCCCCAGCAGGCCGGTACATTCATGGTCGTGCTGCTTGCTGAAGCTTCGGCCCCCAATGTCTGCAGCGCCTCCGATACGCTCATCGTGGTGGTCAGCGATTCCGTGCCTGAGATCGAACTGCAGCCGGTTCCCGTGCTCTGCGCAGTTGGTGAGGCCATTGACCTGGCGGCCTTCGCGACACCTGGCGGGGGCACCTGGAGCGGTCCCGGCGTCACCGGTTCGAGCTTCGACCCCATGGCTGTCGGGGAAGGGTCGTACCTGGTCACCTACACGGTATTCGAGCAGGGTTGCGGTGCTTCCGAGGCCTTGGCGCTCAAGCTGATCGAGGAGGTCCTGGTCACGGCCTCATCCGAGGATCTGGGACTTTGCCCAAGCGATGGCCCCGTGGTGTTCACCGCGAATCCGGAGGGAGGGCTTTGGTCCGCCCCGGTCAGCGCGGATGGGGTGTTCGACCCTTCAGTCTTGGCGGCCGGGACCTACCCGGTGGTTTACACCTGGTCGGGCGCCAACGGCTGCACGCTGGTGAACGATGCGTTCACGGCGGAGGTGCTGATCTGCACCGGGTTGGGTGAGACCGACCGCCTCGAAGCACGGGTCTGGCCGGTGCCGTTCGACCATCAGCTCAATCTTGAAGTGGGCGCCTCGGGCGCTGCCGCAATCGACGTTCTCGATGCAGCCGGACGTTTGGTGCTGACTACCGGTCCGCAGCCCGCCGGTCAATTGGTGGTGCTTCCCATGGCCAGTGTGCGCGCCGGCGCCTATACGGTGCGGCTGACCCTCCAGGACGGAGGCGTGCGCCTGTTCAGGGCGCTGAAGGAATAGGGGAGGCGGCCCTGGGGGCCGCTTGTCGCAGCGCGTTCAGCCGCGTACATTCGAGGGCGCGACAACCCGCCCACCCATGATCGCCACACAGATCCGTCAGAAAGACGCCCGCTTCTACTTCGTTTCCTACCCGTGCGAGGACATCCTGCGCCGTGTCAGGTTCATCAGCCGCTTCTACGCCGATGGCGAGAAGCCGATAGCGGCGGATGAGGCGGCAAAGGGCGATGAGGTGGCTTCATTCATCCAGCGCATCGAGCGCAGCGATGCCGCCTTCCAGCGCACCATGTCACACGGCAAGATCAAGGCGATCAGGAATTTCTACGAGACCGCCGTAGCGCAGCCACCCATTCCGGGAACGGTCCTGCTCTTCAGCAGCGATATCCTCGAATTCTCGCCGCTCGGCGGCATGCAGAACGTGGGCGACCTCAAGGAGCCGCGGGAGAAGTACCTCATCATCGATGGCCAGCATCGCTTGGCAGCGCTGGAGTTCTACATGCGCTCCCATCCCGAGGAGGCCCGGAGCATCCATGTGCCATGCATCATCTTCGATGGGGAGAGCGAGGATTTCGCGGCCGAGATGTTCGTGATCATCAACAGCACGCCAACGCGCATCAACAAGAGCCACCTCATCGACCTCTACGAGCGCGTGAGCTGGGAACGACCGGACAAGCGGCTGGCCGCCAAGGTGATCGAGCGGCTCTACAGCAGCGGCGACAGCCCGCTTCAGTACCGCATCAACCGGCTCGGCAACCGGAGCAAGCAGGAGAAATGGATCATGCAGGCCGAGCTCTTCAATGAGGTGCACCGCTGGATCCTGCGCTCCTTCAGCAAGGACGAGAAGGTGAATGCGGCGGCAGTGGAGCGCCGGTACCGGGTGCTGCAGCAGTTCTTCCGGGCAGCCCGGGCGGCCTTCGGTGATACCTGGGGCGATGCCCGATACCACGTCACCAAGCCCGTCACCCTGAAGGCGCTGGTGCGCGTTTGCGCCGACCTGAATGCCCGTGACCGGGGGGATGAGGAAACCCGCGAGGCCCGATGGGCACAACGCCTCACCGCCGCTTGGGGCGATGCGCTGCGCGAATTCCGCGATGAAGGGTTCTACGAGCGCTTCGCGGCCAAGGGCCAGGTGGAGCGGGTAGGGAAGGTCCATAAGTACCTCAGCGGCCGGCTCGGTCTTTGACCGGCAGCCGGTGGAAATGCAACGAGGCGCCCAAAGGCGCCTCGTTCGTTCTGCGGACCCGTAGGGATTCGAACCCCAAACCTTCTGATCCGTAGTCAGATGCTCTATCCAATTGAGCTACGGGTCCTGAAAAGCGGGGGCGAAGATAGACAACCGTTCGGATTGAATGGTTCAAATCCAGCCGTTGAGCCGGTAGTAAGCGATTGCCAGGCCTTCACGGAGGCAGGTCACCTCCAGTTTGAGGTAGTTCCAGAACGTGTAGCGGAGCCTGGGGTGGCCCGACACATCAGGAACCCACGGCTTGCCGCCGATCTGGGTGTGCCCGTAGTCGAAATCGTGCGCCATGGCATGATCCCAAGCCGGCGCTCCGCAGGCCCCTGTGATACCGGCCTTCCGGAATGCCCGGATGCTCCGGTACATGTTCTCCGGGGCCGTTACGACGGCCACTAGGCCCTGCGCCAGACGGGAAGCCGCGAGCGCCTGGTCGCGCGTGTTCTCCCCTTGATTCAGCGTATCGATGCGGGTGGAGAGGACCCCGCGTACCAGAAGTTCCTCGCGCATCGCACGCAGCACCTCGCCATTCCCGGGGTGGATCACCAGCAGTCTGGCCGATGGCCACGTGTTGGAGAGCATGGCTGCATGCTGCAGTCGCAGCAGTTCCGGCCCGGAAGGCATGCCGCTCCCGCCCAGCACCACGATCGTCGACGGCTCGCTCGCACAGGTCCCGGCCGCCTCCCCGAGCCATCGGTGCGCATCGTAGGGTATCCGCGTGAAGGCGAGCGCGATGCCCAGCAGGAGCAAGGAACCGCTGGCCAAAACGAGCCTGCTGAACCAGGGATGCAGGGAATGCGACAGTAAGCCCAGCAGCATCCCAGCTGTTGTGATGGCTTCCCGCCAGCGCTTCATGGCGTCCGCCGATGCCAAGCCCCTGCGGTCAGGGCTTGTAGTACTTGAGGGCCTCAGGCATGTAGGCCTCCAGGTCGCGCATGCGCGTGGCATCGCTCGGGTGCGTGCTCAGGAATTCAGGAGGCGCCTGGCCTCCGGACTGCTGGCTCATGCGTTGCCAGAATCCGGGCGCCTCGCGCGGGTCGTAACCGGCCATGGCCATGAACACCAAGCCCATCTTGTCAGCCTCCGTCTCATGCTTGCGGCTGAAGGCGAGCATGCCCAAGGCGCTGCCGATGCCGAAGCTCTGCAGGAAGAGGTCGCGCGCCAGCGAAGGCTTCTCTCCTGTGAGGACCTCCAAGGTCATTCCCGCGCCTTGAATGGCGATGGCCTGGCTCATGCGCTCGTTCCCGTGGCGCGCAATGGCATGCGAGACCTCATGCCCCATCACTACGGCTAGTCCGATCTCATCTTGCGTCACGGGAAGAATGCCGGTGTACACGACCACTTTGCCGCCCGGCATGCACCAAGCGTTCACCGTGGGGTCGTCCACCGTCTTGAAGGACCAGGTGAATCCCTCCACGCGGTTGCCCGCGTTGCTCTCATTCAGGAACCTCGTCGCGGCATCGGCCAGGCGCTGGCCTACCCGGCTCACCAATTGGGCCCTCGGGTCGTTGTCGGCCAGCACGGGATGCTCATTCAGGAAGGAGTCGTACTCCGTGACCGACATGGCCATCAGCTGGCTCTCATTGGCCAGGTTGAGCTGGCGACGGCCCGTGATGGGCACCTTGGCGCAGGCTTCGGCCAGGATGACCGCCGCCAGTATCGCTGTTCCGCGGAGGATGGTCTGCTTCATTGGATGTCGGCGGATAAGCCGCGATCGAGCAGTGCGGTGCACTGCGGTTCCAGCTGGTCGAAGGTGCCTCGCTTCACGCTGCACTTCCCGTTGTAGTGCACGATCCAGGCGCATTGCTCGGCCTGTATCGGATCGTGGCCGCAGATCTCCACCAGGCAGGCGATGACATGGTCGAAGGTATTCACGTCATCGTTGTGCAGGATGATCTCGCGCATCGGACCGGTCTCGCTCTGGATCTCCTCCAGTAGCGCTTCCTCAAGATGATGCTGGATGCTCATGACTGGCCGAAAATAAGCAGTGTCGGAAGGCCCGATGCTCAGCCCCGGGCGAAGGGTACGGCGTTCAACGGTGCATGCCGGCCTGCAAGGTGACCGAAGTGGCCCGCCATGGCCACCATGGCGGCGTTATCCGTGCAATAGGCGAATGGGGGCAGGTGCAGCGCCCAGCCCTCTGCATTTGCCAGTGCCTTCGCCCCTGACCGCAAGGCGGAGTTCGCGCTCACGCCGCCGCTGATGGCGACCTCGAAAAGCCCCTGCGCACGGGCGGCCATGCGCAGCTTCCTCAGCAGTTCATCCACGATGCAGCGCTGGAGCGAGGCGCAGAGGTGCGGCAGCTCGCGCTCCACGAAGGAAGGGTCACCTGCCATGCCGGCCCGGACCGTTTGCGCGAAGGCTGTCTTGATGCCGCTGAAGCTCATATCGAGTCCGGCCACCTGCGGTACAGGGAGCGGAAACCAGGTTGGATCGCCGGAGGCGGCATGCAGGTCGATGAGCGGACCGCCGGGATAGGGGAGTCCCAGCGCCTTTGCACCCTTGTCGAAGGCCTCTCCGGCCGCATCATCGCGTGTGGAGCCGATGATGTCCATCCGGTCGTACCCGTGCACCACCGCCAATTGCGTGTGCCCGCCGCTCACAGTGAGGTTGAGGAACGGGAACCGGGGCACCGAACGCGGTGCGCCGTCCTGAATGAAATGCGCAAGCGCATGGGCGCTGAGGTGGTCGACCGGGATGAGCGGTATGCCCAAGGCCTGACTCAGGGAACGGGCGTAGCAGAAGCCCACGAGCAGCGCGCCAATGAGCCCCGGGCCTTGCGTGACGGCCACGGCCCCCAGGTCGGCCACGCCGATGCCGGCCTGGCGCAGCGCCTCATGCACCACCGGAACGATGCTCTCCTGGTGGGCCCGACTGGCCAGTTCGGGCACCACTCCGCCCCATTGCCGGTGCGCCTCCTGGCCGGCAATGACGTTGCTCAGCACACGGCCATCGGCGAGGACCGCCGCCGCTGTCTCGTCGCAGCTGCTCTCGATGCCGAGGATGAAGAGGGGCTTGCCTTCACGCATGCTGGACCGGGCTACTTTTGGCGGATACGGCCCGGTGTTGGCTAAGGGCAGTCAAAGCTACGTCCGCTGGCGCGTGTGCGCACATATCAGGTCTGGCGCGACCGGCTCTTCCGCTGGTTCGGTGGGGCGGTGCTCTCCGCGCTGCTGCTGCTGATCGTCGGTGCCGGTTTGATGGTGATCCCTACCGTGCAGAGCGCAGTGGCACGATGGCTTGCCGGTGAGTTGAGCGAGCGCACGGGTGCGACCATTTCCATCGGCGCAGTGGCGCTCGGTTCGGACGGGTCGGTGCGCCTGCGGCAGGTCTTCGTGAGCGACCTGCATGGCGACACGCTGTTCCTCGTGCCCGAGCTGAGCGTACGCGGACTGCGCGTCAGCACCGAGCGTCGGACGGTCGATGTGAGCGCGCTCCGCCTCACCGGAGCCCGGTTCAGGCTGGCGACCGCGGAGGGCGATGCGCACAGCAACCTGACCAACCTGCTCGAGCGGATCTCATCGGCCGATACCACCTCCGGCGGCGGCGATTGGACCATCCGCTGCGCGCGCTTCCGCATCGAGGGCTTCCATTTCAGCTTCCACGATGCGAATGCGGCGATCTCGCCGTTCGGCGTCGATTTCGAGCATATCGATGTGCCTGATGCGGAGATCGCCGGAGTGCGCCTTGAGGTCATCGGGGATTCCATCGCGGCGGACCTTGAGCGTGTGGCCTTCACCGAGCGCAGCGGACTGAGGATCGATGGCCTGGCCGGCGCGGCGCGCGTGAGCCGCCATGGAATCGTGGTGGAAGGCATGGATCTCCGGACCCCGGGGACCGCCCTGAAGGGGCAATTGCGCATGCTATCCGAAGGGTGGGCCGATTTCAGCGCATTCACCTCAAACGTCGCCATGCGGGTCGACCTCGACAGCTCCCGCTTGGAGATGGCGGATATCGCCTGGTTCGCTCCGGATCTCGAGGGCATCCGCTTTCCCCTGACGGTGAGCGGAAAGGTCCGCGGCACCATCGACGACCTGAAGGGGCGCGGGCTGCGCATCGGATTCGGCGATGGCTCCTGGTTCACGGGCAGCGCGGAGCTAAGCGGCCTGCCCACCATCGCGGAGACCTTCATGCTCATCGACATCGACGATATGCACGTCCGACGGGAGGACCTGGCGCGCGTGCCAGTGCCCCCGTTCACCAGCGGCGGGCTGCTGCACCTTCCCGATGAGGCGGCGCAGCTCGGCGACATCGACCTGAAAGGACGCTTCACGGGCTTCCTGCGGGCCTTCACCGCCACTGGGCGCGCAAGCACCGCGCTCGGGTCGCTCCGGACCGACATCACCTATGAGCGGGACACCGTAAGTGACCGGGCCGTGCTCTACGGCCGCGCCGCCACCGAGGCCTTCAGGCTGGGCCCTTTGCTGGGCACCAGCGCCATCGGCCCGCTGGCGGCCAATGTCCGGCTCAAGGCCTATGGTCGGTCGATCAGGACCATGGAACTGGACGTAGAGGGTGATTTCCCCATGTTCACCATCAACGGCCGCACCATCGGGGGCATCACCGCCAAGGGGCATCTGGCGCGCAACCTGTTCAACGGAGAACTCCGCGCCGAAGACGAGCGCCTCGAACTCGACTTCAAGGGGCTGGCGGATTTCCGCGGCCGGTGGCCGCAGGTGGACTTCACGGCACGCCTGCACCATGCGGATCTGGAGGCGCTCGGCTTCACCGATGCAGCCGGATTCAATGCGCTGAGCCTGGACGCAGCGGTGCATGGCCGGCTCTCGCCGGACAGCCTCCTCGGCGATCTCCATATCCTCGGCATTTCCTACTGCCAAGGCGAGGATGAGTATGCCCTGGGCGATATCCACCTGCGCAGCGAGCGGAGGGCCGGTGAGAACCTGTTGCTGCTCGATGCATCTTTCGCGGAGGCGGAGGTGGCGGGGGCCTTCCTCCCGACGAAGCTCCCGGCGGCACTGGCCCATGTGGTCTACAGCGTGTTCCCTTCGCTCTCCGATGCCGTGCGGTACGACCAGGACGAGCAGCGCTTCAGGTTCTCCGTCCGTACGCGGGATACCGAACCCGTGCTGCGGCTCTTCCTGCCGGGCGCCGTGGTTGCCCCCGGCTCAGTCATCACCGGCTCGTTCGACACGCGCACCTTCGACCTTGACCTCACAGGGCGCATTCCCCGGGCCGACTACAAGGGCATCCGGTTCGATAGTGTCGAGGTCATCGCGGAGAAGACCCTCGACCTGCTGGCCTTTTCGGTGGAGAGCGCCCGCCAGCAAGTGGGCGACAGCCTCTGGTTCACCGGCATGGGGGCCACCGGCAAGGCTTATCAGGATGAACTGGAGCTGAACCTTGGATGGGATGGCAGCAGCGGCGGGACCAACGGCGACCTTGACTTGTACGGTGAGGTCCGCGGGCTGCGGTCGATCACCCTTGAACTGCTCCCGTCTCGGCTGTTCTTCGGCCGTGGCACCTGGACGAATCCTTCACGCGCGCACTTCGAGATCGACTCCTCCACGGTTCGCGTGAGCGGGCTCGAGCTCATCAACGCCGATCAGCGGATCGCCTTCAACGGGGCCATTGCACGAGACCCTCAGGAGGCCATGGCCTTCAGCCTCTCAGGGGTGGAACTCGCCAATTTCGTTCCTCTTCTCGATGGTCCGCCGATCAGCGGCCGCTTGAACGCCGATGGCCGCTTGTTCGACCTGTATGGCGCTCCCCATGTGGTGAGCACAGCGCAAGCCGATAGCGTGGCGGTGAGCGGACTGCCTGTGGGCGACATCGGGCTTGCCTTGGCATGGCTGGAAGGTCAAGGTGCCATCGATGTTTCAGGCACCCTCAACCGCGGGCCGATCAAAGCGCTTGATTTCACGGGCCGGATCGGCGTGCGCGATGGCAGCGAGCTGGACCTGCTCCTGTTGCTAGACCGGTTCGAGCTCAGCCTGGCGAATCCCTATCTCCCAGAGGGCCTGAGCGACCTGCATGGGCTCGCCTCGGGACAGGTGGCGCTGACCGGCACCCTGGCCGGCCCCGAGCTCGTCGGCACCATCGACCTCGCTGGCGCCGGCCTGCGGATCGACTACCTCAACACGCGCTACACCGGCGATGCCCAGGTGCACATCGGTGATGAGATGTTCGCCTGCGACCGCGCCGTCATGCGTGATGAGGAGGGCAATGCTGCGCGCATCGGTGCCACGATCGCCCACCGCGGGCTGCGCGACTGGAGCTATGACATCTGGGGAACGCTGGACCGTACGCTGGTCCTGAATACCACACCGGCCATGAACAGCCTCTATTACGGGAAGGCCTATGGGTCCGGCGACTTCGGCGTGAGCGGATCACGGGGCCGGCTCGACGTGAGCGTCCAGGCCACCACGGCGCCGGGCACTGATGTGCATCTGCCGGTAGGAGGGAGCACCGAGGTCTCCCCGATCTCCTTCGTCCGCTTCAATGCCCAGGACACCACAGGCGCAGAGGAGGACGTTGACCTGAGCGGCGTCACGCTCGACATGGACATCACGGTCACCCCCGACGCCCGCTTCGAGCTCATCTTCGACCCCACCGTAGGCGACATCATGAGCGGACGCGGAACGGGAAGCATCGAGATGGCGGTTACGCCCATGGGCGACCTGAGCATGACGGGGCAGGTGGAACTCGTGGAGGGCGACTACCTCTTCACGCTGAGGAATGTGGTGAACAAGCGCTTCCAGGTGCAGCCCGGGGGGCGCATCATCTGGTACGGCGACCCTTTCGATGCCCAGCTCGACCTCCAGGCCATTTATCGCCTGAAAGCGCCGCTCTACGATATCGTGCCCCCGGCGGAGCGCACGGAGGCCTACCGCCAGCGCGTGCCGGTAGAGGTGGTGATGCGCCTCCGTGAGAAGCTGATGAACCCGGAGATCGGGTTCGATGTGCGGCTCAGCTCAGTCGATGAGAACGTGAAGGCCCAGGTGGCGAGCATCCTCAGCACCGATCAGGAGATGAGCCGGCAGGTGTTCGCCCTCATCGTGCTCAATCGTTTCCTGGAGCCTCCCGTGTATGCGGGAGCCAGCGCCTCGCTGGGCGGTTCGGGCACCGGCAATGTCGCCGGCACCACGGCCAGCGAGTTGCTGAGCAATCAGGTGAGCAACTGGCTCAGCGGCCTCAGCAACGACTTCGACCTCGGTTTCAACTACAGGCCAGGGGACAACATCACCCAGGACGAGCTGGAGGTGGCCTTCAGCAAGCAGTTCTTCAATGAGCGCCTGCTATTCAGCACCAATGTGGGCGTTCACTACGGGGCCCGGAGCACGGCCTCGTCCAACGCCCTCATCGGCGATTTCCAGTTGGAGTACCTCATCACGCGCGAAGGGCGCTTCCGTATGCGGGCCTTCAGCATCACGAACGACCGTAA
>DDRC01000156.1:0-2284 GCA_002342985.1 Flavobacteriales bacterium UBA2426
GGGTCTCCTGAGGAACGAAGGGACCCTGCGGCCTTATACAGCGCCGTAGGGTCCCGAAGACGGAGACCCTGCGGGGGGTAGGTGCCGCTCCGTTGAGCCGCTCGGAGCTGTGGTCGGTGGGGGCCGTTCACCTAGCCCACGCGCGGTACCGCACGGGTGCCATTACGCACGCCTGCTCCATGGATCCCTTGAGCGTGTACATGCGCGGCTTCTTACCGAAGTCGAACAGTCTGTACAGCTTGTACTGGTCGGGGTTCTCCCTGGAGAAAGCGACCTCATTCTCGGTGATGAGGAAGGGCGTATCGCGATCGAAGTTGGTGGTCTTCACCTCGATGAAGCGCTCCTCGTACTCCACGGTGAAGGAGCGTATATCGTAACCCAGCCCATCGCCCTGTGTCTGGGAGGCCCACTCCACCTCCTCAGCCAGGTCGGCGCGTCCGTGTGCTGCGAGCAGTGCTTTCTCGTAGGAGACGATGAGGTCTTCGCCGCTGCGGCCCAGGTTGCGGCAAGCATGCTCACGGGAGGCGAAATCGACCTTCACGCCACGGAAGCTGCGGTCCCGCTCGGGTGCGGCTTGGTAGTGCGGGGCGGGCTCTTCGGCCAGCGCGGCCGCATCGAACAATTGGTGCAGGCTCTGCTGCGCATGGCGGTGCTGCCCATAGGCCAGCAGCTCGACCCGCCGTGCGGGGTGTTCGGCCAGATAGGCCAGTACCAAGGGCTCCAGCGCCCGCTGGAAGTTCCGGGCGGGTGGCAGGCCCTTCAGGAAGGGCAGGTCGTTCAGCGCGAGCACCGCGCTGATGTTCTGCATCTTGTACTCATAGGACTTCGCCGTGCGACTGCCCTCCTCCTCCAGGCTGCGGTAGACGGCGGTTTTCACCACCTTTTGCTCGGCCAATTCCTGGGCCACCATGGCGAAGTAGGCTTCGATGGCGGGGATGATCTCCTCCGGTTTCCAAGAGTCATCTTCCTCCTTGCCGTCGTCCGCATCGCTACGCTTGGGGAAGTAGCGGTTTAGGATGTGGCTGCGCGCTAGTTCGCGCTGAACCGGATCCATCCAGCGCAGGAAGACGTCCTGTCGGAGCGTTGCATAGGCCACATAGCGGCGCAACGCCGAGAGGCTTTTGATGGAGTGCGAATCGGTGAGTGCGTGCTCGTCGAAGCCCGGTAGCTTCACAATGGACCAGATGCCCGAATCCTCGTTGCTGAGGTGGTAGAAGGGCAAGTGGAAGCGCTCCTGGTGATTCGTGCGCACCAGGGTACGCCAAAACTCCCGGAACAGTCGGATCAGTTCATCCGTGACGTGGATCCTGTTCTCCGTGATGAGCCCCAGTTCCATAGCCCGAATCACCGTGAGCAGGAGCACGGGCTTGTGGGGTGCCTGGTCAGCTCCTGCCCGTAGGTTGAGGTAAGCCGGATCGAACGCGCTCATGCTCTCTGCGCAAGGTAATAGCGGCGGCCCCTATGGAGCGTGCGGTGCCTGCGCTGCTGCGGTACTGCCAATGCCGTGCGCCGGCCGTTTCGCCTTGCGGCCGGTATGCGGCAGCTATGCATTTCCCGTGGCAGGCGGGGCGCAGCGGCCTTTCCCACCGCTGCCTTTCCACACCGCGCCGTTGGTGAAGCCGGTGCCAGCGGCGCTTGCAGGGGCCGCATCCGGTGCAAAGCTTTAGGGGAGGGCCGCCGGTAATCGGCCTTGTTGACCCATGAGTTCCATGATGACCCTCGGAGACCGGATACGGTACTACCGCGAGCGGAAGGGGTGGAGCCAGTCGCAGCTGGGGCGTGCGACGGGCATGGGGCAGACGCGCCTGAGCAAGATCGAGAACGGGCGGAGCAAGCCCTACTTCTGGGAGGTGGAGCGCATAGCGCTGTACCTGGAAGTGCCGTTGGGCTGGTTCGATACGCTGCGGGTGGTGCAGGCGGAGGAGCCGGTGAGGCAGCCCATGCACGGCTGGGGCAAGGGCCGTGCGGCCATGGGCCCGCAGGCCTGAGGCCGGTGCGCTGCGCGGCGGCGCATCCGCCGGTGGTGCTGCGGTGTGCGCTTGGGCAGGGCGCAGCGCCCGGCCTGCCTGCCGTGGTGCCGGGGTACTCACCCCGTAGTGATCGGGGACTCATCCCGTAGTGATCGGGTACTCATCCCGTGGTGATCGGGTACTCACCCCGTAGTGATCGGGTACTCACCCCGTAGTGATCGGGTACTCACCCCGTAGTGATCGGGTACTCACCCCGTAGTGATCGGGTACTCACCCCGTGGTGATCGGGGACTCACCCCGTAGTGATCGGGTAC
>DDRC01000156.1:2419-8437 GCA_002342985.1 Flavobacteriales bacterium UBA2426
GTAGTGATCGGGTACTCACCCCGTGGTGATCGGGGACTCACCCCGTAGTGATCGGGTACTTACCCCGTAGTGATGGGGTACTCACCCCATAGTGATCGGTTACTCACCCCATAGTGATCGGATACTCACCCTGTAGTGATCGGGTACTCACCCCGTAGTGATGGGCTACTCACCCCGTAGTGATCGGGTACTCACCCCGTAGTGATGGGCTACTCACCCCGTAGTGATCGGGTACTCACCCCGTAGTGATGGGGGACTCATCCCGTAGTGATCGGCTATTCACCCCGTAGTGATCGGCTACTCACCCCGTAGTGATCGGGTACTCGCCCCGTAGTGATCGACTACTCATCCCGTAGTGATCGGGGACTTACCCCGTAGTGATGGGCCGGCCTGGGCTGCCTGCACCGGGCCGTGCGCTGCATGCGCGGCCGGGCCGGGGCGCAGGTGCCGGGCAAGGGTTACGAAGCGCGCCGAATATGCCATATGGCATGGCCGCCTGCGGCGGCGCGTGCCGTGCGGGGTGCAGGCGAACGCGGTTATGCCATATGGCATATCGGCCCGCGCCGGAGGGGGGTGCTGCAGGGGGCTGCGTAACAGGCCCCGGATCGCTAACAAAAACGGCCTCGCCCCACCGGATCCACGGGGCGGAAGACGATGAAAGCGAACATCAAGCTGTCGCTGTCCTTGTTGAACGCCGTACGCCTGCTCGCGCTGCTCCGCAACGTGGTGGCCAAGCTGACCGGCAACGCCTTCTTCCCCACCCCCCCGGTGACGTTGGCGGAGATGACGAGCAAGGGGGATGCGCTGGAGGCGGCCATCGAGGAGGCCACCGATGGCAGCAAGGCGAGCAAGGTGCAACGGGATGTGCTGATCGGGGATGCGCAGGAGATGCTGCGGACGGTGGCGGATTATGTGCGGATGGAGGCGAAGGGCGATGCGGCCAAGCTGGCGACGAGCGGTTTTGAGCTGCGCCGGCAGCCCGGGCCGATCGGTGTGCCGGGCATGGTGCAGCGGCTGCGCGCGCTGACCACCAAGAGCAAGGGCACGCTGGACATCCGCTGGCGGCATGAGCGCGGCGCCTACGGCTACAAGGTGTGGTGGACGGAGAGCGACCCCACGGTGGAGGCCAACTGGCAGTTCCTCGGGTACACCACCCGCGCCAGCTACCAGGCCAAGGGGCTGGAGAGCTACAAGGCCTACTGGTTCACCGTGAGCGCCCTGGGCAGCGCGGGCGAGGGCCTGCAGGCCGACCCGGCGATGGGCCGCGCCGCCTGAGCGCAGCAGCTGACCTGTTGATGCGGAAGCCCCGGCACCTCGGCCGGGGCTTTCCCGTTTGCAGCGGCGCCCCTGCGCCTGGGCGCCGCGCTTATTCGGGCGCGGGTGTTGGCCGGGAGGCGCGCAGGCCGTATCTTGCTGACGTGCCCGGCCTCGCCCGCCGGGGATCCGGCGGCGGCAGGGGCCGCGCCGGTCGTTCCCGGGCGGCACGGCGCCATGCTGGCGCGGTGCAACGGTTCCCTCGGGAGGGACCCCAGAAGATGCCCCCCTTGGGCAAGCCGATGCTGCAACTGTCACCCAAGGCCCTAACCCCGCTCCGGCGCCTGCCGCGCCGCTGGGCCACCGATACCCCCAACGCATGAGCACGACGCGCAAAGCCCCCGCCAAGGGCAGCCACGGCCGCAAGGAGCCGGTGGTGCTGCGGCCCGCCACGGCCGATGCCGATTGCATCCGCGTGCGGCTGAACCACCGCACGGTGGTGCTGCTGAAGAGCATGAAGAGCTTCGAGTCGTGGAAGACCCGCTACCCGGAAGCCCAGGTGATCGAGGTGGTGCCGGGCCCCAAGGACCGCAAGGGCAAGTGAGCGCCACCTGCGGGCGCACGGCTCAGGGACAGGCCGGTGCGTACTCCGGGCCGTCGCTGGCCAGGGTGGTGCGGTACCAGCGCTCGCCGTTGAGGTAGGTCTTGCCCTCCTGCCAGCCCAGCCGGTATTCGGCCACGCGTCCGTCGTGGAAGCGCAGGCGCAGCAGGGCGTTGCCGTTAGCGCCGCGCACGGCGCTCCAGCGGCCCTCGCCGCCGCTGCTGCCGCTGCTCACGGCCGATACGTCGGCGCCGCTGAAGCTGTGGGATGCGGAGCCGTCGGTCTTGAAGTGCCCCTCGGGGCAGAGGTCGATGCGGCGGTGGATGCTGTAGCCGCCGCCGATGCCGCCCTCGGTGGCCGCGGGGCTGTTGTAGCTGTCCATGTAGGTGAGGCGCGCGCCGGCCAGGCGCTGCTTCCACTGGGCGTCCGGCGGGCCGTCGGCGCCGGCGGTGCGCGGCGCGGCGGTGTAGCGCACGCTGCGGTGCACGGCCAGGAGGGCCTGCTCCAGCTGCGGGCTGAAGCCATCGGCGGCGGCCAGGGCCATGAGGTTGGCGGTGTTGCCGCCGTGCGGGTTGAGCTTGGCGATGGCCACCACCTTCACGGGCGCGCCCTCCACGGTGCCGCGCTGCTCCACGCGCACGCTGCCGTCGGCCAGGGTCTGGGGCGGGGCCACGGCGCGCAGGCTGCTGGTGCCGTCGTCGGTGCTTTCGGCGAAGGTGCGCTGCAGGGCGGCCAGGTCGCCGTGGTGCTTGGGCGCCACCAGCACCATGCCGGGCACGGTCTGGTGGCCGATCACGTAGCCTTCGGCGCTGGCGGCGCCCACCCAGCCCTCGGGGATGGTGAAGGCGAAGCCGAAGCCGGCATCGGGCTGCGCGCCGGTGAGCGGCTGGGCAGGTGCGGCGGCGGCGGCGCAGCACAGGGCGAGCAGGACGGGGAGGCGCAGCATGGGGCGGAAGTTAGGCGGGGCGCGCGCCTCACACCAGCCGGCCCGCCAGCCACTTCAGCTGCAGCTCGGCGAGCTTGGCCTGGTAGCGGGCCACCAGCAGGCGCTGCTCGGCGCCCACGAGGCCCAGCTGCACCTCGCGCAGCTCCACGGCGGTGATGGCGCCGAGGCGGTAGCTCTCCAGGGCCACCTGGGCCTGGGTGCGGGCGCCATCGAGGTTCTGCTCCTCCAGGGCCACGCGCTGGCTGGCGGTGGCGTAGGCGGCCCAGGCGTTGAGCAGGCTCTCCTCCAGGAAGAGCTCGGTCTGCTGGGCGGCCAGGGCGGCCTGCTCGCGGCTCAGCTTGGCCACCTCCAGCGCGCGGCTGGCCTGCGATCCGCGGTAGAGCGGGATGCTGACGCGCGCGCCGTAGTCGGGGCCGAGGGCCTGGTTGCTCTGCAGGATGCCCACGGCGCTGGTGCTGCGCGTGTAGCCGTAGTTGGCGAAGAGGTCGATGCGCGGGAGCAGCGCGCCGGTGAGCTCCTTCACGCTGAGGTCGGCGGCGATGCGCTGCTGCCGGGCCTGCTGCAGCTCGCTGTTGGCCTGCCGGGCGGCCTGCTGCACCTCGGCCAGCTGCAGGGGCTCGGCGGCGGGCACCTCGGCGGCCACCTGCACGGGGGTGGCGGGGTCGCGGCCCAGCAGGGCATTGAGGCGGGCGGCGCCCACGGCCTCCTGCACCTGCAGGTCGAGCACGGCGGCGCTGTCGGCGCTGAGGTCGAGCCGCGCCTGCACCACTTGCAGGCCGCTGCCGCTGCCGATGCGCTCGGCGGACTGCGCGATGGCGAGGCGCTCGCGGCTGATCCGCACGCCCTGCTGCTGCACGGCGATGGCGCGGCGCAGCTGCACCAGCTGGTAGTAGGCGGCCAGCGCCTCGTAGACGGTGGCCTCGATGCGCTGCCGCAGCTGCGTCTGCCCGATCAGCTCCAGGGCCTCCAGCCTGTCCTTGGCGGCCCACATGGACAGCCCGTCGAAGACGGTCCAGTTGAGCTGCACGGCGGCATCGAGCACGCGCTGGTCGGCGTTGTCGCGCTCGCGCACCTCGCCGCTGAAGAAGGTCTGCTTGGTGGCGCTGTTGTCGATGCTGTACAGGCCCACGGCGTCGAGGGTGGGCAGCATGCCGGCGTTGCCGGCGGTGTTCATGAGCTCGGCGCTGCGGGCATCGAGGCGCGCCATGCGGATGCCGTGGTTCTGCTCCACGGCGATGCGCACGGCCTCCTCGGCGGTGAGCGCCTGCGCCGCGGCGGCGGCGGCGAGGAGTAGGACGGCGATGGTGGCGGGGGCCCTCATGCGTGCGGTGCGTGTTCGTGATCCGCGGCGGGGGCCTGCGGCGGTTCGGCGCTGCGCTCGCGGCTCATGTAGCTGTAGAGCGCTGGCACCACGTAGAGGGTGAGCACCAGCGCGAAGAGCAGCCCGCCGATGATGGCCACGCCCATGGGCACGCGGCTCCTGGCGGCGGCGCCCAGGCCCAGGGCGATGGGCAGTGCGCCGAGGATGGTGGCCAGGCTGGTCATGAGGATGGGGCGGAAGCGCTGGCCCGCGGCGTCCACCACGGCGTCCATCTTTTGCAGGCCCTGTTCCTTGCGCTGGTTGGCGAACTCCACGATGAGGATGCCGTTCTTGGTGACCAGGCCCACGAGCACGATGATGCCGATCTGCGAGAAGATGTTGAGCGTGTGGCCGCCGATCCAGAGGCTCACCACGGCGCCGGCCAGGGCCAGGGGCACGGTGAGCATCACCACCAGCGGATCCACGAAGCTCTCGAACTGCGCGGCGAGGATGAGGAAGATGAGCACCAGGGCCAGGAGGAAGGCGAAGAGGAGGCTGCTGCCGCTCTCGGCGAACTCCTTGCTCACGCCGCCCAGGGCGGTGCTGAAGCTGTCGTCGAGCACCTCGGCCTTGATGCGGTCCATGGCGGCGATGCCGTCGCCGATGGTGTAGCCCTCGGCGGGGTCGGCGCTCACCGTGGCGCTCACGTAGCGGTTGTAGCGGAAGAGCTGCGGCGGGGTGCTGCGGTCGCTGAGGCGCACCAGGTTGTCCAGCTGGATGAGCTCGCCCTTGTCGTTGCGCACGTAGGCGCTGCTGAGGTCGATGGGCGCGTCGCGGTTGTCGCGCGTGGCCTGGCCGATCACCTGGTACTGCTTGCCGTTCATGATGAAGTAGCCGTAGCGCTGGCCGCTGAAGTAGAGCTGCAGGGTTTCGGCGATGTCCTGCATGGTGACGCCCATGGCGCGCGCGCGGTCGCGGTCGATCTCCACGTTCAGCTCGGGCTTGTTGAACTTCAGGTTCAGGTCCACCACGCGGAAGGTCTTGTCCTGCGCGGCCTTCTCCATGAAGGCGGGGATCACGGCGCGGAGCCGCTCGAAGTCGGGCGCCTGGATCACGTACTCCACCGGCAGGCGGGTGAAGCGGGAGCCGCCGATGGTGGGCTCCTGGATCACGAAGCTGCGGGCCAGGTTGAAGCCCTGGATCTTCGCCATCACGGCCTTGGCCAGCTCGTCCTGCGTGCGGCTGCGCTCGCCGGGCGGCACCAGGGCCACGCGCACGAAGCCGTTGTTGGTGCTGCTGGCGGTGCCGAAGCCGGGGGCGGTGACGCTGATGAGGGCCTGGCGCTCGGGCAGGGTGTCCGCCACCTCGATGATCCGCGCGAGGTAGTCGTTCATGAGCTCGAAGCTGGTGCCCTCGGGGGCGGTGCTCTGGATCATGAAGCGGCTCTTGTCCTCCATGGGGGCCAGCTCGCTCTGCAGCTGGGCGCCCGCGGCCCAGATGAGCGCGCCGCTGGCGCCCATGATGGCGAAGGCCCAGCGGCGGCGGCGCAGGAAGCCGGCCAGCGAGCGCTGGTAGGCGGCGGCCAGCCGGTTGAAGAAACGCTCGGTGACCTCGAAGAAGCGGCTGTGCTTCGTCTTGCGGCGCAGCATGCGCGCGCTCATCATGGGGGTGAGGGTGAGGGAGACCACCGCGCTGATGAGCACCGAGCCGGCCACCACGATGCCGAACTCGCGGAAGAGGCGGCCCGTGAGCCCGCTGAGGAAGATGATGGGCAGGAAGACCGCCGCCAGCGTGATGGTGGTGCTGATGATGGCGAAGGTGATCTCCTTGCTGCCCTCGTGGCCCGCCCGCATCGGGTCCATGCCGCCCTCGATCTTGGCGTAGATGTTCTCCAGCACCACGATGGCATCGTCCACC
>DDRC01000171.1:0-3271 GCA_002342985.1 Flavobacteriales bacterium UBA2426
CGCGTGCAGCTGGGCGCCTTCCGCAACAAGCTCTCGAAGAACATCTTCGGAGGGATCAAAGACCTCGTGGTCATCAATGGCGACGATGGCCTCACCCGTTACTACACCGGGTCATTCAAGGAGGTGAACCCTGCCGCTGCGCACCGCGTGCAGATGCTCACCCAAGGGTTCGAGGGCGCCTTCCTGGTGGCCTTCCGCGAGGGAAAGCGCATCACCATGAAGGAAGCCGGCGCCCAGGTGCTGCGGCCCGAGGACCTCAGCACGCGGGTGACCCCCGGCAGCGTGGCGCGCGATAAAGTGCGCTACCGGGTGCAGGTGGCCACCTTCGCCGGGAACGTCCCCATGGAGACCATGGACAAGCTGCTCGGCCTCGGCGACCTGGAACCGGTGACCAGTGACCAGACCACGCGCTACTTCTATGGCAGCTTCGTGGAGCGCGGAGAAGCCGACGAGGCCATGCAGGCCATCCGGGCGAAGGGCTTCATTGATGCCTTCGTGGTGGGATCGGTCAACGGCGTGATCACGCCGGCCGAGGATGCGGACAGCCTGATCGGGAAGTAAGGCCGGGCAGAAGGCGGCCGCAGCCCTGCACAGTGTCCATCGATTTCCCGCAATGGCCGCAATAGCGCAAGCGGTGCCGCCGTTGCACCGGTCGTAGCGCGTACGCCATGGGACCCGCACCGCTACTTTCACCACCTCTTCCTACCACCATGCCATCGCTGCCCCGCCCTGCGCGCGCGACCGTCTTCGCCCTGCTGTGCATCCTCGCGCTCGCCGCCTGCCACACCAACGAGAAAGGCACGCGCCCGGATGCGGCCTTCACGCCCTACATCCCCGCCTTCACGGCCGGGCATATCAGCGCGCGCTCCCCCATCATCGTGCGGATCGCCGAGGGGCAGATCTGGAGGGACAGCTCAGCGGCTGCCGTCCAATCCCTCTTCGCACTCTCTCCCCAGGTCAAGGGAACGGTGCAATGGCAGGATGAGCTCACCCTGGCATTCGTTCCCGGGGAGCGCCTCGAACAGGACCGGACCTACCAGGTCGAATTCGCCCTGGGACGGCTCATCGATGTACCGAAAGGCCTCGAAACCTTCCGCTTCGAGGTCACCACATTCCGGCAAGGGATCGATGTGAAGGTGAACGAGATGCAGGCCCTCAGCGCAGCGGACCTCACCTGGCAGCGGCTCATCGCCAGCGTATACACCAGCGACGATGCGACCGGGCAGGACCTGGAAGCCTGCTTCACCGCCGAACAGGAAGGCCGGAGGCTGCCGCTGACCTGGGAGCACGAGCCCAATGGGCGGTACCATCGCTTCAGCGTGGACAGCGTGCGCCGTGGCGAGTCCGCATCGCGGGTCGAGATCGCGTGGAACGGCAGGGCCATTGGCAGCAGCGATGCCGCCACGCTTCCCTTCGAGGTGCCCGCCATCGGCGAACTCACCCTCATCAGCGCCACCACCTTCAGCGATGGCGAGCAGTACGCCACGTTGCTCTTCAGCGATCCGCTCGACCCCGGACAGGACCTGCGCGGCCTGGTGGGCATCGCGGGCGCGGATGAGCTGCGCATCGCGCACGACGGAAGCAAGCTCGTGCTCTACCCCGTGCAGCGCCTCAGCGGCAAGCAGGACGGCTTCGTGAGCGCGGGCCTGCGCAACGTGAACGGGCGAAAGCTCGGCAAGGACCTCAGCGTCGAGCTTGAATTCGAGGAGCTCAAGCCCGCGGTGCGCTTCACCGGAAAGGGCACCGTCCTGCCCAGCACCGACGGCCTCCTGCTCCCCTTCCAGGCCGTCAACCTGAAAGCTGTTGACGTCCGCGTGGTCCGTATCCACGAGAGCAACGTGTCCCAGTTCCTGCAGGTGAATGCGCTCGACGGCAGCCGTGAGCTCGCGCGCGTGGGACGCCTGGTCTCCCGCAAGACCATTTCACTGAAGACCGCGGACAGCCCCGATCTCGGGCGCTGGAACACCTTCTACCTCAACCTCGCCGATCACATCAAGACCGAGCCTGGCGCCGTGTACCGCGTGGAGATCGCCTTCGGCCGCCACCAGAGCGTTTACCCATGCGCCGGCAACGAGGAGGCGGAAGCACCGCGCGAGAAGAGCTGGGAGGAGGAGCAGGCTGCCTATGACCACCAGCAGGACTACTGGTACTACGACGACGACTACTACTACGATTACGAGGAGGAGTACAACCACCAGGAGCGGGAGGACCCGTGCAAGGCCAGTTACTACCGCCGCAACACGAGCACCGCCCGCAACATCCTGGCGAGCGATATCGGCCTGATCGCCAAGGTGGGCAACGATGGCAGCATGCTCATGGCCGTGAGCGACCTGCGCACCGCTGCGCCCCTGAGCGGCGTGAAGCTCGACGTGCTCGACTTCCAGCGCCGCTCCATGGGCCAGGTAGTGACCGACGGCGAGGGGCTGGCCACGCTTCCCGCCACAAGGCACAAGCCCTTCCTGCTGGTGGCGAGCAAGGGCAGCCAGCGCGGCTATCTCAAGCTCGACGACGGCGGCTCCCTCAGCGTGAGCAGTTACGATGTCCAGGGCGAATCCATCGAAAGGGGCCTGAAGGGCTTCCTCTACGGCGAACGAGGCGTCTGGCGCCCGGGGGATTCGCTCTACCTCAGCTTCATGCTCCAGGACGCCCAAGGCAGGCTGCCGAAGGACCACCCGGTGGTGCTGGAGCTGAGCGATCCGCGCGGCCGGCTCGACCAGAAGCATGTGCGCACCGCCGGCGTCAACGGCGTCTACGGCTTCCGCTGCGCCACCTCGCCCGATGCCCCGACGGGCTACTGGAACGCCGTGGTGCGCGTCGGCGGCACCGCCTTCCACAAGAGCGTGCGCATCGAAACCGTGAAGCCCAATCGGCTGAAGGTGCTGCTGGAGTTCCCCGACGGGCCCTCCGGCACCGAAGGGGAACGGCTCAGCGCGGAGGGGGCGCGGACGATCACGCTGCGCTCGCACTGGCTGCACGGAGCGCCGGCCCGCAACCTCAAGAGCCGCGTAACGGTGACCATGAGCGCGGGAAGTGCGGCCTTCAAGGGCTACGACGGTTTCCAGTTCAACGACCTGAGGACATGGGTGCCTGAGGAGGAGCAGGTCGCCTTCGAGGGCGCCCTCAATGAGCAGGGCGAGGCGCAGTTCGACCTGAACCTGCAGATGGGCCGCAGCGCACCCGCCGTGGTCAGCACCAACATCGTCACCCGGGTATTCGAGGCGGGCGGCGATGCCAGCATGGACCGGGTGACCGTGCCCTACTATCCCTACAC
>DDRC01000171.1:3320-25934 GCA_002342985.1 Flavobacteriales bacterium UBA2426
CTACTATCCCTACACCAGCTATGCCGGCATCCGTGCACCCGATGCGGGCAGCGCCTGGGGGACCTTCGTCACGGACACCACCTACCGGTTCTCCGTGGCCAGCGTGGATGCCAAGGGGAAGCCGCTCGCCGGCCACCAGCTGAAGGCGCAGGTCTACAAGCTCAACTACAACTGGTGGTGGGATGGAAGCCTCACGGGCAGCGCGAGCTACATCAGCTCTCCCAGCGTGGAACTGCAGCAGGAGCATGCCCTCATCACCGATGCCAAAGGGAAGGCGGTGCTCAGCCTGCGCATCAACCGCCCGCAATGGGGCCGATTCGCCGTGCGCGTCACCGACCCCGCCAGCGGCCACGCCAGCGCGGTGCAGGTCTACATGGATTGGCCGGGCTGGGAAGGGCGTAGCCGTAGGCAGGACCCCGACCAGGCCGCGGTGCTCAGCTTCAATGCCGACAAGGAAAAGTACCAGGTCGGCGAACAGGCCACACTCATCATTCCCAGCGGCGGCACAGGGCGTGCGCTGGTGAGCCTGGAGACCGGGAGCCGGGTGCTCGATGCCGCATGGATCGACCTGAAGGCCAAGGAGACGCGCTACACCTTCCCCATCACTGCGGACATGGCGCCGAACGTCTTCGCGCATGTCACACTCGTGCAGCCGCATGCGAGCACGGCCAACGACCTTCCCATCCGGCTGTACGGTGTCATCCCCATCCTCGTGGAGGATGCCCAGACCCACCTCAGCCCGGTGGCCCAGGCACCGAAGGAGATCAGGACCGATTCGCCCTTCAGCGTGGAGGTGAGCGAGCGGACCGGCCGCGCCATGACCTACACGCTGGCCATCGTGGACGAAGGCCTGCTCGACCTGACGCGCTTCAGGACGCCCGATCCCTGGAAGCATTTCTATGCGCGTGAGGCGCTCGGCGTGCGCACCTGGGACCTCTACGACCAGGTGATCGGATCCTTCGGCCAGCAGCTCCAGCGTGTGCTCGCGCTCGGCGGCAGCGATGAAGGGGCCAAGGGCGATGCCGCCCGGGCCAACCGCTTCAAGCCCGTGGTACGCTTCGTCGGGCCCTTCAAGCTGGAGCGCGGGAAGAAAGCCCGGCACGACTTCACGATCAGCAACTACGTGGGCAGCGTGCGCGTGATGGTGGTGGCCACGGACGGCGTAACGGCCTACGGACATGCCGAGCAGACGGTGCCCGTGCGCAAACCGCTCATGGTGCTGGCCACACTGCCGCGCGTGCTCGCGCCCGGCGAAACCGCCGACCTGCCCGTGACCGTCTTCGCCATGGACCCCAAAGTGAGGGACGTGACGGTGAAGCTGGAGCCCAATGAGCTGCTGACCCCCGAAGGGCCATCGCAGAAGTCGATCCGCTTCACGGCCATGGGCGACCAGGTCGTCACCTTCAAGGTGAAGGTGAAGGATGCCGTGGGCGTTGCGCGGATGAAGGTGAGCGTGAGCGGTGCCGGCGAGAGCGCAAGCGAGAGGATCGAGCTGCAGGTGCGCCAACCGAACCTGCCGGCCACCGAGGTGACCGAGGCCCTCGTGGAGGCTGGCCGGAGCTTCAGCGCCACGCCAGCGCCGATCGGCGTGGCAGGCACCAACAGCGCCTACCTCGAGGTCAGCACGATCCCGCCCGTGGATATGGGACGGCGCCTGCAATACCTGCTCGACTATCCGCACGGCTGCCTGGAACAGACCACGAGCAAGGCCTTCCCGCAGCTCTTCCTCGCCCAAGTGATGGAATTGCCTCCGCGCGGCGACCAGATGGCACGCGCCAATGTAGAGGCCGCCCTTCGCCGGATGGTGCAGTTCCAGCGCAGTGATGGCGGCTTCAACTATTGGCCCGGTGGCGACCACTATGACACCTGGACGAGCATCTATGCGGGCCATTTCCTCGTGGAAGCCGAGCGGGCCGGCTATGCCATGCCCGGACAGGTGAAGGCCCACTGGCTCGGCTTCCAGCGCAAGCAGGCCCGCGATTGGAACGGGTCGGTGCCTCAGGGTTGGCAGCGCAGCGGTACCCAGCTCGTCCAAGCCTATCGGCTGTATGTGCTTGCCCTGGCCAAGGCGCAGGAGCTGCCCGCCATGAACAGGCTGCGTGAGCAGAAAGACCTTGGCCTGCAGGCCAAGTGGATGCTGGCTGCGGCGTATGCGCATGCCGGTCGCAAGGATGCGGCTCAGCAGCTCATCAGCGGCATCCCGCTGCAGGTGCCCGCCTACACCGAGCAAGCATTGACCTATGGCAGCGACCTCCGCGACGAGGCGCTCATCGTGGAGGCCCTCATCGCCATGGGCGAGACCGAGAAAGCCGCGCCGGTCGTGGCCCGCATCGCCAAACGGCTCAGCAGCAGCGACTGGTGGAGCACCCAGAGCACCGCTTTCGGGCTGCTGGCCGTATCGCGCCTTGCACAGCTGGGCCAGCTGGGGAAGGGCATGAGCTACACCCTCACGGTGAATGGCAAAGCCACGGAGAGGTTCTCGGAACGGGCCATCAGCCGCATCGAGCTGCCCACGCCCAACGGCAAGGCCTCCGTGCAACTGGAGAACACGGGCAAGAACCTCCTGTACGCACGGCTCGTGCGGACGGGGACTCCCCTGGCCGGCGAGGAGCAGGCCAGCAGCAGGGGCCTAGGCCTCACCGTGTCGTACACCCTGATGGACGGAACGCCCGTCGATCCCCGCCGGATCGAACAGGGCACCGATTTCATGGCGGTGGTGACCATCGCGCACCCGGGCGTGGTGAACGGCTATCAGCAACTGGCCCTCTCACAGCTCTTCCCAAGCGGCTGGGAGATCCGGAATACCCGCTTGGAGGGAACGCTGGCCGGCGCATCGCAGGGCCCCTTCACCTACCAGGATATCCGTGATGACCGGGTGCTCACCTACTTCGACCTCTGGAAAGGACAGAGCCACACCTACCGCGTGCTCCTGAACGCCAGCTATACGGGCCGGTACTACCTGCCAGGCGCGCATTGCGAGGCGATGTACGAGCATACGATACAGGCCCGCAGCAAAGGCCAATGGGTGGAGGTTGTGCCGGCCGGCGGAGAAACGGCCGCAATGCCGTAGCCCAGCCGCCAGCATGGGCAAGGCCGGACCGGGGCCTGTGCGCGGCCGGGACCGATGCGCCGATTGGCGGTGATGGGTGCCGTTGGCCCATCCGTCGAATCGCCATCGCCGATCCGTCGAAGATCCCGCCACTTCCAGCGCCGGCCTGCGTTCAGGGACCCAAACACCTCCACCCATGGCTCCCGCCCTCCTCACCCGTCCTTTGCTGGCCTTCACCGCCCTCCTGCTCAGCGCCGGTGCGGTGCGCGCCATTGCCCCGCCCGATGGCGATGTCGTGCTCACGGGCTGGATCCATGTCGAGGACCACACCTGGCAGGATGCCACGGTGGCCGTTGAGGTCAATGGCTCCACGCGTACGGCACGCGTATCGGAAACCGGCCGCTTCACGCTTTCCCTTCCCGGCGGAGCCGATGTGGTGCTGCGATTCGAGAAGCCCGGTCACCTGGCCAAGGAAGTGGTGGTGGACACACGCCATGCGGGTCAAGGACCGGCGGGCCGCCGGAGGCGCCACGTGAAGTTCGCCGTGGTCCTGGAACTGGAGCGGCACATGGCAGGCTTCACCTATCACAGCCCCGTGGGCAGCATCGGCTTCGACCAGGAGGGGGGGTGCCTGGCCGTTACCCAGCACCGCGACAAGGTGCCGCCGACCCGCCAACAGCCCATGGTTTTCTGACCATATTCCGGGACCCACACACCGCTGTTCGCGAACATCTGACGAGGATCAGTCGCACATGGCTCCGGATCTCATTACCTTCATCGCATGAGCCCCTTACGCATCATCCGCAAGAAGCCACGCAAGCGGGCGTCGCGCGTGCCCGAGGAGTTGCTCGTCGCATTGCCAGGACGGAATGGCGCCAAGCCGGAGCGTGTGGCGCTTCAATGGCACGACGGAGCCGGTGAGCTGCACGTCGCCACCTTGACCCCCGCACAGAGCTGGCCTTACCTCAACTGAGGCAGCGCCTTCCCGTGGGGCGATGGAAGGCGTCCATCGCATGCTGCGGCTGAAGGCGCGTGCGGTCCTTGTTGCACCATTCCGTTTCGCGCTCCCGTCCGCTCAGCGGTGCCAGATGAACCGCGTCGCAGCTGAATGCGCTCCGCTTCCGGAATCAAGGATCCGGAAGAGGCAGATGCCCTCCCCTGCCCCGGTCATGTCCACCCATAACGGCCCTTCGGCAGAGAGGGTCCCGGTGCGCACCAAGCGCCCCTGCGCATCGGTGATGTGCCATGGCGTACCTGCCGCCAATGACCCCGTCCAATCGACTCGGAGCATCGGCGAAAGGACCTGCACAGAGAGCTTACGGTGAGGAGCCGCCTCATCGAGGCCTGTGGAGAGGTAGGGCTCCGATGGCACATGGCAGCCATTGGCGTAGGCTACGCTCACCGTGTAGGATCCAGGCGCAACGGGCACGATGCAGCCCTGGTTGCTGTTGGCCAGTTCCACGCCGTTCAGGTACCACGCATAGCCTGGGCCCGGCGGGGTAGCGCACAGCTCGCCATCCACAGCCGTGATCACGGGCTGCGTGGGCGGCACGAAGACGATGTCCACGGTGACGCCTAGTCCCACTACGTAGTCCGGGCAGATGGCGGGGGCCCCGCTGACGTGGTAGCTCCCGCTTTCCGTCACCACCAGCACGGGAGCATCCGCGCCATCAATGGGCTGCCCGTTGCGCGTCCACTCGATGCTCTCGGTGTAGGGCATGCCGAGCGTAAGCTGCACGAAGGCGCCCTCACAATACTGTGCCGCGCCTTCCCCGGTGATGCCCAATGGCTCATCGCCCTCCGTCATCACTACGGGCGGGAGGAAGACCCAGCCATCCACCAGCACGGGGGCGCTCATTTCAGCGCAGCCATCCAGCTCAGCCAGCACGCTGAAGCTGTAGCCGCTGCTCTGCTGGTAGTCGACGGGCAGGGTCTGCCCCATCGCACCCGGGATGGGCTGCCCCTCCCTGTACCATTGGTAACTGTCGTAGACCTGGGTACTCAGCAGCGCGTTCTCAAGCGGGCAAAGCACGAGGTCGCTCGGGCTGATGGTGGGCGTGAATTCGCATTGTGCGCAAAGCCTGATGGCGAGCGCGAAACCTGTGAGTGATGTGAGGTACCGGTTCATCCTTTACTGCCTGTTCGCCAAAAGACGCACTACAATCGCAGGGCGCGGCCTGGCCGGTGATGAGCGGTGAATCCGATGGATGAACACCCGGCTGGCTCCTCCGCGGGATGCGTGCCCATTCACCGGCGAAACCTGATTCCGGCCAATTGCCTGGATGGGATGCATCGCTAGCCTCCGAAACCGCTTCAGCGCATTCCCATGGCCAACAAGTGAACCCTCAACCCTGCCTCGCCGCGCAAAGCCGGCAAGGCCGCACCCTCGCCCAGAGACCGCCGGCTTCCGGGATTGCAGCATCCGGGGCGGGTCGGAGCCAGGAACCGTCAGTGAGACCAGTCCGGCTCACAGCTTGATCGGGAGCGACATGGCCACCAGTGCCATCACGAAAGCCGGTGCCGCGCCCACGGACAAGGAGGCGGTGGCACGCAGCCGATCGAAGCAGCAGGGTCGCTCAGCGCTTGACGAAGGCCCTTCGCCTGCCTTCGGCGAACTCAAGCACGTAATACCCGGGAGCGAGGGCCGAGGCATCGACGGGTGATGCACCAAGGCCGTCGGCGACGATGCGGCCCTGGGCATCGGTGACGCGCACCGCCGGCAGTTCCCCCATCCAATGCAGCAGGTCCTCAACGGGCTGCGGGAATACCTGCGGTGCCGGGCGCCCATCATGATCGTCCACCCCCAACACCGACTCCACGGTGAGGATCGTGTCCACGGGCGCGCAAAGTGAATCGGCCAGGAAACTGACATGATAGCTGCCTGCGGGCAGGTCCTCCCAGAACGCTGAAACCCCGACCTGGTCGCCGCCGGCAGGCTCCATGGAAGGCCATGCACGAATCTGGAACCAGCCTGTGATCGGCGCTGGGGGCGGTAGCACCGCTGCAGGGTCGGGCACCACCCCGAGGATGGCAATGCTGCCCCCAGTTCCAGCGCTGACGGCTTCAACCTGCGCATCGAGCACGGCCCCATCGCAGGAGTACGCGAGCACCAATTGACTGTACCCGGATGACCCGCAGGCGCCATGATCGATGAGGTGCAGCTGGTATGCGGACCCGAAGGGCAGGCCATCCCACAGCTCGAAGCCGGCCAAGCAGGAGACCGGCCAGAGGCTATCGACGGGCACGCCATCCTGTAGCAGGTATAGCACCGTGGAGTCCGGATCCGGTGCGCAATGATGGTGATGGAAGATGCTCGTGCCGCAAAAGGGCAGGCTGGCGGTTGCATAGAAGTCGGCACCGTTCGGCCCGCCGACCGGTGAGAGATGAAGCATCCATGCGAGCTGCAGGATCTCGAAGGAGAGGGTGTCAATGGGCGCCGTGCCCTGCAGGAGCACCACCTGGTGCATTCCAACCCCGAGGCCATCGGTTGACCAATCGGTGCCGCCATTGTCCCATAAGCACGCATCGATATCGCCGAGATCACCGCACTCGAACGGGTTCAGGTAGGCCAACCCCACTGAATCGGGCCACACCGGATGGTGCATATACGGGCCGCACTGGGCGACTCCGGCGTGGGTGATCAGGGCGGCGAGGAAGCCGGCAGTGATGCGCATGGGGCATGGTCTCTTCGAAAAGACGGAAAGCCACCATCCGGTTGCCCCTGGAACGGCGGAAGGCACGGCCCGTCGCGGGTGCGAGCCGGCGCCAGGCGGCAGCCCTTCACAGCCGCTGCAAGGCGGATCCTCTCGCACCCCTGAGGCTAAGGTGCCTCCGCATCATCGGAAACACGCGGTGGACCGCTCACCCGGCCGGAACCGTCCTCCGGCTGCAGCCTTGCCTTCCTGACCTGCTCCCAATACCGGTAGTGCATGCGGCGGGCCAAGGCCAGCAAGTCATCCGCGGCGATGCGAGCGGTGTGCAGCTGGATAGGGCGGCGCTCCTCGAACACACGCCCCTGGTCGTCGACCGTGTAGATGCCGGCATAGCGGGGAAGCACGATCGGGGAGGCGGTGCGGTATACCCGGCAGGGCATGGCGAAGCAGAAGTAATTGGGGCGGCGGCAATGAGCGGACCCAGCCCGATCACGCGCCCGCTCATGGGCCTCCACCCGTGTGCGCGTTGCATCGTCGCGCTCCACCGGGAATGCGCCATTGAGGAGCAGGCCCTGGCTGTGCTTGGGCTTCAGCAGGTCGTGCTTCAGGTCATTCCGGCTCACCTTGATCTCCACCTCGCAGACATGCCCCTCCGGCGTCACGGTGAGGAGGTCGCTCTCCCAGGCGTAGAGCCTGGCATTCGGGGTGATCCACTCGTGCCGCAGCCCCATCGCGTGAAGGCGCATGTGCCAGGCGATGTCCGCTGCTTTCATCGCCTCTAAATCTAAGGCGCGGCGGGCGGGCATGCAGGTGGGCCGACGCGCACGCATCAAGCCGCGGCTCCTTATCTTCAGGCCATGGAGCGCAGGATCAGCACCCGATTGGCGGAGATGATGCTATCCGATGGCGACCGCATCATCGAGGTGCGCTACCGGGCGGGACTGGACCTGGACGTGGAAGGGCTCCTGGAGGTGCAGCAGCGACGCGGTGAATTGACGGATGCACGGTGCGCGATGCTCGCTTTCTTCCAGCCCGGTACGTTGGCGGACCTCTCCGTGATGGACATGGACTTCTTCGGCGCCACGCGTGCAGGCGAGCAGCTCATCGCACTGGCCATCGTCACCGAGGATGACCTCGGAGAGGCCATGTCATCCATCTACTACAGCTACCATCCGCAGCCTTTCCCCACGCGCATGTTCAGGAGCGAGCGGGAGGCACGGACGTGGATCGCGGAGCAGCTGCGCATGGCTGGGATCTGAAATCGGCTCCTGAGCGCTGCGCTCGCGCGAACAGAGGAGAAAGGTGGGTCAGCTGCCCAACGGTTGCGCTGAGGGCGCCCCTGGTTCACGGCACCTGCGTCGGAATGCTCGATGTGTGCTTCCAATCAGCGGGTGCCCCACTTCCGGTGAGGCCGTACTTGAGAAGGGCGAGCACACCCAGCAGAATGACCAACGGAATGATCACTTGACGAACGAGGCGGTCCACCCAATGCATGAGGCTACCTTCCATGGAATGCGGATTGTGGGCGCGCTTTCAAGCAAAGCTCACGCGCCGTCAAGCTATACGCGCCTGGCGCGCCAATGGTTGCAGGCAGCCTATTGCGGCCGCGTCGCCTGGTGCGGTGCGCATGCACGAACCGATCGGGGAGGCTTCAGGCTGCAACGGCGGCGGCGGCAATGCACCGGCGCGGGAAGCTCCCGGCCAGGTGGCGCCTGACGAAACGTGCCGAGCCATCGCTGCCCACGAACTTGTTGTAGGTATTGGGCGGAACACCATAGAACGCGTGCTCACTGCCGTCGCCGAGGCAGACCCGCAGGACCTGTCCCTTGTACTGCCAGTTGGCCACGCCGCTAAGAAGGGCCACCTCGAATTCGGCCGCCTTTGCAGCCTGCGTCTCCGGATGCAGCGCTTCCAGCAGCTTGTAGGCCGCGATGATGCGCTGGCTCATGGCCTCAGCCGCCTCCCTTTCCGCTTCCTCCTGGAAACGGTCCGGGTGATGGCGTTTCATCAGGCCCTTGTATAGCCCGTTGAGCTCCTTCAGGCTCAGGCCCGAGGCGGCGCCGAGCAGCAAGCGGCTCTCATTGATTTCCTTCATGGCGGCGTGTTCACGGGAAAAACGGCCGCAAAGGTCGGCAAAAAGACCGCTGTTCTGTTCAACGAACCATCCGCACGCTCCCGGTGCGCACACCTCCTTGGAACACGCTGAGCACATAGGTGCCCTCGTTCCAGGCCATCGCCTCAACGGTGCAGGTGGAGGAACTGATGCGTGCGGCATGCAGCAGGCGCCCGGTGGCATCGGTCACTTCCAGCCGATCGGCCCCTTGCAAGGACTCTGGCAGGCGCACGGTGAAGCGGTCGGTGAAGGGATTGGGGAACACCTCCGGTTCGGGAAGGCGCACCTCATCGATGCCGATGGTCGCGCACGGGTTGTAGCTGCCATTGAGCGTGGTGGCGTTGAACACCGGCGACAGCCAATTCCTGAGCTCCTCGGCTGCCGGATTGGGGTTCGCCGTGCCGAAATGGAAGCTCATCTTGCCGAAGTAATCCGGTGCCGTGGGCGTATCACAGAAGGATGAGCCGCCCGTGAGGGTGCCGATGATTCGTTTCGATGCGTTGAACAGCGGGGCCCCGGAAGATCCGGGTTCCGTGACCCCATGGCCGTTCACGGTGGCCGCCCAGGTCACGCGCCAATGCGATCCGCTGGGTCCGCCCCACGTCGTGCTCACAAGGTTGGAAGTGTAGGTGCTGATCTTCTTGTAATCCCCATCGGGGTGGTGGATGCACACACCGGAATTCGACCCCGTTCCTGTGGCGTCCCAGCCGGCATAGTAGGCGCCGACCGAGGCCGGCACGGCACTGGTGAGCTCGAGCAGCGCGAAATCGGAGCCGCTATCCCCACCGTTGTCGTTGCTGTCAGCCCGCCGCGTACAGCCCACCATGTTGAACCCGTTGGTGGTACCGCCATCGCAGGATGCACGCTGGTAGTTCCAGCGGAACTGGAATGTGGCGAAGTTCGAGTCCTGGCTGTCCACGATGCAATGGTGCGCCGTGAGCACATAGGGCTTGCAATCCTGGGCGGTGTTGTTGACCAGTGCCCCGGTGCAGAAACCGGTGCCTGAGGGATCCACCACCCGGATCCGGACCACCGAGTTCCGCTGGTCCACCCAGTTGTCGCCCTCCGGGCAGAGTACATCCACCTCGCACTCACCGGAGAGCATGTCCGCCATCCGATAGGCGTGGGCCAGCCGCCGCAGCCTCAGCGCTCCCTCTCCGCGCACGGCGGCCGGTTCGTGATACTCCAGCACGCAGGCATCGCCGCGGGTGAGATCGGTGGCCAACGCACCGTTCTCCTGGACGTGCGCAGCCGTGTACCCGCCGTATACCTCGTCGCCGGAGGCGGAATAGACGTGGAGCTGAGCGCCGGGCGGCAGATGCACTTCCTCGAGGAAGAGCTCCATGGCGATCGCCCCGGGTGAGGTGATGCGAAGCCGCCAGAGGCGGTCGCCACCAGGCAGCTCGAGCCAGGTTCCATCGGTGCCGAGCGATGCCTCCAGCGCCACGAATCGCCCGTAGAGCGGAACCTTGCCCATGGCATCGCGCTGGCGGTCGTCCGCGCCTGCGGCATCGGCGTCGAAGGGAGCGGCCTCCACACCCGCCACCGCATGGGGGTCTAGGCCGAGGCGCATGCTCAGCGGCAGCGCACCCGTGGTTTCCTGGCCGAGGGCACCGGATGCGAAACCGAGGAGCACGACGTTGAGGGAAAGAGCAAGTCTCATGCAGATAGGGATGAATGGGGCGAATGTAGACGAGCGGTTGCCGGAACCCAACGAACTTTCGCCCATGGTTCCGGTGAACGGAGGAGGCCCGCGCCGGATGCGGAATGCCCCTTGGATCCGCAGGCTGCGCTGGCACGCCGTTGCTGCGGCCCTGGTTCTAGCCTGGGGGCGGTGGGGGCCGATGGAGCCGCTCTTCGAAGGGCCGCGCAGCACGGTGCTGCTCGACCGCGATGGTGGCCTGCTGGGTGCCACGGTGGCCGCGGACGGCCAGTGGCGCATGCCCCCCGGCGACAGCATCCCCCACCGGTTCGAGCGCTGCCTCATCGCGTTCGAGGACCGCCGGTTCCGTCAGCATTGGGGCGTGCGCCTCCCTTCCCTCCTCCGCGCGGCGCGCCAGAACCTGCAGGCCGGCCGCACGGTGAGCGGAGGCAGCACCCTTACCATGCAGGTGGCGCGCATGGCACTGGGGCATCGGGAGCGCACGGTGCTGAACAAGCTCGAGGAGATCCTGATGGCCCTGAGGCTGGAGCTGCGGTTCAGCAAGGATGAGATCCTGCGGATCTACGCTGCCAACGCGCCCTTCGGCGGCAATGTGGTGGGCCTGGAGGCCGCAGCATGGCGCTGGTACGGCCGGGACCCGCACTCCCTGGGCTGGGGTGAATGCGCCACCCTGGCCGTGCTTCCCAACGCCCCCGCCCGTATCCACCCGGGCCGCAACCGCGAGAGCCTGCGCGCCAAGCGGGACCGATTGCTGGACCGGCTGCTGGCCGCGGAGGCCCTGGATACACTGGCCTGGTCGTTGGCGCGCGAGGAACCGTTGCCTGAGGCACCTCACCCGCTGCCCCGGCTCGCCCCCCACCTCCTGGCCACGCTGCAGTCCTCGGGCCTCGAGGGGAAGCGCATCCGGAGCACGATTGACAGGGTCCTGCAGCAGCGGGTAATCGACCTGAGCCAGCGCTATGGCCACCTGCTGCGGGCCAATGAGGTGCATAACGCAGCTGTCCTGATCCTGGATGTCCCGACAGGCGAGGTGCTCGCCTACCTGGGCAACCTGCCCGATGCCGATGCCGCCCATGCCGGCCATGTGGATATCGTGCGTGCGCCCCGGAGCACCGGAAGCCTGCTGAAGCCCTTCCTCCATGCCGCCATGCTGCAGGCCGGGGAGCGCATGCCCGACCAGCTCGTGGCCGACCTGCCCACCAGCTACGACGGGTTCGCGCCACGGAACTTCGACGAGCGCTACAGCGGTGCGGTGCCGGCATCGCAGGCCCTGGCCCGCTCGCTCAACGTGCCTGCGGTGCGTGCGCTGCGCGAGCATGGCGTGGAGCGTACACGCGGCATGCTCATGGCCATGGGGCTCCTGCACCTGGACCGCAGTTCGGCCCATTACGGCCTGTCGCTGATCCTCGGCGGGGGCGAAGGCACCCTCTGGGAGCTCACCGGCGCCTATGCCTCCATGGCCAGGGTGGTGCAGCGCTACACCGGGAGCGATGAGGCCTTGGCCGGCGCCGTGCATCCCCCCGTGGTGCATGGGGCCGAGCAGGCGGGGAACGATGCGCGACCCGTGCTGGGCGCCGGGGCGCTCTATCACACACTGATGGCCCTGCAGCAGGTGAACCGTCCGGAGAATGAGGCCGGCTGGCACCGATTCGATGGGGCGCGGCGCATCGCTTGGAAGACAGGCACCAGCTTCGGCCAGCGCGATGCTTGGGCAATCGGCACCACGGACCGCCATACCGTGGGGGTATGGACCGGAAACGCAAGCGGCGAGGGCCGGCCCGGGCTCACCGGCACCTTGGCTGCCGCCCCCCTCCTCTTCGACCTCTTCTGCGCGCTGCCCCAAGGCGGCGGATTCGAGCCGCCCTACGATGCACTGGAACCCATTTCCGTTTGCCGGGCGAGCGGCTACCGGGCAGGAATGGACTGCGACGATGCGGAGGAGCGACTGACCTTGCGCGAAGCGCTCCGCACCGCCCCCTGCCCCTATCACCGCCGGATCCTGGTGAACGCCAACGGCACCTGCCGCGTGCCCCCGGGGCCGGATGCACAGGTCCGCGCTTGGTTCTGCCTGCCACCGGCCATGGAGCACTACTACGCCCCTGAGCACCCTGCCTATCGCCCCTTGCCGCCCTGGGAGCCCGGCTCGGCAGTCCCTTCCATGCAGGACCAGCCCATGCAGATGATCTATCCCGAGCAGAGCGCCACCCTCTACGTTCCGGTGCAGCTGAACGGCGAGCCGGGCCGGGTGGTGCTGCGGGCCGCGCATCGGAACCCCCGCACCAAGGTCCATTGGGACCTGGATGGCGCCCCGATCGGCACCACGGTGGGCGACCATCAGCTGGCGGTGGAGTTGGTCGACGGCGACCACATCCTCACCTTGACGGATGAGGCCGGCGCCTACCACCGCACCGGGTTCCGCACCATCTCCGCATCGCCTCGCCCCCCAACCGGTCCGTGAAGCCGATTCGATGGCCATGGCTTGACAGTTGTTGGGAGTGCCAAGGCAACCGCACCGCCATCCCATGCGTTACATTGGCGTCTCATACCGCACTCCATTGATCGTCCCCTTCCGCCACGCCGCCCTGGTCGGCGCTTTGGTGCTATCCGCAGCGCTCACGGCACAACCGGTGCCGCCCCCGTCAGCTGCCGACCCTGCCACCACCGGAAAGCTCGAATCCCTGCTCTACCACATCGACCGCATGTACGTGGACGATGTGGACAAGCAGAAGCTCGTTGACGCGGCCATCGTGCGGATGCTCGAGGAGCTGGACCCGCATTCGATCTACATCCCCAAAGAGGAGCTTGAGGAGGTGAACGAGCCGCTGAAGGGCAACTTCGAGGGCGTCGGCATCCAGTTCAACATCATCCGCGATACGATCTACGTGGTGGATGCCATACCTGGCGGTCCCAGCGAACGCCTCGGAATCCGGGCAGGCGACCGCATCCTCTCCATCGAGGGCGAGAATGCCGCCGGTGCGGGCTTCAAGAACAGCGATGTGATGAAGCGCCTGCGCGGGAAGAAGGGGACCAAGGTGGCGGTGGCAGTGGCACGCAAGGGCGAGCCGGCCCCGCTGGATTTCGTGATCACCCGGGACAAGATCCCCATCTACAGCGTGGAGGCCAGCTACATGGCCTCGCCCCAGGTGGGCTACATCAAGGTGAGCCGCTTCAGCGCCACCACCATGAAGGAATTCCGGGAGAAGATGGACGAACTGAAAGCCAAGGGTATGCAGGACCTGATCCTCGACCTGCAGGGCAATGGCGGCGGCTATCTGCGGACGGCCATCGAGATGAGCGATGAATTCCTCGGCGACCGCAAGCTCATCGTGTACACGCAGGGGCGCACCTCGGCCCGCGAGGACACCTATTCCACGAAGGAGGGCCGCTTCGAGAAGGGCCGGCTGGTGGTGCTCGTGGACGAAGGCAGCGCCAGTGCCAGCGAGATCGTGAGCGGTGCGATCCAGGACTGGGACCGTGGACTCATCGTAGGCCGCAGGAGCTTCGGCAAAGGGCTCGTGCAGCGGCCGGTGATGCTCCCCGATGGCAGTGCCGTGCGGCTCACGGTGAGCCGCTACTACACCCCCAGCGGCCGCTGCATCCAGAAACCCTATGACGACGGCGTGGAGGCCTATCGCGGCGAGAAGGTCGCCCGGCTGGCAGCGGGCGAGCTCACCAGCGCCGACAGCGTGCACCTGGCCGATACGGTGAAGTACTACACGATGAACAAGCGCGTGGTCTACGGTGGAGGAGGCATCCTGCCCGACGTTTTCGTGCCGATCGATACCACCCAGAGCAGCGCCTACTTCGGCCAGCTGGTGCGCAAAGGGGTGCTGAACACCTTCGCCCTCTCCTATGTGGATGACCATCGCGAGGAGCTCAAGCAGCGTTATGCGGGACCGGATCAGTTCCGCCAAGCCTTCCAGGTGGGCGACGTGATGCTCGATGCCTTGGAAGCCTATGCCGCCAAGGAGGGCATCGCTCCCGATGCCGCGGGGATGGATCGCTCCGAGGCCCTGATCGCCCTGCGGCTGAAGGCCCTGCTGGCACGCGACCTCTGGGACACCAGCGCCTACTGGCAGATGATCAATGCGGAGAATCCCGTGGACCGCAGCTTCCAGAAGGCCCTGGAGGTGCTGTCCGATGACAGCTTCCAGCGGCTGGGCATGTCGCGTTGACGCCAAATGCAAAGGGATCGTTAAGGCGCGCTTGCGCGGACGGCCTTGGCCTATTTTCGCAACCCGAAACACCGCATGACGAAACCCGCTACTCCCATGAAAGACAAGATCCAGATCGCATTGCTCGGCGTCATCGCCGTGGCGCTCGGCGTCATCGCCTGGGGCCAGCTCTCCGGCACGGGAAGCGACTCCGGCAGCAACGTTGTGGCCGCCGCGAGCAGCGCAGCCTCCCCTGCAGGCCAGTCGTTCGACCCTATGGCCAACACCAGCGCTCCCGTGGTGGACAACACCCCGAAGACGACGCTGACCTTCGGCAAGTACGAGCACGATTTCGGCACCGTGAAGCAGGACTCGAAGAACAAGTACGTCTTCACCTTCACCAACACCGGCAAGGAGCCGCTGATCATCGAGAGCGCCACCGGCAGCTGCGGCTGCACGGTGCCCAACTACCCCAAGGCGCCGATCCCCCCGGGCGGCACTGGCGACATTGAAGTGGAGTACAGCCCCGGCAAGCAGGAGAACGCCCAGACGAAGACGGTGAAGGTGGTGGCCAACACCGAGCCCAAGGAGACCGAGCTCCGCATCAAGGCCTTCGTGCAACCCGGCACCGGCAACCCCAACGCCGGCGGCGAAGGCCAGACCATCACCATCGGTCAGTAATCAACCGCATCGCATCGAAGAAGCCCTGCCTGCCGGCGGGGTTTCTTGCTTTGACAAGGGCGGACGAGCAGCGGCCTGATCCGCGCAGCCATCGCCCGGCGCGACGGGGTCGCCACCAACCAGCTGATTCCGGCCTGGACGCCTCGCAACCAGCGGCACCTAGCCCACCAACCGGTCAATCGCAGCCGCCAGCCGGTGGTCCTTCTCGGTGACAGCCCCCCCGGCATCGTGCGTGCTCAGCCGGATGGTCACGGTATTCCACACGTTGGTCCACTTCGGATGGTGGCCGTGCTGCTCGGCCAGCAGCGCCACCCTGGTCATGAATGCGAACGCCTCGCTGAAGTCGGCGAAACGGAAGGTGCGACAGAGGGCGCCCTGCGCCTCTACCCAAGCGCTCATCGGTGAATGGGCAGGTCGATCATATGGGGCGGCTCGCGGCGCACCAAGGTCATCTCCTGCACCAGATGCCCGGCCCCGGCGAACTTGTCGATGATGAAGAGGAGGTAGCGCGCGTCCACGCAGATATTGCGGCACTTCCCGGGGTCGAACTGGATATCGCTCATCGTGCTCTCCCAGGTGCGGTCGAAGTTCAGGCCGATGAGCTCGCCATGCCCGTTGAGCACCGGACTGCCGCTATTGCCGCCCGTGGTGTGCAGCGAGGAAGTGAAGCAGACGGGCATCTCATCGCCTTCGCCATAAGGACCGTAGTCCTTGGTCCGATGGAGCTCGAGCAGCCGCTGGGGCACATCGAACTCGGCATCGCCCGGCACGTACTTCTCCAGAACGCCGTCGAGCGTGGTCCTGTGGACGTAGCGGACGCCATCACGCGGCAGGCTGCCCTCCACGGCACCATAGCTCAAGCGCAGGGTGCTGTTCGCATCGGGCCAATATGTCCGCTCCGGATACATCTCCATCATGCCTTTCACGTAGGTGCGCATGGCGGTCTCGATGCGGTCGCTGAGCTGCGCATGAGGCGGCCGGACCTGGTCGAGGAAGGTGCTGAAGAAGCTGCGCGACACCCGGAAGGCGGGGTCCTTGGCCAATCGCTTCATGGCCCCGGCGGATGGATTGCCCAGTGCCTTGCGCAGCCTGCCCTCATCGGTGAAGGCGCTCCGCGCGTAGATCGCATCCACCCAGGCATCGGTATCGCCGCGGTAACGCGTGTCCACCTCCTTCAATACCGGTGGCAGCAGGTGCGCCGGCATGTGCTTCCGGTAGATGGGCAGCAGGGCCTTGAACACGCGCTTGTCCACTTCGGCATCGTAGTTGGCGAAGTAGGCCTTCGCGGCCTCCATGGCCTTCAGGGCCTCCGGGGCCAGCTTCCCCTCCTTCCGCAATGCATCGTGCTGCTCCACCACCTCCTTGAAGCCATCGGCGAAGCGCAGCACCTCCGGACCGTAGTAGGCCATCTCCACGAACAGGTCGCGGGCCGTAGCAAAAGGCACGTAATCGCCGTAGAGCTGCTTCAGCTGCGGCAGGGCCTCGGCATAGGGCGCCATGCCGGCTGAACGGGCCTTCTCCTGGTACTCGCGCTCGTAGGCCCGCTTCCGCTCGAGCGTGCCCAGTTCCTTCAGCCCTCTGAGCTCGCCGATCCACTTCTTCCAGGCATTGCTGATGCCCGCCTGCTTGTCAGCGTACTGAAGGCGCGTACGGTCGCTGGCCCGCATGGCGGCATCGATCACCGCCAGGCTGGCGGTCCGCATCTCGATGCGCATGGGGTCGGACTTCTCCATCACATACTCCACGGCATAGCTGCTCAAGTAGCGCTGCGTCTGGCCCGGGAATCCGAAGATCATGGCGAAATCCCCCTCCTTCACGCCGTCAAGGCTGATGGGAAGCACGTGCCTCGGCTTCATTGGGATGTTCGCATCACTGGGCTCGGCGGGCTTGCCGTCCGGCCCGGTGTAGATCCGGAAGAGGCTGAAGTCGGCATTGTGCCTGGGCCACATCCAATTGTCCGTGTCGCCACCGAACTTGCCGATGGCCGCAGGCGGCGCCCCCACCAGTCGCACATCCCGGAAGGTCTCCGTGACGATGAGGTAGAAGCTGTTGCCGTAGTTGAAGAGGCGCACCACGGCCTTGAAGTGGGTGCCCGCCACCGCCTCGTCCACCAGCGGCTTGGCGGCCTTTACCAGGAGTTCCCTGCGCGCCGCCTCATCGGGCGCTCCGCTCAGCTGCGGCGCGATCCGCTCGGTGACATCCTCCATGCGCACGATGAAGGTGGCCGTGAGCCCGGGGTTCTTCAGCTCTTCGGACTTCCCGGCCGCCCAGAAACCGTTCTTGAGCCGATCGTTCTCCACGGTGCTGTGGTCGGTGATGGCGCCGAAGCCGCAATGGTGATTGGTGAGGATGAGGCCCTGCCCGCTGACCACCTCCGCGGTGCAGCCGCCGCCGAAGAGCACGATGGCATCCTTCAGGCTGCCGCGATTGATGCTGTAGATATCCTCGGCGCTCAGCTTGAGGCCCGCCGCCTGCAGGTCGCCCTCGATGCCCTTGAGGAGCGTGGGCAGCCACATGCCCTCATGGGCGGATGCGGCAGACGCCTGCACGAACAGGCCAAGAAGGAATAGCCGGATGTAGCGCATGGATTCACCGAGATTGCGGCGAAGGTAGGCCGCACCACCCGGAGCGAGGGCTGCAGCAGCGGGCCCGGCATCACTGCCCAGGCGCCGGGGGCGACTGCTCCGGAACAGGGCTGCCGCCGCTATCCGGATGCGGGCCTTCCAGCAGGCCCTCGCTGAGCAGCCAGGCCAGCAGCACGATCAGCAGCAGTGCGAAGAACGCCTTCGGGTCCCGATAGATCGGCCGCCGGTGCAGCAGGTCGCGCGCCCGCTGGTAGTTGTAAAGGAGTCTGCCCTTATCCCGGTAGCGCAGGATCTCGGCATCAGTGGGCTCTGGCCCGCTGCCCTGGGGCGTTATGCGGTATCGGTGCTTCATGCCCGCTTGGAAAGATAGGCCCGCAGGACGGCGAGGGCGCGATGGGTGCGCATCTTGGCGGCATCCTCTCCGATGCCCAGCACCTGGCCCACCTCCAGGTAGCTCATGCCATCCATGAATCGCAGCTGGATCAGCTGAGCGCGGGCTTCATCGAGGTGGGAGAGCGCGGCGGCCAGCCGCTGCATTTCGTCGGGGTCGGGATTCAGTTCCAGCTCTTCGCCCAAACCGCGGACGCGCTGGTAGTCCAGGTCGATCACCACCTCGCGGCGCTTGCGCCAATGCATGCGCAGCTCGTTGAGCGCGATGCGGAAGAGCCAGGCGCGGAAGGGCAGGCCGCGGTCCTGGTAGCGCGACAACGACAAAAGGGCCTTCAGGAAGCACTGCTGGGTGATGTCCGCGGTGAGCTCACGGTCGCCGGCACGCCGGAGCACGAATCGGAACACATCGGCGAAATAGCGGTCGTACAGCGGGCCGAAGGCCTCGGGCGAGGCTTTGGCCAAGGCCACCTGCCGCTCGTCGAAGCGTGGATCGTCCGCCATGCCGTAGCAATGCCCGATGGGCGGCAAGGTAACGGCCGACCCGGGAGGCGGAACCATTGCCCCACCCCCCCGTTGAAACGGCTGGCCGCGTGGGCGTAGACGACCCGCAGGCCAGATAACCGCCGACCAATGGCCGACACTCTACGGCTGAAGGAAGGAAGGGCGCTGCTCACGCTCTTCATTGCAGCGCTCCTCCAAGCCTGCCTTCACTCCCCATTGAGTGCGCAAGGCCCCACCTGGAACTGGGCCCGCACCCTGGACGCGGGGAACGAGGAGTTCGTCCATGACATCGCCGTTGACCCCGTTACAGGCAGCATCTATGTGGCGGGGGCCTATCAGAGCACCTCGGCTACGGCCGCACCCTACGGTCTGCCAGCATCGGTCGGGGGGGCCGTGGACGCCTTCATCGCCAAGCTCGACCCGAACGGAAACCTGATCTGGAGCCGCGCGATCGGAAGCCCGCAGGAGGATGCCGCATTGGGTGTAGCGGTCGGTTCCACAGGGCTCGTTGCCGTGACCGGCCACTACAACGGCGCCATCGCCGGGCTGGGACTGACCAATGCCGGTTCACGCGATGCATTCATCGCAGCGTATGATGCTGCGGGCACCTCCCAGTGGGTGCGGAACATCAGCAGCCCGCAGGTGGATGAAGGCACCGGGGTGGTGATCGCCGGCAACGTAGTGGTGGCCTATGGCGCCTTCACCTACACCTCCGTGCTGGGCGGTGTGCTCTCCACCAACGGGCTGAGCACCGGCCAACGCTACGCGTACCTGAATGCCTACAGCCTGAACGGAACGCTCCAATGGTCGCTGACAGGTGTCTCCGGCGATGACATCCGCTCGGGCCGGATCACGGCCGATGCCTCGCATGTGTTCGCGGTGGGCAGCACGGAAGGCAGCACCATGTCCTGGCGCAACAGCCTGGGCGCTACGAGCACCAGCGCCAGCACCACCAACGCGAACGCGCTCTTCTGCTCGGCCGTGAGCCTGAACGGCAGCCCCGCTTGGATGCGGATGATCAACAACCCGGGTGATTCGGAAGCCGCATGCCACGGTGTGGCGGTCGATTGCAGTGGCGTGTACATCACCGGCCATACGCACAACGGATCCCTTTTCCCGGGAGGCATCACCCGTACGATCCCCGGCGTTCACGACTACTGGTTCCTTGCCGCCCTGAGCAAGGCCACCGGCACGGCCACCTGGGTGCGAACAGCTTGGAGCGATGTCAGCCATGGCGTGACCGGCTTCGGCGTGTGCGCGGGGCGTAACGGGCAGATCCATGTGGCAGGATCCGTGGAGGGCATGCTAACGACGGACGGCGGAACCGTGATCGCGGGCAGCAGTGATGAGGACATCCTCCTATCCCGCTTCAACCGGGACGGCACGGCGGTTTGGTTCGATCGCGAGGTGGGAAGCGGTGACGAAAGGGCACTTGCCATAGCCTCCACCGGCATCGGGAACCTCGTCGTTGGCGGTTGGTACGAAGATGGGCTCACCCTCGGTACCGCCACCTATCCCGGTGACAACGGGATCGACCTTTTCACCGCGAGCTTCACCGATCCGGCTTGGGCCGCCGTATCGAACAACCCGGCACGTTTCGCGCAACCAGGGCCGTTCTGTTCCGGGGCGGGGCCGATCGACCTCAATGGCTTCCTCGTGGACTACGCCGACGCAGTGGTCGCCAGCTCGAATGTGGGCTCACCACTGGAGGCCATTGGCGCCCCGAACGCAACGGCCGCCTTCTTCAACACTGCGAGCGGCTGGGAAGTGCTCGACCTGGGCGACACGCTATGCACCGGAGAGGCCGTGAGCCTTGTATGGCGGAGCCAAACCACCAGCCAGGCCCGCATGCTCGTTTCATCCTCAATGGACGGCGTCACATGGAGCATGGCCACGCCCTACTCCACCACGAGCAGCACGTTCATCAACACAAGCCACCCGATCCCCGCGGGCACCCGCTTCATCAAGGTTCAGCGCGATGCCTCCGGGGCCTACACAGGCTTCCACCTTGACGCGGTGCGCTTCCTCGGGAGCACTGCGACCGGCGGCACGTGGAGCGGCGGTGCGCACGTGACCGCAACCGGCACCTTCACCCCTGGCGCTGCAGGGAGCTACCCGGTCGCTTATACCGTGGTCATGGGCGGATGCACCTACACGCACTCACGCACCATCGTCGTTGAGGGACCAACGGGCGGAGGGACCGTCACGGGCGGCGGCACCTACTGCCCCGGTTCAGCCGGCACGCTAACGCTCAGCGGGCATACGGGCACCATCCTCCGCTGGGAGCGCAGCACCGATGCCGCCAATTGGTCCCCTTTGGCGGAAGCCTCATCCTCCTTGGCCTGGAGCGCCCCCCCCGGTATCATGCACTTCCGCGCAGTGATCGATGGCGGCATCTGCGGGATCACGACCAGCTCCGTGGCCACCGTGATCGTGGGGGACAGCATGCCCCCTACGGTCGTGTGCCCGGCGCCCCAGTCCCTCTTTGATACAGACGGCAACTGCCTCGAACTGGTACCCGTGCTGAGCGCCACCGCCACGGACAACTGCGGACCAGTGCAGATTGTGCAGACCGCCGGCCCCATGGCCGGATCGTCGGTCGGGATCGGATCGCACACCATCGGCTACACCGCAACTGACGGTGCCGGCCTAACCGCCACCTGCACCTTCGAGCTGGAAGTGATCGACCTGGCGCCCCCCACCGTGTGGTGCCCACTGATGGATACCATCCACCTCTCGACGGGCGCAGGCTGCGCGATCGCATTCCCCGACCTGCGCGATTCCCTGACAATCACGGATTGCAGCGCCTGGACCAACACGATGACGCCTTCACCCGGCACCGTGCTGGGACCCGGTCCGGCCTTCCTGATGACGATGTGGATCGAGGACGCGCATGGCAACGGCCTTGGGAACAACCATTGGGTGCGCGTAGTGGATCAGAGCGCTCCCTCGGTCTCTTGTCCCAGCATCATTGCTCCGCTGCATGCCGGACCGGATTGCGCCGCACCACTCCCGGACTACCGCTCCTCGGCGGCCGTGAGCGACAACTGCGGCAGCGCTGGCCTTGCATTGACCCAGGCCCCTGCCCCGGGCGCATCGCTCCCTCCCGGTGCGCATAGCGTGACCCTTACCGTCCGCGACGCCGCAGGTCTGTCGGCCTCATGCACATTCTCCGTGACCGTGACAGACGCAACGCCGCCGGTGATCACCGGATGCCCATCCGCGCCGCTCACGATGTCGACACCATTCGGCTCATGCAACGCTGTGGTGAGCTGGAATCCGCCGCTCGCCTCCGACGCATGCGGAGCCGCGAACATCACACAGACCGGTGGCCCAGCACCAGGAAGTGCTTTCAGCGTGGGGACGCATGCGGTCGCCTACACTGCCGTGGATGCAGCCGGGAATGCCTCGACCTGCAGCTTCAGCGTGGTCGTTATCGACCAGACCGCACCGACAATCACCTGCCCCACCGTCATTCCGGGCATCCCTGCCACTTCTGGGCTTTCGGGCTCCATGCCGGACTGGCGCAGCCTGGTCCTCATAGCGGATAACTGCGGTACTGCTGCAGCCGGAATCAGTCAGAACCCGGCGCCCGGAACCACGGTTACCGGCTCATTCACGGTCACCTTCTCCATCGCGGACCTGCACGGTCTCTCAGCGCAATGCAGCGTCACCGCCATGGTGGTTGACTGCACCGGCTCACTCGCCGCCGGGGCCTACCAGGACAATTGCGGACAGTGCGTTGGAGGCAATAGCGGATCAACCCCGTGCGCGCAGGACTGCCTTGGCGCATGGGGCGGCTCGGCCCTGCCCGGTACGCCTTGC
>DDRC01000029.1:0-3112 GCA_002342985.1 Flavobacteriales bacterium UBA2426
AACTCAGAGGTCGCAAGGGCCATAAACCTCCTGCACGAATTTGCGAGGACCACGAACTCGAACTGTTACGCAGGCGAAATGTGATCACCACGAATGCGAAGCCCTATGGCATACCTCAAGGTTCACCATTGTCCGCTTTGCTCTCCAACATATACATGATCGACTTCGACAAGAAGCTGAACGACGCGGCGAGGGGGGGCGGTTTCATCTACCGGCGCTATTGTGATGACATCATTCTGGTCGGACCAACCTTGGAAGTTGATGCAATGAAGAAGTTGGTCTACGAGCAAATCGAGGCGATTGGATTGAAGATTCAGCCTGCCAAGGAGGAGGAAGTTGCGTTCCGACTAAATGAAAAGGGTGAACTGCGGGGGTATAATGCTAGGTTGGAGAGGGATAAGGGGATTACACAGTATCGCAATCTGCAATACCTAGGCTTTGAGTTCGATGGAGTTAGAACATACATAAGGTCTGGAAGTCTGGCGCGATTCTATCAGCGTATGATGACGAAGGTCTGGGCTACAGCCAAGGCCACTTTCGGTTTGCGCTCGAGGGGCAATAAACCCTTCACTCGGTTGTTGTATCGTCGTTACAGCATCCACGGAGAAAAGAACTTTCCCCACTATGCATTCAAAGCTGCCTCCGAGGAGTACGACACGAATCACGGTAGAAGGAAGGGAATGTCATCGCCGGAAATACGCAAGCAAATGGTCAAGCATATCCCGAATCTTCAAAAAGCGATTGGTGCGAAGACTAGAAGACGCAAGGCCCAAAAAGAGAGAATGGTGGGCCGGAAGAGAAGATCGAAGGGCAACGATGCGACCTGATGCGCTATTGAGCCCATCGTCTTTGGAGGTCCAACTCCAACCTAATGGCATACTCACTATGGCGCTTCTGAAAGAAACCGCAGAATCGCCGAACCGCCTTGAGACCTGGCTCCGTGAGAAGGAGCTTAGTGATTTGTGACCGCACCCCGAACCTGTTGCGAATGGAGTTGATCAAACCCACCTTCAGAGTCACCTTTGGTGCTAGATCGGCAACTCCCATTTGTAGAGTTGAACTACCCAATAGTTGATCAATAGGACGAACCTCCAAGGACTGGCCGAGTTCAGTTAGCAATTTGAGCTTGCTCAGTACTGCTGGCGCATCATCTCCTTCTAGCTCATGCTGAAGCTCTGTGAGCCACTCACGGAGTGGCTTGAAACGATCGCGCATTTGCAATGCGGTAATGAGTAAGTCATCGGTTCCGTTAGCTTCGTTGATTATCTGTATTGCCACCGGAGGAAGATTGAGTTGGGCGAACAGCCCCTTAGCGTCAGCCCTTTGGTAGAGATTCATCCTAGTTGAGTGCAAGACTTGATTGAATCTCTGACCTGCACTCGACGGATGTAACATGAACGCTCCGTGTTGGATCAATCGCTCGCGCTGTGGGTGTGCTACATAGGTCATCTCAGACAGGCGAGCGCGTGCCATCATTCCAGCACCTCCATGGATAACCTGAGAGAGCATTTCGTCCGGCAACTCCCTGTCTTCACTAAATGCTTTTTTGTTCTCCTCATGAGTTGCCCGCATCTCAGGGCATGTCAGGAGGGCTTCGGCAATCAATTCTCTTGTAGGAACCCACAAATCACGATTCTGTCCAAAGGAGCGTGTCCGGACAACCTCCTTGTCCGACAGGATGGATAGGCAATCATAGCGACCAATCCACGATCCACTATTGTCGCTGTCAACATAGCACACGTCGGTTAAAACGATGTTGCTCAAGGTCTGAGCAAGACATTCGAACGCCACTACGTCCCAGCTTACATCTTTATAGAAGTAGCGTTCTCCATCGTCGGTCAAGTGTAGCTCTGAAGCCTTCTCGCCATTTGGTCCCTCCGAGAGCAATTCGCCGACATCTTCCAATGTCCAGTTATCCATCAGTAACGCACTACTGCGGCTCATTGGTAATTAGATTATGTGCAGTTTGGGAGCGCGATAAATTGGGTCATTCCATGTTAGCCACTCTTCATATTCAGAATGGGACAACAGTTCAATGGAAAGTGGTATGCAAAATGTGTTATGGAACTGCCGACTTATTTGTTGCAGCGCATTCCGGAGTGATGACCACTCGATTGTGCCCGGTGTTTGGTGAGTTACAAGGAATAGGTCGCAGTCACAAGGTTTCGAATGCCCCAGAGCCACAGAGCCGAATAGAAACGCAACGGAAACCGGCTGCCCTGTCAACCGTTCGCGTAACCAAGCACTAAATGACTGTGCGTTCATTCTCGACAAGAGTGATGAACTCACGAATGGTGCAAATCGTGATTCCGATGCTTGCGCCAAACTGACGAGCCTGTTCTGTGATGCTCATTCCTTTGGGACATGCGACAGTATTGGCTTTCCTTGATTGTGCGGCTGCCACTACATCCGCAGTGCCGTTGTAGTTATTGAAGGGGATATAAACGACACGAGTACGCCTAGCTGTTGTTACCCTCAAAGTGTCGTAGTTCAAAATCTCGGAGTAGAGAACCTTGTTAGCGATTTGAGATCTCAAGTAATGGGCGCTCATGTTTGACGTATCTTACTTACCTCACTATGTCCGCGCGCTATGCGGTTGTCCGCGTGAGCGATTGCAGCGGAAAGCCCACAGCCGGGCGAGATACGAGACCGGCGAGGACTTGTAGCGGAAAGCGCGACCCCGCCTGCATTTGAGGCGGGGGCACGCCCAAACCATCCCGATGCTGCACGCTCACCATCATCCGTTCTGATCAAGTTTCTTCACCATCGTCAAGATCGTCGCCAGCGCCACGGTCTCGCCGGTCTCATCAACCACATCAACGAGCCACTTCACAATGCCCCGCGCCACATCCGCCCCCTTCGGTGAGTCCTCCGTCTTCGGCCGCTTCTCTTGGTCCAGCTTCTCCCTACACGTGAACTTGACCTGGATCGTTGAGCCCGGATAGACCGGCTTCAAGAACCTGCATTCCTCGATGCCGTAGTTGAGCAGCACGGGGCCCTTGGGCGGGTCCACGAAGAGGCCGGCCGCCCGCGAGAGGATGAAGTAGCCGTGCGCCACGCGGCCGGTGAAGGGGGTGCCATCGAGGCTGTTGGCGTCCATGTGGGCGTAGAA
>DDRC01000029.1:3334-19109 GCA_002342985.1 Flavobacteriales bacterium UBA2426
TGGCGCCCTGCTGGTACTGCTGGGTGAGCGCGGTGATGCTGGTGGGGCTGCCCTGGATGGCGGTGCGCTGCAGGTAGTGGAGCACGCCGCGCTTGCCGCCCATCTCCTCGCCGCCGCCCGCGCGGCCGGGGCCGCCGTGCACCAGCGTGGCCAGGGGCGAGCCGTGGCCGGTGTTCTCCTTGGCCATGTCGCGGTTCAGCACCAGCATGCGGCCGTGGTGGCTGGCGGCGCCCCACACGAACTGCTGGGCGTAGGCGTCGTTGTGCGTGGCGATGGTGGCCACCAGGGAGCCCTTGCCGAGCTTGGTGAGGGCCACGGCATCGTCCAGGTCGGTGTAGGGCATCAGGGTGCTCACCGGACCGAAGGCCTCCACGTTGTGGCTCTGCTGGTTCTTCCAGGGATCGGGGTTGAGCAGCAGGATGGGGCTCATGAAGGCGCCCTTCTGCACATCGGCCCCGGTGACGTTCACGCTGTCGGGGTCGCCGTACACCACCTGCGAGGCCTTGAGCAGCTCGGCCAGCGCGCGCTTCACCTCTTCGCGTTGCGCCTTGCCCGCCAGCGCGCCCATGCGTACGCCCTCGGTGCGCGGGTCGCCGATCACGGTGCCGCCCAGGCGCTTGCCCAGGGCGATCTGCACATCCTCGATCAGGTTCTGCGGCACCAGGATGCGGCGCGCGCCGGTGCAGCGCTGCCCGCACTTCAGGGTGATCTCACGGCCCACCTCCTTGATGAAGAGCTCGTACTCCTCGGTGCCGGGCACGGCGTCGGGGCCGAGCACGATGGCGTTGAGGCTGTCGGCCTCCATGTTGAAGGGCACGCTCTCGTCGATGAGGCGGTCGTGGCGCTTGAGCATGCGGCCCGTGCTGGCGCTGCCGGTGAAGGTGACCACGTCCTGGTGCATCACATGGTCCAGCAGGTCGCCCGCGCTGCCCACGATCAGCTGCAGCGCGCCCTCGGGCAGGATGCCGCTGGCGATGATGTCCTTCACCATGGCCTCGGTGAGGTAGCTGGTGACGGTGGCGGGCTTCACCACGGCGGGCACGCCGGCCATCCAGTTGACGGCGCACTTCTCCAGCATGCCCCAGATGGGGAAGTTGAAGGCGTTGATGTGCACGGCCACGCCCTCCTTGGGCACCATGATGTGGTGGCCGATGAAGGTGCCCTGCTTGCTGGTGCGGATGGCCTCGCCGTCCACGTAGAACGGCATGTTGCCCAGGGTACGGCGCAGGCTGGCGTTGGCGAACAGGTTGCCGATGCCGCCCTCAATGTCCACCCAGCTGTCGGCCTTGGTGGCGCCGGTCTTGTAGCTGATGGTGTAATACTTGTCCTTGCGCTCCATCAGGTAGAGGGCCAGGGCCTTGAGCATGCGTCCGCGCTCGGGGAAGGTCATCTTCCGCAATTTGGGTCCGCCCACGGTGCGGGCGTAGTGGAGCATGGCGGCGAAGTCGAGGCCGGTGGAGGAGGTGGTGGCCACCAGTTCACCGGTGCTTGCATCAACAAGTTCAGCCAGGTTGCCTGTGCCGGCTATCCATTGGCCGCAGGCGTAGTTGTGTAGTTGCATAGGGGCGAAGGTCGAATGTTCAATGATCAATGGGCAATGTTCAAGTCTCAATGCTCAACGGCGCTACTCACTTGAACATTGAGCGTTGATCATTGAGCCTTGAATATTCCAGAAGGTGGTGGCGATGAGCTCGCCGGTGGAGGCGTCAACGAGCTCGGCTTGGGGGCCGGAGCCGGCGACCCACTGGCCGGCGGCGTAGTTCGCTAATTGCATGTTCTTCAGCCCATCATATCGGTGGGTGTGCTAAGGTAGCGGCCGGTGGCTTTTTACTGGACCCGAATGGACGGGGATGGACGCTGCCCGGCATCGGCAGCGTCCATCTCGTCCATTGCCTTGTCCATGGAGCAAGTGCAGGGCACAGCCTTGCGTGGTGAACAACCTCCCGCCCCTTGACCCGACCGGTCGTGTAAACGCACTCTTTCCGATCCCGGGGGATGATGCACCTTGCGTTCAATGCGGGCGCCACCTGCTCCCACCGTGCTCCTCCGCCTCCGCTGGCTGCAGCTGCGCCGGGCGTTCCCGCTTTACGGTATCGTGCTGTTGGCGCTGGGTATGGTCCTCGCGCTGGGGCTGATGCATCGCGCCGTGCTGCAGGACGCCTCCTATGCGGCCTACATCGCGGGCGGCGCACTGCTCACGGTCTGGGGCCTGCACCAGCGGCGGCCCGACCTGCACTTCCTGCATCGTCATGTGCCGCAGGCCCGTCTTGCGATGGCCGTGGAGTACGGTGTGCTGGTGCTTCCGGTGCTGGTCGTGCTCGGCCTGACCGGGGCGTGGGCCTCGGCGCTGGTGCTCTTGGCGGCGGTCGCTTTGCCCTGGCTGCCCGTGGTGCGCACCTCCGGTGTCCGTGGTAGCTGGCTCCGGCGTTGGATACCGGCGCGGCTCTTCGAGTGGTGCGGCCTGGTGCAGGGTACACACCCGTGGGGACTGCTCGCGTGGCTGGCAGCCCTGGCCTTCTGCTGGTTGCCGGTGCTGCCGCTCTTCCTGCTGGGCATCGTGGCCCTGATGGCCGCCGGAGCGCAGGAACAGTGCGAGCCGCGCGCGATGCTCCTGGCCACCGCACCCGATGCCCGTGCGCTACTGCGGACGAAGGTGTTCGGTGCATTGCGCCTCATGCTCGTGCTGGAACTGCCGGTGCTCTTCGCAGCCACGCTCTTCCAGCCTGACTGGTGGTGGGTGCACGCGGGCTTCGGCCTGGGCCTGCTCACGCTGGTGGCCTACGCCGTGGTGCTGAAGTACGCCCACTACCAGCCCAACGAGCGCCTGTCCGCCAATGGCGCCAATGTGTCCATCGCCGCGCTCTTCGCCATCCTGCCCGGGCTCAGCCTGGTGCCGCTCCTCATGCTCCTCACCGAAGTACCCAAGGCCCGCGCCAACCTCAACGCCTACTTCCATGATCACCCTCGCTGACCTCCGTTGCGCCTACGGCGACAAGCCGGTGCTCGACATCGCGCGCTGCGAGCTATCGCCCGGCGTGCATGGCATCGTCGGCCTCAACGGCGCGGGCAAGACCACGCTGCTCAACGCGCTCCACGGCTTCGGTCGGAATGCGGAAGCACATGTGCTCTTCGCGGGCGCACCCATGGACCACCGCAACACGGCCTTCCAGGAAGCGGAGAGCTATTTCCACCCGGGCATCACCGGCCGCGAGTACCTGGAACTCTTCGCGGGCGGCAAGGAACGGAGCGGCATGGCGGGCTTGAACGAATTGCTCGAAGTGCCGCTCGATGCGCTCATCACCACTTATTCCACCGGCATGCGGCGCAAGCTCGCCATCCTCGGCGCGCTGCACCTGGACCGCCCCGTGGTGATGCTCGATGAGCCGATGAACGGCCTGGACCTCGCCTCGGTGCGCGTGCTGGAGGCCATCATCAAGCGCTTGGCGGAGCGCGGCCGAACGGTGCTCATCACCTCGCATGTGCTGGGCCCGCTCGTGACGATGTGCGATTGGATCCACTTGCTCCAGCACGGCCGTTTCACGCGCGTGTTCGAGCGCGGCGCGACGGAGGGCTTGGAAGAGGCGCTCTTCGCGGAGCTCGACAAACGGACGAGCGCAGCGATGGAACGTTGGCAGTGAGCAGGGTCATATCGGCTTCATTCCACCACCACCTTCCCCCTCCACTGCCCTCCTCGCCCATCGTCGATGCGCCAGAGGTGAAGTCCCGGCGCGCACGCGATCCGCGTTGCGCCTTGCACGATGCGCTCGCTCCGGAGCAATCGCCCTTGCGCATCGAAGAGCGTGATCGTCTCCCCGCCTTCGGCCCCGCGCACTTCCAGCACGCCCGGCGAAGCGGAGAGCACCTGGCAACCCATGCCCCGCTCCTGCTCTTCCACCCCGACGACCACATCGAAGGTGAGCGTCACGGTATCGGTGTTGCCGCAGGGGTCGGTGTAGGTGTGCGTGATGATGTAGGTATCGGAAGTGGAGAATGTGAAGGTGGGAGATGCCTCGGTGGAGGTCTGCCCATCGCTGCACACCCACAGGTGCTCGCCCTCGCCGTTGTGGATCAAGGTGATCCAGTTCCATCCGCTGCTGAAGCCATCGAGCAACGCGCTGGTGCTTCCTTCGAAATCCAGGTTCCACGTGGGCAGCTCGCCCAGCACCACCGTGCTGGCGATGTCGCGCAGGATGGCCGCCGTGGCCGCGTCGATGGACCCATTGAAGGTGGCCCCGACGCAGCTCTCCTCGAAGAGCGTGCAATAGAACACGCACGCGGCGAGGTAGGTGCCCGCTGGTGAAGGATGACTGCCATCGGCATCGTAGAGGTTGATGGAAGGCTGCGTGTCGCGCACCACTTTCCAGGCGGCGCCCACCGGCGCGGTGTAGCTGTCGTTCCCTTCCGCCAGCGCGATGTAGTTGGTGCGCAGGCCCTGCTGCATGCCATCGTAGGTGCACATGAAAGGGAAGTTGGCGCAGTTCTGCGCGTCGCCGCTCTGCCGCCCCCAGGTCATGTAGAACACCGGCCAAGTGCACTCATAGTTGTCCTTGATCGCCTCAATGAGCGCAATCGCACCGAGCTCGGTCGTGGTGACATCGAAGGGCAGCGCGCCGAGCTGGCTCTGCTCCTGCATCACCACATAGTCCCAGTCCTGCGAAGCGATGGCATCGAGCGTGGGCGCGTAGGTGCTGTGCTGGAACAGCGTGTAGCCACCGGGTGCGGAGGAGGCCACGGTGACGGTATCGCCCAGCGAGAGCGCGAGCTGCCGCAGGGTGTTGGGCAGGTCGTTCACGTAGGTGTAGCTGTTGCCGATGAAGAGCACGGTGGTCTGCTGGGCGTGCAGCGCACCGGCCAGGAGCATGGGGAAGAGGAGTGTGAAGCGCACGGGGTGAAGCTAGTTGAGCAGGGTGAGCGTGCTGCCGCGGTCGGCCACACGCCCCACCTTTCAGCCCACGACGCTACAGCTTCACGAAACGACGCTCCAACCGAACGTTCGGGCCCTGCACCCGGAGCAGGTGAGGTCCGGGCTGAAGCCTTTCCGCATCCAACTCGAATGCGCGACTCGCATTCACGGCGAGGTCCATCACGACGCGACCCACGGCATCGCAGACCTGCACGCGCGTGATGCGCTCCTCGCCTTCCAGCGAGATCCGCAGCGATCCGCTCGTCGGGTTGGGGGTCAGGCTCAGCGCGGCGGACGATCCGACATCGCTGATCCCGGTGCTGCTCACATTCAGCACCTCGCAGTCGCTGGCGTCGTCGCAGATGCCCTGCACGGCCAGGCAGACGAGCTGCACGCCGGGCGCGCTGAAGGTGTGCGTGATACTCGGGGACGTGTACGTGGTCCCATCAAGGTTCCACTCATGCGTGAGCGCAACGGGCGATGTGCTGGTGAAGGTCCACGTGAGCGGGTCGCCGGCGGGCACCATGGTGAATGCCGCATCCACCGGGAAGGTGCAGCAAACGAAGCCGCGCTGGGCCACGGGCTGGGTGAAGGGCGTCACCCATGAGCTCATGCTCTGCCCGCTCTGCTGCGTGGAGCTATGCGGGAACACATTAGGCTGGTACGAGCCCCATCCCTCCTGCACGCTGATGCCCGTGCATGCCCCATTGAAGAGTCCGTCGGTGAGCACGGCATGGATTGCCCCATTGCCCGGCGTGCCCTTGAACGAGGTGACGAGCAAGCCATCCTGGGCTGTGCGCGAGAGGGATACCGGGTACTCGCTTGCCGTGCTGCCGTACAGGCGGTTCTCCACGATCTGGCCGTCCGGGTTGAAGGCGATCAGCAGCGCATCGTAATTGCCGTGGCCCAGCGGGATGTTCTGGGCGCGCGCCAAAGCGATGAGCCGGCCGGCCGAGGCCGTGATGCCGATTACGTCAAAGGCATTGTTGATCACGCGCGTCCATTGGTGATCGCCGCTGCTGTTGAACTTGGTGATGAAGCCGCGCATGCCCGGCGCACCCATGCCCAGGCTGTTGCCGCCGATGTAGAGGTCGCCGGTGGCGGCATCCTCCAGCACGCAATAGGCCTCGTCCGCGCTGGCGCCGTCGAGGCCGCGGGCCCAGAGCTCCAGCCCCGCCGCATCGGTCTTCACCAGGTAGGCGCTGGGTGCTGTGCCTCCCACATTGTCGCCATAGCCCACCAATGCCCTGCCGCCGCCGGATAGCTGAATGGCCTCGTAGGCCCAGTCCCAGCCCGTGCTGCCATAGCCCCAGGAGCCGGTGACGTTGCCGCTCATGTCCACCTGTTGCAGCAGCATGTCGTAGCTGCCCGCGCCATCACGGCGTCCGGCAATGAGCGCTCCGCCGGGGATCGCCGTGAGGCCATGCACCGCGTTCGATCCGCCAGCCACATCGATGAGCCGCTGGCCGATCACGTTGCCATCGAAGTCGAGCACATGCAGGATGCCATCGCGCGAGGACGTGCCCGGTCCCATGGCATAGCCGCCCATGAAGATGCGGTCGCCGCTCACAGCGATGCTTCGGTCGTAGAGGCCCTCCTCATTCGCGGCTTCGGCCAGCGCGCGTGTCCACAGCACAGCGCCGGTGCTGTCGGTGCGCACCACCACCACCCCGTCGTTGAGCTCACCGCCGAAGACGAAGCCGCCATCGGGCAGGGGATGGCCACCGGCCACATTCGTGAGGCCCGGCACCGGGATGGTGATCTCGAAGGTGCTCTGGGCGGAGGCGTGCTCAACCGCGAGGCCTGCGGCGAGGAGCAGTGCTGCGGCGGTCCATATGGTGTGGCTCATGGTGGTCGTTCGGCGGGTGCCGGTCGGTTTGGATCCGCCCCAATCTACCCAAAACGCTCGGATCCCGCCCGCATCACTGCTTCACGAAGCGCAGGCTCGTTGCACCGGATGCGCCAAGGGAATGCAGCACGTACACGCCTGCCGGGTATCCGGTGAGGTCGAGGTCCACCGCGCGCTTCCCGTTGATCGGCCAGGCCCGCAGGATCCGTCCATGCGCATCAAGCACCTCCAAGCGGTCAATGGGGCGCCCACTGATGTACCGCGCATGATCCGACACCGGGTTCGGTAGCAGGAGGCCCCCATCGGGCGCCCACTCGCTCAGGTCCGTGGTGCAGGTCTCGAAGGCGCCGGCATCCAGCGTGGCATGCTGGCAACGCAGCGTCCCATTCACCGGATGCACGTACTCGTACCACGCCACGAGCGGATAACCACTCGTAGCAACTCCTGCGGGATAAGCGATGGCATGCGCGGGTGATGAAGCGGTGATGCGATAGTCGTAGTTCGCTGCATCGGCGAAGCCAACAGACGCGATGCTCGTGGCCTGCAGGTTCCCGAGCGTATCGATGCTGGTTGGCCATGCGCTCATGAAGCTGCCGCCACCGGCGAGGATGTTGCCGTAGGCCTTGAAGAACGCGTTAGCCGGCGCCTGGAAGAAGCTGCCGTTCGCCTTCTCGTTCACCAGGGTGTTGTTCACGGCATACAGCTCGTGCGGACCCGGATTGCTCGTGCCCTCCATGCCGAAGCCGACCAGGTTGCTGTTCTGGCTCTGCAGGCCTTGCTGGATAACGTTGCCGATCAGGTAGGCCTGTCCGCCGTTCGGCAGGTCGATCTCGCGGCTGGCGGTGCCATCGGCCTCGTTGCTGAAGCGGTTGTACTCGATCACGTTCACCCAGGCGCGGCTCTTCAGCTCGTGGCCCACATCGGCGCGGTGGCTGTAGTTGTAGCGGAAGATCAGCGAATCCACCTGGCCGATGTAGAGGTTGTGCGAATAGCCGTCGCCATAACCATGATGACCGAACTCGCTGTATTCGATGCGCACGGTGCTCGGGTGGTACTCGCCGCAGAGGATCCCGTTCTCGTTGTGATGGAACCAGCAATGGCGCACGGTGAGGTTCAGTCCCTCCAGCCGGATGCCGGCACCGTTGTGGTCCGGCACCTGGCACTCGCTGAACTCGATCCACTCCACGGTGGTGTTGTCGCCCTGGATCACCCAGATCGCCTTGTCCCCCCAGCTCAATCCGTTGCTCTCCAGGTGCGCGAAGCCTCCCACGCCGCGCAGCACGAGGTTGTCGGCCTGCCAGCGCGCCACGTCGCTCGGGTACACGCCCGCTTCGATGTTCACGGTATCGCCATCGCCAACGAGCGTGGAGACCTGGCTCGGCATGGTGTAGGTGTGGCCAGGGCCGACGGTCCACGCGGTAGCGCACGCGTTACCGATGGAAAGCAGGGGCCAAAAGGCTGTCAGGAAACGCCTCATGCGCTCGAACCAGACCATTCCCGGTTGCGCTGCGCCTCCGCAGCTCTGCAGCCCGCTCATCGCCTCACCGCATAGATCCACTCATCCTCCACCCTGCCGTTCTTCACCAAGGTGCCTTCCAGCTTCGCCTCCAGCTTGAATCCGGCCTTTTCCAGCGCCTTCTGCGAAGCGGTGTTGCTGCCGAAGGGCGTGGCGTAGATGCGTGTCACCTCCGGGAATCCGGCGAAGCCCAGCTCCACCATCTGCCGGATGGCCTCCGTCATGATGCCCTTGCCACGGTGCTCCTTCGCAAGCCAATACCCCAGCTCCAGGTTGCGACGCCAGAGGTCTGGCTTCGGATGAAGGCCGATGGCGCCCGCGCATTCGCCTTCCACCTCGATGCACCGCCGGAGCGGCGGGCTCGTCAAAGCTTCCGCGATGAAGGCGCGGCCGTGCTCCTCCGTGTACGGGTGCGGAAAGGCATCCGTGAGGTGGGCCGCCACGGTGGGGTCGTTGGCATGCCGCACCAGGGCGGGGAGATCCGCCCCGCGGAAGGGACGCAAAAGGAATCCGGTCATGTGCGCCATCTGCGGGCAATCCCCTTGGTGCCGGTACTCAACGCAGGTGCAGGTAGTACTCCGGCGGCCGGGGGCAGTTCACCGGGCACGGCGAGGCGCCCACGAGGATGTCACCCGGCGATCCTGTGACCTCGGCTGCGCCACCGGCCAACCTCACCGGCGCCAGCTCGAAGGTCCAGCTCCCGTCCGTCGACCGCCGCTCCAGGAAGCCGATGCCATTGGCACCGCTGATGGACAGCAGCCCGCGCAGGACATCCCCCTTCACCTCCACCGACCAGGTCGGCCTGCCTGAATGGACGACCGCCTTCACCGCCTCCACCGCAGCCGTCTCGTCCAGCAGCAGCATGTCGGTGCGCTCGCCGGAGATGCCCTTGTACAGGCGGAAGCGGAGGGTTCCATCCGCTTCAGGGATGTGGCTGCCCTCCTCCTTGATAGGGGCGCCCAGCACCGCGTAGCCGCCGCCTTCGGCCTTGGCCAGGTAGAAGCGCGCGCCCCAGCCATCCGTAGCCCCCAACAAGGCCTCGACATTCTCCAGGTCGAAGCAAGAGGCCCATTTCACGGCGGGCACAGGGCAGGGCGGGCACGGCTCCTTGGGCAATGCGAAATAGTAAATCACTGCACCCATGGCCGCTCCGACCAGGAGCGTTCCATAGAGCCATGAGGAGGAGTACTTCTTGGGGTCGGTGGCCATGGGGGTAGGGTTTGGTCATGGAAAGCTAACTGACATCATGGTTACCAGCAAGCCGCTGCATCCTACCTTTCATTCATGGCAGCCGGGGTCTCATTGCGCGGTTTGCACCGACTCCTCCTCGCGGCGGCCTGCGCGTGGTCCGCGGACACGTCCGCACAGGATCGCACAAGGATGCAGGCTTGCGTGGACAGCTGCGAATCCGCCCTCTCCGATGGCGCCTATGCCGATGCAATGAATCAGGCGGAGGAAGCCATGGCCATCGCCGTGGCGCTGCAGGACAGCGCTGCGATCGCCGATGTGCTGGTGAAGCGCAGCACCATCTGGATGATGAAGGGCGACTACAACAGCTCCCTCACCGAGTTGCAGGCCGCGCTGCCCATCTACGAGGCGCTGGGCGATGATTCCGGCATCGCCACGGTCCTCAACGCCATCGGCTCCATCCACTATTTCGACAGGAACTATCCGCGGGCCCACTACTACTACCTCAAGAGCCTGATGATCCGTCAGCGCCAGGGCATCCGGTCGGAGGTGGCCACCCTTTACGGCAACATAGGATCCGTGCTGGAGGAGATGGGCCGCACCGACAGTGCGCTGGTCTACCACAGGCGCCACCTCAGCATCCGCAGGGCCGAGGGGCACCATTGGTGGATTCCCGTGTGCTTCACGAACCTGGGCGTCTGTCACGACAAGATGGGCCGCACCGACAGCGCGCTCCATTACCTGGAGCGGGGCCTCGCCCTCTTCAAGCCCGACGACCGGGGCAGCCATGCCCACGCCTACGCCATGAGCTCGCTCGGACTGGTCCGCCTGCATGCCGGGCGCCTGCGGTCGGCCATCGCCACCTGCAGCGAGGCACTCGCCCTCGCCAACGAAACAGGCGACCTGCCGATCAAGGAGCAGTGCTACAGCTGCCTGTACCAGACCTACCAGGCGCTGGGGGACGCCCATCGGGCGCTGCAGATGCACAAGCGCTACATCGCTGTGCGCGACAGCATCTCCGGCGAGAAGCGGGCCAAGGAGATCGTGCGGATCGAGCTCACCTACGATTTCGAGCGCACGCGGCTCGCCGACAGCCTCCGCCGCGTGGACGAGCAGCGACAGGCAGACTTCGCCTACCAGCAGCGCCTGGCACGCGAGCGCGACCAGAAGCGCGTCTTCCTGTTCAGCTCCATCGGCGTGCTCCTCATCGCCGGCGGCCTCTGGAGCCGGTTGCGGCACATCCAGCGCTCGCGCAACCTCATCAAGCAGGAGCGCGACCGGAGCGACAGGCTCCTGCTCAACATCCTGCCGGCCCCCATCGCCGCCGAACTCAAGTTGCACGGCCGGGCGCAGGCCCGTGAAGTGGATGGGGTGTCCATCCTCTTCACCGACTTCCACGACTTCACCGCCCTAGGCGAGCGCCTGAGCCCGAACGAGCTCGTGGCGGAGATCGACACCTGTTTCCGCGCCTTCGATGCCGTGGTGGCACGCCACGGACTGGAGAAGATCAAGACCATCGGCGATGCCTACATGTGCGCCGGCGGCCTGCCCCACCCGCGCCCGGGCAGCGCCGCCGATACCTTGCGTGCAGCGCTGGAGATGCAGGAGTGGCTTCAGCAGCGGGCCGCTGACCGGCGAGCCCAGGGACTGCCGGCCTTCCGCATGCGGGCCGGAATCCACACCGGCCCCGTGGTGGCGGGCATCGTGGGCGAGAGCAAGTTCCAGTACGATGTATGGGGCGATACGGTGAACACTGCCGCCCGGATGGAGTCGGCTGGCGCCGTGGACGAGGTGAACATCAGCGAGGCGACGCTTCAGGTGGTGAAGGACGAACCGGGCCTTGCATTCTCGCCGCGCGGCCGCATCGGCGCCAAGGGCAAGGGCGAGCTGGCCATGTTCTTCGTGCGCCGGTCGGCCGGATGAGTCCGCGACGCGCCAAGCAGGGCGGGATGGGCCTCCGGCCCGCTCAGAACCACGCGATCAGCTTCAGGTTGAAGCGGCGCGGGGTGAGGAAGTCCGGGATGGAGTACTGGCGGCCGGTGACGTCGGTGATCCAGGTATGGTTGGCGACGTTGTTGATGTTGAGCAGGTTGAAGACCTCCGCGCTCAGCCAAAGGTCGTCCACGTGCTTGCGCCAGCCATGCCGGCTCTGGCCCTCGGCACCCAGGAACTGCTTGCTGAAGCCGATGTCCACCCGCCGGTAGAGGCTCGTGCGGAGCGTATCGGCGTACCGGTTGCTGTTGGGCGGGCCGAAAGGCAGGCCGGTGCCGAAGACCAGGTTCACATGCACCTTCCAGCTGGGCCAGCGCGGCATCTCATCCTGGAAGAACATGGCCACGTTCACCCGCTGGTCGGTGGGGCGAGGGATGAAGCCGGGCTCCACCCGTGCGCTGTCCACCGCCACGTTGTCGCGCGTGTAGCCCGGGTAGATGGTGTCGCCCGCGGCATTGAAGCGCCAGTAGAAGAAGTCATCCTTCAGGTCCTCGCGCGCGCTCAGCACGCCGATGCTCATCCAGCTGTCGATGCCCTCGATGAACTGGCCGGCAAGCTTCACGTCGAGCCCCGTGGCGTAGCCCTTGGCGTTGTTGGTGCCGTAGTACCGGATGCGGATGTTGTCGACCTCATAGGGGATCAGGTCGTCCATATGCTTGTAGTAGGCCTCCGCGGTGAACTTGAAGGGACGGTCCCAGATGTCGAACCAACGGTCCATGCCGAGCAGCGCGTGGATGCTGCGCTGCGCGCGGATGTCGGGATTCAGCGTGCCGTCGAGCCGGCGCACTTCGCGGTAGAAGGGCGGCTGGTAGTAGAGCCCGCCGGCCAGCCAGAAGCTGTAGTCGCGGTCGATGACCGAATCTGGCCGGATGATCCGCTTCCAGCCGGGATGCCAGGTGAGCCGCGCGCGCGGACTGGCCACCGTCTGCCCGTTGTAGGTCCAGTGCTGCGCGCGCACGCCGGCCACCAGGGTCCACCAGCGGTCGCTGCCCGAGTCCCAGCGCCAGGTGTTCTGCAGGTAGCCGCTGGCGCGCAGGCTCTCCATGCTCAGGCTGGCGCGCAAGCTATTGTTGAGGAAGAGGTCCTCGCCCGTGTTCAGCGGCACGCTGTAATCCGCCGAATCCAGCAGGTACCACTCGTTCAGCCGGTCGTTGATCGACTCCAGGCGGGCATCCACGCCCCATTGCAGGTAGCTCTTCGGCAGCTGCAGATAGCCCTTGTGCGCCAGGGTGTGCACGGTGGCATCCAGGTCGTTGCGGGCATGGTCCAGGTAGGTGCCGATGCCCAGGTCGCGCACCACTTCGCCGAATTGGTCGCTCCCCAGGTCACGCTCCAGCTCGCCGAGCCGATACTGCCCCTGGATGGTGAAGCGCTCGCTCTCGAAGGTGCGGTAGGTGCTGCCCGTGAATTTCAGGAGGAGGTCCTTGTTCACCTGGTAGTTCAGGTTGAGCGCGCCGAACCAGGTCTCGAACTGCGTGCGCTCCTGCCCATCGAAGTACACCGTGAACCGCAGCGCCTGGTTGAAGGGCCCGAATTCCGTCTCGCGGTCGTCGGGCACCACATTGTACTGGTTGCGCGAGTACAGGCCGAGGAAGCCGAGCTCCAGCCGGTCGGTGAGGTCGTAGGTCCAGTAGGTCTGCACATCGGTGTACACGGGGCGGTACTCGCCCTTGGTGTCGAGCCCGCTGAGCAGGAAGCGGTTGGTGCGGTAGCGCACCCCGGTGGTCTGCCGCAGCCGGAGGCCGAGCATGGCGTTCTCGATGTGCAGGGAGCCGCCCAGGATGCTGGCCATGGCCGTGCCGGCGAACTCCCGCGGGCGGCGGTAGCGGATATCGAGCACGCTGCTCATCTTGTCGCCATAGCGCGCCTCGAAGCCGCCCGCGCTGAACTGGATCCGGTCGATCATGTCGGGGTTCGGGAAGCTCAACCCCTCCTGCTGACCGGCCCGCACAAGGAATGGACGGTACACCTCGATGTCGTTCACATAGACCAGGTTCTCGTCGAAATTGCCGCCCCGCACGCTGTAGCCGCTGCTCAGCTCGTTGCGGCTCACCACGCCCAGCTGGCCCACCAGCAGGGCTTCCACGCCGCCCAGCGGGCTGGGATTGATGCGCGCCAGCTTGGGGTCGATGCGCTCCACGCCCAGCTCCCGGAGCCGCCGGGAGCCCTCCACATCAACCGGCGCCAGCGTGATGAAGCGCAGCCGCACGTTGATGGTGCGCACCTCGCCCGTATTCACCACCACCTCCTCCGTGACGGGCGTGGTGCCCGAATAGCTCCACATCACGCGGTGCGGCAGGCCGGCCGGGAGCTCCAAGCGGAACTCACCGCGGTCATTGCACACCGTGCCCATGGTGGTGCCCGGTACCGATACCGTGGCCATCGGCAGCGCTGCACCGGTCTCGTCGCGCACCGTGCCCTGCACCGTGCCCGTGGCCTGGCCGAAGGAGACCAGTGCCGGCAGAAGGCAAAGAAGCAGCAGGAGCGCGCGCATCGAAGGGCGGCAAAGTAACGGACCGCCACTTGCCTTGGTATGCGGCCAGCGAACCGGATGCCCGCTCAGGTGTTTTCGTCACATGTTCAATCCATTCAGGAAGAGGACCGCGCGCGAGCGCTTGCAGGCCGAGTACCGGAAGCTGCTGGAAGAGTCGTTCCGCCTGAGCACCACCGACCGCCGGGCCAGCGACCTGAAGCGCGCCGAGGCGGAGGCGGTGCTGCAGCGCCTCGAAGCCCTGCCGAAGTCCTGACCGGCGGTCCTTGCCGCCAAGGCGGCGCGAATAACTTCGCCGCCCGATGGCCACCACCACCCACAATCCCGACACCGCGCCCGCCGGCGTCGACACGGCGAAGAAGCTCGGCCTCCTGCCCGAGGAGTACGACAAGATCACCGCGATCCTGGGCCGGCAGCCCAACTTCACCGAGCTGAGCATCTACAGTGCCATGTGGAGCGAGCACTGCTCCTACAAGAATTCCATCAAGCAGCTCAAGACCCTGCCCCGCAGCGGACCGAAGCTGCTGGCCGAGGCGGGCCAGGAGAATGCCGGCCTGGTGGACATCGGCGACGGCTGGGCCTGCGCCTTCAAGATCGAGAGCCACAACCACCCCAGCGCCATCGAGCCCTACCAAGGTGCGGCCACCGGCGTGGGCGGCATCAACCGCGACATTTTTACCATGGGCGCCCGGCCCATCGCGCAGCTCAACAGCCTGCGCTTCGGCGACATCAGCAAGGAAAGCCGCAGCCGCTGGCACATGCGCGGCGTGGTGAAGGGCATCGGCGACTACGGCAATGCCTTCGGCGTGCCGGTGCTCGGCGGCGAGGTCTACTTCGACCCCTGCTACACCACCAACCCGCTGGTGAACGCCATGAGCGTGGGCATCGTCCGCACCGACCGCGTGATCAGCGCCACCAGCCACGGCGCCGGCAACCCCGTGTTCATCGTGGGCAGCAGCACAGGCAAGGACGGCATCCATGGCGCCAGCTTCGCCAGCAAGGACATCACCGAGACCAGCATGGACGACCTGCCGGCGGTGCAGGTGGGCGACCCCTTCATGGAGAAGCTGCTTTTGGAGGCCTCCCTGGAACTGGCGCAGACCGATGCCATCATCGGCATGCAGGACATGGGCGCGGCGGGCATCACCTGCAGCACCAGTGAGATGAGCGCCAAGGGCGAGGCGGGCATGGACATCCACCTGGACCGCGTGCCCACCCGGCAGGAAGGCATGCGCGCGTGGGAAATCCTCCTCAGCGAGAGCCAGGAGCGCATGCTGGTGGTGGTGAAGAAGGGCCGCGAGGCCGAGGTGAAGGCCATCTTCGACAAGTGGGACCTGAACTGCGTGGAGATCGGCACCGTGACCGAGGGCGGCACCCTGCGCTACTACATGCACGGCGAGCTCATCGCCGAAGTGCCCGCCGAGAGCCTGGTGCTGGGCGGCGGCGCTCCGGTGTACACCCGCGAGCAGAAGGAGCCGGCCTACATCGCGGAGAACAGGAAGTTCAGGATCGAGGACGTGGATGAGCCCGCTGACCTGAAGTCGGTGGCCTTTGCGCTCCTGGCCAGCCCCAACATCGCCAGCAAGCGCTGGGTGAGCGAGCAGTACGACACCATGGTGCGCACCAACAACATGAGCACCAACGCCCCCAGCGATGCGGGCCTGGTGCTGGTGCGCGAGACCGGCAAGGGCCTCGCCGTCACGGTTGATTGCAACGGCCGCTACGTGCACGCCGACCCCTGCACCGGCGCCATGATCGCCGTGAGCGAGGCTGCGCGCAACATCGCCTGCACCGGCGGTGAGCCCTGCGGCGTCACCAACTGCCTCAACTTCGGCA
>DDRC01000057.1 GCA_002342985.1 Flavobacteriales bacterium UBA2426
GGCGCTGCTGAAGGGCGTGGAGCAATACGCCGCCGAGGCCGCCATCCTGAAGGTAGCCGGCAGCGAGTGCCTGGACTATGTGGTGGACGAGGGCGTGCAGATCTACGGCGGCATGGGCTACAGCGCCGAGAGCCCCGTGGAGCGCGCCTACCGCGACAGCCGCATCAACCGGATCTTCGAGGGCACCAACGAGATCAACCGCATGCTCACGGTGGACATGCTGCTGAAGCGCGCGATGAAGGGCCAACTCGACCTGATGGGCCCGGCGATGGCGGTGGCGGGCGAACTGATGGGCATCCCCGACTTCCCGGAACCGGACGATTCGCTCCTCGCCGACGAGAAGCGCATGGTGGCGAACTTCAAGAAGGCCGTGCTGATGGCCGCCGGTGGCGCCGCGCAGAAGCTGGGCCTCGAACTGGCGAAGCATCAGGAGACCTTGATGCACATCGCCGACATGGTGATCGACACCTACCTGGCCGAGAGCGTGCTGCTGCGCACCCTGAAGCTGGCCGAGCTGAAAGGTGCGGCCAACGTGGCCGAGCAGATCGCCATGTGCCAGCTGTACATCCACGATGCGGCCGACCGCATCCACAAGTGGGCGAAGGAGGCCGTGTGCAACTTCGCCGAGGGCGACGAGCGCCAGGCGATGCTGATGGGCGCCAAGCGCTGGAGCAAGAACACGCCGCTGAACACGGCCGAGCTGCGGAAGGCGGTGGCGAAGCGGATGATCGCGGAGGGGAAATACTGCTTCTGATCAATAGGCGACCAGCAAGCGCAAGCCGTCAGGGTTGCCGGGCGATACGTTCCCGTCGTTCCAATTCCCAAGCATCTCTTCCACGCTTGAGATAGGATAGCATTTGCGTGGCTCCACCATGATGCCAAATGTGATCATATCCGACTCCCATATTCTCGAAATGGCGGTAGTATAACTTGATGCACTCGCCAGCAATGGCGTAGATGCGCTCAATGCTCTCCGTCTCGGCTTTGTGCACCTCAGAAGGCACTGTGACCACGAGTTCAAAGTCGCTGTGCGCAATGATCCGATCCCGGATCTTCTTCAATGGTTCCCAATGACCGTCCGCTTCGGCCTTCAAAGCAGTGATGCTCTCGTGGAACGGCAGTGCCTTGGCGTCTTGAACCAATCGCGCATACGAGATACTGTCCCTCCCCATGGATACTGCAGGATCCATGAGCCTTCCAGCGTTATGAATGAAGGAGGGCCAGTACAGCCTGTGCAGCCTCGCGAAGAACAACGGACCCGTTGAATTCAGAACATCCAGGTCCTCTTGCACCGAAGTGAAGATCTTCTTGTACTCGGCCAAGTCGAAATGTGCGACAACGAGTTGTTCATGCATCCACTTCACGACCTCAGGTACACCTATCGAATCCATCTTGTCCTCCATCACTTCATGTTGCTACTTCTCTTTCTTCTTTCCCGCTGGTACAACCTTCTTCTCTTCCCCCTCCAACCGGCGTTGCACCTTCTTCAGGTCCTCGGCCGGAGACAGCGCTTCCGGTTTGACGCCCCGTTCGGCCAGCATCCTGCGCACAGCAACGTTGTTGTCCACATGCTCCTTGGTGATCGGCGCTTCACCTTGGAGATCCTTGTCCACCACATTGTGCCCGGTGAGCTCGGTGGCGAAGTCCTTGGCCTTGATCGTCAGTGTGGGGAGGAAGTCTGCAAGTGGTCGGCTATCCGGAACTCCGAGCTTCCGCTTCATGTCACCGGTGGTGAAGCCACCGAAAAGCGCTTGGTCACCTTTGGAACGAATGATGGCAAAGCCGCGCTCATCCACACCCAGCTCGAAGAGGATACCGGAGAGCTTCTTCTCCGAGCGGGTCAGCTTCTCACGCGCTGACACCCGCGCGACATCCAGCAACCGCTTCTCGATCAGTTCCTGCTTACGGGTCTGAACCGCGAAGTAGGTCTGTGCGAAGGCGATCTCCGGCTTGGTGGGATCCCCGTTCTGGGCGATGAGATAGCACGCGTACCTGGTCAGAGCCACATCCTCCACGGCGCGCTCGGAACCACTGCCGAGCGCGACCATTTTCGTGACCTCACGAAAATGGTCCGGGATACGGTAGCCACTCGCATCGCAGGACTTCCGCGCACGCTCCACGGCCACCCTGAAATTCTCCCAGCGCGCATAGCCCAAGATCACCTGAAGTTCACGTGCGCTCCAGCACTCAACACCTTCGTGGAGATAACAGGCCTCTTCGAACCGGCGGAAGAGTCCGGTGATCTGTTCCTTGTTCATGTCGACGACATTTCTGTCAAATTCCCGACGTACAATATAGCTCAGCCACCAGAAGGTCCATCGTCACAATTATCCAAGATCAAGGCTGATCCCAAGCGCTGGAGCAAGAACACCGCCGAGCTGCGGAAGGCGGTGGCGAAGAAGATGATCGCGGAGGGGAGGTATTGCTACTGAGGGTTCACCGCAAAGACGCAAGGAGCGGAAAGGAGCGCAGCCATCTGAACCGCAACGGTGCGACGACGCAACGGCAATGCGACGTTCAACGCAAAGACGCGAAGGGCTCAAGGGAGCGCAGCGATCTGAACCGCAACGGCGCGGCGACGCAACGAACACGCTACGTTCTCCTGAAGGAGGCGGGACGGAGCTACTGCGACTAAGTTCGCGACATGCCCGGCGCGCTGATACGCTTCGGCGCACTAGCGCTCCTCTCCCTTACGCTCACTCGCGTCCACGGGCAGCCTGGCCCCTTCAGCCGGATGCCGACGTGGAGCCCTGAAGAAGCGCGCGAGGACCTGGACGTGCTGGTGAAGGCGCTGAAGGCCCATCACCCCGCCCTTTACCGCTATTGCACGCCCGTACAGTTCGATCGGTGCGCGGACAGCCTTCGACGCAGCGTTGACAGACCATGCACCGAGTTCGAGCTCCTGAACCGCCTCGCGGTATTCTATCCCCTGCTGGGCGACGGCCATACCCTCTTCCTACCGTCGGAGGAATGGGCGCAGGAAGCACCGGCCCGCTACTTCCCGCTGCCTATCGCAGTCACCGATTCGGCCCTGTATCTCCGTTGCAGCGCAGGCCTTGAAGACTCCACGCTGGCGGGTGCGCGCGTGCAGGCCATCAACGGCGTGCCAGCAGAAGCCATCCTTGATACGCTGATCACGCGGCAGGTGCGCGATGGTCTGCACACCAGCTACGCCATCTGGGTGCTTGGACCAATGGTTCAGGAGCTATTACCGCTTTTCCTATGGCGAGCCAGAACAGTTCACCGTGCAGGTGGAGAAGGCCGGGGAAAGACAGGAGTTCATCCTTCGCGCGCGATCCTCCGACGAGCTACCGGAACCCTGTGCCCCGCCTTCGGATGGCCGTTTGAAGCTTACGCTGCTTGCCAACAAGGCAGCCGTGTTGCGCATTCCGAGCTTTGCCAAGGACGACCTCAGGCCTGCCGAGATCGACGCCGCGTTCGACACGCTGCGGACCCACGGTGTGCAGCACCTGGTGCTCGACCTGCGCGGGGATCAAGGCGGGGAGCCACGTTCGGCCAAACGCCTGCTGGCCCATCTGCTCGATCGGCCCTTCCGGCTTGTTCGCAAGGGGCCGCATCATGGAATGGTCCGGCCATTGAAGAACCGCTACACCGGTGCGCTGTGCACCTTGATGGACGGCGGAAGCTTCTCCGTGACCGCGATGGTGCTTGCGCAGCTGGAAGCGCATCAGCGCGGGCCCTTGATCGGCAGTGAGAGCGGGGGCTGCCGTACGGTAATCAGCGGCAGCGGTCGCACGGTGGTGCTGCCGAACACCCGGATAACCTGCACCATTTCTCGCAAGGACTGGTGGCTGGTGGACGCACCAGTGGACGGTCGGGGCGTGCAGCCCATCCACCCGGTGGCAACGGAGGTGACCATGCCTTGGCGCAGGGATGCGGCTTTGGAGAAGGCCCTCGAATTGCTCGGGGTGCGTTGATCGGGGGAGCCCATTCTGCAACCAGGCAGAATCGAGGAGGGGATGAGCTGCTGTTGAGGTCCACCGCAAAGGCGCCAAGCACCCAAAGGGTCGCAGCGATCTGAACTGCGACGGCGCAACTGGCGCGCGACGTTCATTGAAGGGACGTTCAGGCGCTAAGGAGGGGTCCTGGCGCCTTTCGCGTTCTTTGCCGCAACCATCGCACCATGCAGTTCATTGATCCGGCTCTGGAGGCTTATTGCGAAGCGCACAGCGGTGAGGAGCCTGCGCACCTGAAGGCCCTGCGCGAGGAGACCCACGCCAGCATCTACATGCCGCAGATGTGCAGCGGCCACCTGCAGGGCCGCTTCCTGTCGATGCTGAGCCACTTGGTGCGTCCGAAGGTGATCGTGGAGATCGGCACCTACACGGGCTACAGCGCCCTGTGCCTGGCCGAGGGGCTCGCGCCAGGGGGCATGCTGCACACCATCGATATCGACCCGCATCTGCCGCCCTTGGTGGCCCGGCATATCAAGGCCGCAGGGTTCGAGGACCGCATCACCACGCATCAGCGGCCCGCGCTGGAGGTGATCCCGACGCTGCCCACGCCCTTCGACCTGGTCTTCATCGATGCGGACAAGCCTGCCTATCCGGCGTACTTCGAGGCTGTGGTCGATCGCGTGCGCCCCGGTGGATTGATCATGGCGGACAATGTCCTCTGGAGCGGAAAGGTGCTGAAGGCCGCGGAGGAGCAGGACCACCAGACCGCGGCGCTCGTTCGCTATGCCGAACTGGTGACGAACGACCCGCGTGTGGAGAAGGTGATGGTGCCGCTGCGCGACGGCTTGCTGCTGGCCCGACGGCTCTGAGCGCCCTCAGCGCCCGAGGAGCAAGGGGATGGTGCACACATGTTCATCCAAGGAGGTATCCGCCCACTCGCGCTTGAGGAGCACCACATCGTTCACCCGGTGCTCGGCGGTGAAGGATTCGCGCCCCAGCAGCGCCCAAGCCTCCTCGAACTGGGCTGCCTTCAGCCCATCCGCCACCACCAGCTCAGCCCGGTCGGCCACCTCCACGCCCAGCTTCTTGATCCTCCGATTGGCGCGGACGTGATCGGCGATGCGCTGCCGCATGGTCGCCAGCGCTCCTGGCGCCGCCACCTCGATGCAGATGCGGCGACGGTCGGGCGTATGCGTCAACCCCTCCAGCCGGAGCGTGAAGCCCGGAAGGCCGGCCACCGCGCGCGCCACGGCATCGCCCAGTGGCCGCTCATACTCGGGCGGCAGGTCGGCCTCGAGCAGCTGGATGCCGGGCAACCGGTAGAAGCCCGCGAAATCGCCGATGCGGTCGCGGAGCTGATGGCGCACCTGCATCACCCAGGCCTGCGCCGCGCTCGGTGGATCGAGCGTCACCCGGTAGAGGCAGGTGTACACCAGCGCATCGAAGAGCGTCAATGCATCCTTGGAAGCCTTGCGCGGCATGGGGCAAAGGAACCCTCCCGGCCTTGGGGACCCCACCCCTGCCATCTGCCACTTACGCACCGTGGCCCGGTGAATAGCCGACGATCACCGCCCCTCCAGCACCCGCTGCACATAGCCCACCCACTCCATGGCCGGGATCCCTTCATCCAGATAGTGGTCGGGCTGTATGCCCATCACGTCCACCGGCATGCGGGGGAGGCGGTGGCTCATGCTCATGGAATAGCCGAGTTCGTAACAGCCATCGGGCGATGTCACGCGCCGCATGTTCGACACGTCCAGCACGCCCTTGGTGGGCCACCCGAAGAGCTTCACCTTCGCGCTGGTGCGCGCTTCCAGCAGGAACTGCTCGTCGGTGCTGCCGTTGCCCTCGTTGCAGATGATGCCGACGCGCTGCGGGAGCGGGAGCACCGTATGCGCGCTGTCCACGGACCAAGGCTGCTCGTTCAGCTCCAACCAGGTACCTGGGGCAGCGCGCATGCGCGTGGACACGTCCATGCACCAGCGCCCGTTCTCCGTGTCACGACCGAACATGTCAGCATAGGCCTCGTAGCCCGCCGCGTTCAGCTCGGTGGAACGCAGCTTCACGCCTACTGATCGCATCGGCCCAGTGTAGAGGTAGGGGATCAGTCCGCTGTAGCTCGCATCGCTGCCACCGGTGCCGTAGCGGATGTCGATGATCAGGTTCTCGGTGCCCCGGATAAGCGCATCATTCGCGTCGAGCACGCTGTCGATCAGCGGCTTCTGCTCGAAGGCGAAGGAGGGGATGCGCAGGTAGAGCGTGCGCTCACCAAGGCGCTCCAGGAAAGGCTGCTCGGCATCCATGGCCCGCAGGTGGATACGTTCCGCCTGCGAAAACGCCGGTTCGGGCAGCTGGCGCATCCACACGCCACGCATCTGCAGCATGCTCCCGCTGCCACCCAGCAGGGAGGCCTCCACCGGCTCCGGCGAGTGATCGCCCATGTAGAAGGTGCCGGTGAATCGGCCATTGGCTTGCTGCTGCAGTTCCGCCTTCACCTCGCCGGGCCTCCAATTCCTGTTCTCCGAGGCCAGGATCACCGCATCGAAGCGCGAAGCGTCCTTCGCCTGGCGCACGATGCCCACGCGGTAAGGGCCCATCGTCCACACGCCCTCCAAGGGATGGCGCGCGCTGCCCGCCTTCTGCAAGCGCTTCACCAGATCCGCTTCGGAGAGCTTCACCGAACGCGCTACGGGCATGGCCGTCGGCTGCGCCGCGGATCCTGCCGACGGTGGCACCGAAGCCTGCCCCTGCTCCGTTGGCCCGATCCCGATGTGCCCCTTGCGGAACCAATGCAGCCACTCGTTCAACACCTCCGTGCATGCCATCAGATCGCCGCTCTGCTCCGCACGGCTGCGCATGGCTTCGGTGTGCTTGGTGTACTCCGCCAAGCCCTTGCGATCCACCACCAGCTGGAATCCAGCGTCGTTCCCCTCGAAGGTACTCACCATCCAGTTGAATGCGGAAGGGCAATCGCAGGGCTGCGCGGAGGCGCCTGCGGCCAGCAGGAAGGCGAACGGAAGCGTGATCCGGGTGCATTGCATACAGCGAAGCTCGGAAAACGCGAGCGACTCCGCAGGGCCGATCACCTCTGCCGATCGCGACCTGCGCCAATGTAAGCTCCCCCTGATCAGGCGCGCGAGTTCCTAAAGATCACACTTTCTGTGATGTCGGTGTGATCGTCCTGTTGGAATGTGGGGAAGTCCGCGCGTGAGCCTGTGTAGTGGGCAGGGAGTTGTCCACATTTCAACAGGAACTCGCGCGGGGTATGATCCATGAGCGCATCGTGGGGGCGTTCGTTGTTGTAGCTCCAGATGAACTCGATGGTAAGCTGCCTCAACTGCTCAAGGCTCTCGAAGAGGTAGGCATCAAGCACTTCCTCGCGGTAGGTGCGGTTGAAGCGCTCGATCAAGCCGTTCTGCATGGGGCGCCCCTTCTCGATGAATGTCAGCTCTATTCCGTTGCGCTCGGCCCAGAGCTCCATCTCCTGGGCGATGAACTCCGGGCCGTTATCCACGCGCAGGCGTTCAGGCTTGCCGCGCCACTCGATCAGCTTGTCCAGTTCGCGGGTCACGTACTGGGCACGGATCGAGGTGTCGATGGTGATGTTCAGCGCCTCGCGACCGAAGTCGTCGATCACGTTGAAGGTGCGCAGCTTGTTGCCGTTCAGGAGCCGGTCCGCCATGAAGTCCATGCTCCAGGTGATGTTCGGGCCGATCGGCAGGCACAACGGTTCCTTCACGCGTTCGGGCACGCGCCTCTTGGTGGGGCGGCGCAGGTTCAGGCCGGCCACGATGTACAGCCGGTAAAGGCGCTTGTGATTCACGATACGTCCGTCCTTTCGCACACGCTTGTACACCTTCCAAAAACCCCAGGTCGGCTTCTTGGTCACCCAGTGGTTCATGTGCTCGATCACCTCGATGTCGTCCTTGGAAATGGGCTCGTAGCGATACACGCTTTGGCTCAATCCCAGCAGCTTACAGGCTCGCCGAACACTCCGCTTGCACTGCGTCACAAGCCAGTGTGCCATCTCACGCTTCTCGGCGAGCCCTAGGGCTTTTTTCCCAGGATCTCCTTGAGGATGTCACGGTCCAGGATCGTGTCGGCCAGCTTGAGCTTCAGCTTGGTGTTCTCCTCACGTAGCGCGCGCAGCTCCTTGAGCTCGCTCACGCCCATGCCGCCATACTTGGCCTTCCATTGGTAGAAGGTTGGCTGGCTCACGCCATGCTCCCGGCAGACGTCCGCCACCTTGCGGCCCTGCTCATGCTCGCGCAGCATCGCAACGATCTGCGCTTCCGTCCACTTGCTCTTTCTCATCGCTCCAAAGTTCAGGTTGGTTGTGGGTTTCTTCTATCCCACGCACCTGATCTTGGGGGAGCTTACAGTT
>DDRC01000176.1:0-11870 GCA_002342985.1 Flavobacteriales bacterium UBA2426
TGCACCAGACGCGCTGCCGGAAAGCAGAACGGCCGCCTGCGGGCGGCCGTCCAGGGTCGTCTGCATCCTGCTTACTTGCGGTCCTTCAGCGCCACGTAATCGCGCTTGGTGGCGCCGGTGTAGATCTGCCGCGGCCGGCCGATCGGCTCCTTGTTCTCCACCATCTCCTTCCACTGCGCGATCCACCCCGGCAGGCGGCCGAGCGCGAACATCACCGTGAACATGCGGGTGGGGATGCCGATGGCGCGGTAGATGATGCCGCTGTAGAAATCCACGTTGGGGTAGAGCTTGCGGCTGATGAAGTAGTCGTCCTTCAGTGCGATCTCCTCCAGCTGCTTGGCGATCTCCAGCACGGGGTCGTTCACGCCGAGCTTGGCCAGCACATCGTCGCAGGCCTTCTTGATGATGCGGGCGCGCGGGTCGAAGTTCTTGTACACCCGGTGGCCGAAGCCGAAGAGGCGGAAAGGGTCGTTCTTGTCCTTGGCCTTGTTCACCCATTTCTGGATGTCCCCGCCGTCGTTGCGGATGGTCTCCAGCATCTCGATCACCTCCTGGTTGGCGCCGCCGTGAAGGGGGCCCCAGAGGGCGGCGATGCCGGCGCTCACCGCGCTGTAGAGGTTGCTCTGGCTGCTGCCTACGATCCTCACCGTGCTTGTGCTGCAGTTCTGCTCATGGTCCGCATGCAGGATGAGCAGCGTATTGAGCGCGCTGGCCACCACCGGGTCCACCTTGTACTCCTCGGTGGGCAGGGCGAACATCATGTAAAGGAAGTTCTCCACGTAGCCCAGCTTGTTGTTGGGGTACATGTAGGGGTGGCCCAGGTTGTTCTTGTAGCTGATGGCCGCCAGCGTCGGCATCTTGGCGATGAGGCGGTACACCGTGCGCAGCACCTCATGCTGCGGGCGGTGCGGGTCCTGGCTCTTGGGGTAGAAGGTGCTCAGCGAGTTCACCATCGCCGAGAGGATGCCCATCGGATGGGCATTGCTCGGGAAGAACTCGAAGAAATGCTTCATGTCCTCATGCACCAGCGAGTGGTACCGGATGTTCCCCTCGAACTCGTCCAGCTGCTTCCGGTTCGGCAGGTCGCCGAACAGCAGCAGGTACGCCACCTCGATGAAGCTGGCCTTCTCGGCGAGCTGCTCGATGGGATAGCCCCGGTAGTGCAGGATGCCCTCCTCGCCATCGAGGAAGGTGATGGCGCTGGTGGTGGCACCCGTGTTCTTGTAGCCGAAATCGAGGGTGATGTAGCCCGTTTCGTCGCGCAGCTTGCTGATATCGATGGCTTTCTCGCCTTCGCTCCCCTGGATCACCGGGAATTCATAGGTCTTGCCGTTGAGGATGATCTGCGCTTTCTCGCTCATCGCCGCTCGTTGAAAAGGTGGATGTGGAATGAATGGCCGCTAAAGTAGCATGCGAACAACGTCGCCGGGCGAAGGTTCATCAGGATACGTGCGGGCCCGCTCAAGGCCATGCCGATCCCGGCTTCCGGCAAGGTGGGCAACAACGGGAAAGCCCCATCACGGGGGCTTTCCGCGCGACGGCTTCAGGCCCTACGGCGCGGTCCAGCGGCTCTTGAAGCCGTTGAGGAAAGCCTGGTACTCCTGGCTCTTGTAGTGCCCTTCGCCGAAGTAGACCAGGATCGGCTCGATCTGCTCCGGCGTCATGTAGCCCTGTACCGGTGCCAGCACATTCAGGTCGCTGTCCAGGTAGACCACGGTGGGATAGGCGATGCGACCCTGCACATTGGCGATGGCCATGGTCAATTGGTGGGTGCCGTTGCGGCCGCCCACCATGCCGGGGTTGAAGTCCGGGTTGGTGAACTTCTGGCCCTTGAAGGTCACGGGTTCGCCGCTCTCCGCGTTGAACTTCACGGGATAGAAGTGCTTGTTCACGTACTCGGCCAGCTTGGGGTCAGCGAAGGTCCTGGCATCGAGCATCTTGCACGGCCCGCACCAGCTGGTGTAGACGTCCACGAAGAGCGGCTTGGGGGCCTTCTTGGCCTGGGCCTGGGCATCCTCCATGCTCAGCCAGCGGATGCCCTTGGCAGGTGCGGCCGTTGCGGCGGTCCTGCCCGTCTGGGCGGCCAAGTGAAGGGGGGCGAGCAGGGCTGCCAGGAGCAGCACGCGGGCGGGGCGGAGGGCGTTGCGCATGGTCAATGGATGACGGGGGCTTTCAAGCATCGTGCCGGGTTCGGGTCAGTGGACGCCGCGCATCAGGCGGCGCACGAAGGGAGAGATGGCCAGCAGGGCCAGCCCCGCTACGAGCGCATACAGGGCCAGCTGCTGGTAGCCGTCGGTATAGGACTGCAGCTTCTCGATGTTGGTGGCGGTCTCGTCGGCCAGGCTCATGCCCGCGCCGAGCAGACCGGCCACGTATTGGCCATAGGCGCTCGCCAGGAACCACATCCCCATCATCAGCCCCTGCACGGGCTGAGGCGCAAGCTTGGTCATCAGCGACAGGCCGATCGGCGATAGGCACAGCTCCCCGAAGGTGATGACGAAGTAGCCAAGGGTGAAGAGGTCAAGCGAGGTGAGGCCGTCCGGGCCGGCCAGGTGGATGGTGGCGTGGAAGACGAAGAAGGCCAGGGCCAGCAGCAGGAAGCCCATCCCGAACTTCACCACGCTGTTCGGCTCCATGCGCCGCTTGCTCAGCCACACCCACAGGATGCCGATGGGCGCAGCGAACAGGATCACGAAGAGCGAGTTCACGCCGTTGTTCACCACGTTGGGGTCCATCGGCAGGCCCAGCAGCGAGTGCCGCAGGTTGTTGAGCGCGAAGAGGCTGAGTGAGCCGCCGCTCTGCTCGAAGAAGGCCCAGAACAGGATGGAGAAAAGGATGAAGACCAGGGCGGCGAGCAGGCGCTTGTTCTCCTGGGCGGTGAACCGACGCATCTCCCAGGCCAGGTAGGCCAGGGTGGCGGGCCCGATGATGTACATGAACAGGTCCGTGTACCGCGTGTTGGTGACCAGCAGCAGCACCAGGGGGATCACGAGCAGGGAGCCGACGTAGGTGGCGATCTCATAGAAGCGGCGCCGGTTCCGCGGCATGTCGGCGTGCAGCGGGCTCAGGCCGATGGGGCCCAGGCTGCGCCGGGTGAGCAGGAAGTTCACCAGGCTGATGGACATCACCACGCCCACCAAGGCGAAGGCCAGGCGCCAGCTGTAGTACTTGCCCACGCTCACCATGATGGCGCCCCCGAGCAGGGCCCCCACGTTGATGCCGGCATAGAACAGGCTGAAACCCGCGTCGCGCCGGCTGTCGTCAGCGTGGTAGAGCTGGCCCACCATGGTGCTGATGTTGGGCTTGAAGAAGCCCGTGCCGATGATGGAGAAGCAGGTGCCGATGTAGAAGTGCTCCTTGGGCGAGACGGCCACGATGAGCCCGCCGGCGATCATCAGCAGGGCGCCCCAGAAGAGCGACTTCTGGAAGCCGAGGATCCGGTCGGCGAACACCCCGCCGATGAAGGTGAAGGCGTATACGAAGGCCTGGATGGCGCCGTACTGGAGGTTGGCCGTTGGGTCGTCGAGGCCGAGGTTGCTCACCATGAAGACGGTGAGCATGCCCCGCATGCCGTAGAAGCAGAAGCGCTCCCACATCTCGGTGAAGAACAGGCTCCAGAGCTGTCGCGGGTACTGGCCCTTGAAGCCCCGGATCTCGGCCAGGGAGGGAGCGGCGGCTGCCATGCGTGCGATGCGCCCTGCGCCTTAGCGGATGCCGTGGAAGAGGCGGTTCACCAAGGGGCTCATCACCACCAGGAACAGGCCGATGCCCACGGTGACATAGCCCATGGTGCTGTATACATCCACGTAGGTGGCCAGGCTGGCCGCGGTGTCCACGGCTTCGCCTTCGCCGCTGCCGTGCTCGGCGCCGGTGAGCTTGGCCAGCATGCCGGCTGCATAGTTGGCTCCGGCGATGCTCAGGAACCAGGCGCCCATGGCGGTGCCGGTCATGTCCTTGGGCACCAGCTTGGTCACCATGCTCAGGCCGATGGGGCTGAGGAAGAGCTCGCCCGTGGTGTGCAGCATGTAGAGGAGCGCCAGTGTCCACAGGGGCACCTGGTACTCGATCGCCAGCGGCGCGGCCAGCAGCACCACAAGGTAGCCGAGCCCCAGCTGGGTGATGCCGAGCCCGAACTTCATGGGGATGCTCGGGTCCTTGCCGGCGGTCTTCAGCTTCACCCACATGATGGAGAACACCGAGCCGAAGAGCAGGATGAAGGCCGGGTTGAAGAACTGCGTGGTCGCGGCCCCCATCTCCCAGCCGAACACATGGCGGTCCACGTTGCGGTCGGCGAAGAGGGTGAGGCTGCTGCCCGCCTGCTCGAAGCAGGCCCAGAACACCACGTTGAAGAACATGAGGATGATGAAGCCGAACATCTTGTCGAGCTGCTGCTTGCCGTCCTTGATGCCCCGCATGATGAGGCTTCCGATGACCAGCACGGCCACGGCCAGCAGCACATAGCCCGCGATGTCGGTGTTGCGCAGCAGGAAGTAGAGGACAGGGATGAGCGCCAGGCAGCCCAGGATCACCGCGGTGAAGGGGCTCAGCGGACCGTACTTGGGCTTGTGCAGCGTCTCCGGGGAGGGCGGGGCGCTCACGTGGCCGTAGTGCCGGCTGCCGAGCTGGAAGATGAGGATGCCCGCCAGCATGCCGATGCCGGCCAGCGCGAAGCCGGCACGGGCACCGTAGATGTTGCCCACTTCGGCGCATACCGTGGTGGCCAGCAGCGCGCCCAGGTTGATGCCGATGTAGAAGATGGTGAATCCGCTGTCCTTGCGCTTGTCGCCGTCGGGGTAGAGGCGGCCCACCATGGTGCTGATGTTGGGCTTGAACAGGCCGTTGCCGACGATGATCACGGCCATGCCCCAGAAGAGGAGCATCTCGGTGCCGCCCACGATGATGAACTCACCGATGGCCATGAGCACCCCGCCCAGCAGCACCGCCAGGCGCGAGCCCAGGATGCTGTCGGCGATGCGGCCGCCGATCACCGGCATCACATACACCAGCGCGGTGTAGGCGCCGTACACCGCGAAGCCCATGTTGTCGCCCATGGCCAGGCTCTTCACCAGGTAGAGCAGCAGCAGGGCGCGCATGCCGTAGTAGCAGAAGCGCTCCCACATCTCGGCCATGAAGAGCCAGTACAGCCCCTTGGGATGGCCGTGGGTGGGCGGTTCGCCGACAGGGATGGTCATGGTGTCGATGCTCGAGCTCATCGGATGGGGTTGGAAGTGAGGTGCGCCAAGGTAGAAAAGGGGCTGAATCACGGTGGCCCGGCGGGCAAGGGGGAGGGGGCGTCGTCAAGTGCTCAGCGTCCCGTGGGGACGCATATCCAAGGATGCCGAAGGGAGCAGGGGCCTGTGCGCTCAGCGGTCCATGGACTCGGGCGGCCGATTGAACAAGGGCCTGGGGGCGCTGACTACAGGTTGCGCAGCAGCCAGGCGGTCATCATCTCGTAGAGATGCAGCCGTGTGGTGCCGCCGTAGATGCCGTGGTTGCGGTCGGGGTACATGAATTGATCGAAGGGCTTGTTGGCCTTGATCAGCGCGTTGGTCATCTCGGCGGCGTTCTGGTAGTGCACGTTGTCATCGGCCAGGCCGTGGATCAGCAGGTAATTGCCCTTCAGCTTGGCGGCGTGGAACACCGGGCTGTTGTCGTCGTAGCCCCTGGCGTTGTCCTTGGGCAGGCCCATGTAGCGCTCGGTGTAGATGCTGTCGTAGTAGCGCCAGTTGGTCACGGGCGCCACGGCGATGGCGGCCTTGAAGAGGTCGGCGCCCTTGGTGATGCACAGGCTGCTCATGTAGCCGCCGTAGCTCCAGCCCCAGATGCCGATGCGGTCCTTGTCCACCCAGGGCTGCTGGCTCAGCCACTTGGCGGCGGCCATGTGGTCGATGGTCTCGTACTTGCCCAGCTGGCCGTAGGTGATGTGGCGGAAGTCGCGCCCGCGATGGCCGGTGCCGCGCGGATCCACGCTCACCACGATGTAGCCCTGCTGCGCGATCAGGCTGTGCCACATGGAGGCGCGCCCGCCCCATTGGTCCACCACCTGGTTGCTGTTGGGGCCGCTGTACTGCGTGAGCAGCACCGGGTAGCGCTCGCGGCTCTGGAAGCCCTTCGGCTTCATCATCCAGCCGCGCAGCTCCACGCCCTCATCGGTGGTGAAGGTGAAGAACTCGCGGGGCTGCATGCCGTAATCGGCGCAGGTCTTCGCGAGCTTGGCATTGTCCTTCAGCACCTTCACCTGCTTGCCGTTGCCCTCGTGCAGGGTGATCACCGGCGGGGTGTTCAAGGTGCTGCGGGTGTTGATGAAGAAGCGGAAGGCTGTGCTGAACTCCGCATCGTTCACGCCGCCGGCGGGGGAGAGCGCGATCACGCCCTTTCCGCTGAGCGGCGCGGCAAGCACGTCCTGGTTCTCAGGCGCGCTCTTCGCGGCGGTGAACACCACGCGCTGCCCTTTCTCGTCGATGCCCTTCACGCCGATCACGTCCCAGGCGCCGCGCGTGAGCTGCTGCTGCGCGCCATCCTTCAGGCTCACCCGGTAAATGTGGTTCCAGCCATCCTTCTCGCTGGTGAGGATGAAGCCGCTGCCATCGGCCAGGAAGTGCAGGTCGTCGGTGACCTCGATGTAGGTCTTGCTGGTCTCCTTGTACACCTCGGTGGGCACGGGACGCATCTTGCTACCGGGCGGCGGCAGTTTCACGGTGAGGATGACCTTCTCGTTCTGAAGGCGGTTCATGCGCATGAACCAGGGCTCGCCCTTGGGGGTGAAGCCGAGGCGCGGCACGTAGATGTCGGTCTCCTCAGTGCCGAGCGGTATGCTGTAGGTGAGGCCGGAGCTGAGGTCGCGCAGGTGCAGGGAGACCTTGCTGTTGTCCTCGCCTGCCTTGGGATACTTGAAGCGGTACTCGCTGGGGTAGAGCTGGCCCTTGTAGTAGGTCATGTCGAATTCCTTCACGCCGCTCTCGTCGCTGCGCAGGTACAGGAGCTTGCTGCCATCGGGGCTCCAGGCGTAGCCCTGCACCAGGGTGAATTCCTCCTCGTACACCCAGTCGGTGGCGCCATTCAGCACCTTGTTCCATTCGCCATCGGTGGTGATCTGCTCTTCCTTCATCGTGGCCAGGTCCACCACGAAGAGGTTGTTGTCGCGCACGAAGGCGGCCTTGCTGCCATCGGGGCTGAAGGTGGCCAGGCGCTGCTTGGCCTTCTTCAGGTCGCTGAGCGGCACCAGCTGCTTGCTGGCGCGGTCGAACACGTAGTTGTAGGCGAAGGAGCTGTAGCGGTAGATGGGCTCGCCCTCGGTCTCGATCATCAGTTTGCGCTCATCGCCGCTGAAGCTGTAGCCCTCGATGGCGATGGGCTCCTTGCCGCCCGCCGGCACCAGCTCGCTGGCCCTAACCAGCGTGGCCACCTTGGCGCCGGTGCGGTAGGCGTACTGGTTGATGGCCGGCTGCCCGCCATCCTCTTCGAGCACGGTGTAGTGCAGGCCGTCCTTCATGCTGGCCAGGCCGCCCACCATCTCGGCGCTGAAGAGCGGGCTGGCCCAGATGTCCTTGTTGGTGAGGGCTTGCTGGGCGGTGGCCGCGGCGCTTGCGAGGCCGATAGCGGCCGTGAGCAGGAGGGTGCGTGCGTTCATGGTCGGAGTTGAGGGGCAGGCAAGGTAGCGGGGCGGGTGGTGAAAGGGGACGGCGGTGCGGCACGGAGCGAACGATTGGGCACAGGGCGTGCCGCCCGCACCGCATCCACGATGGCCTGGCCCTTGGCCCACCGCCACCGTGCGTATGGTGCAGGCCGCCGGGTGAAGGGGATTGCACCACGCATTGGCTGCGGGCCCGTGTTCCCATGGCAACGCGATGGTGAGGGCCCGGGAGCCCGGTGCCGGGCGAGGTGCTTCCGGGAAGCGCTGCAACAATGGCAGATGGAGGATGCGCGGACGGCGGTGCGATGCGCGCGGACGACGTTGCGAGCGACGCAGGTGCCGCGCATAGGGAAGCCAATGGCGCTGCGACCCGATCAGGTGGCGCTATCGGTGTAGCAGACGGCGCACCGACCTTCGCAGAACGGCGCTATGCCGCCCGCAGATGCCGCGCACGGCGAAGCAAGCGAGGCTCGCGGTGAAGCAACCGATGCTAAGCCCCGCGCAAACGGCGCTGGGACCCGAGCAAGAGCCGCTGCGAGGGCAGCAAACGGCATTGAGCCTGAAACAATTGCAGTTGTCGGGGTGACAAACGGGGCTGTACGGGTAGCAAGAGGGATTGCGACCCTAGCAAACGCCGTGGCGGGTGACACAATTGACATTGCGACTGAAGCAATTGCAGTTGCGCGGGCCGGAAGGGAGGGTAAGGACGGGATGGCTGGGAATGGCTGGGGAGTACCGGGTGGACCCGACAGGCTGGGTGGGCAGGGTGGAGCGGGTGCGGTGGTTGGAGAGACTGGACACCGTGGCCTGGATTGTACAGGGATGGAATGGAATGGCATGGGCGAATGGCCTTGGGCGCTAGGCCCTTGCGGTTGAGGGGTTCGGAGGCCAGTGGTTCGCGGTTGGTGGGCTGGGCGGCGCACGGCCACCGGCGATGGGTTCACCGGTACGATGGCTCAGGGTTCATTGCTCGTCCGCCCGCACCGCATCCACGATGGCCAGGCCCATGCCCTTCTTCACCATGAGGATGTCGTAGTCCTTTTCCCAATGGAAGAGGGAGCGGCCCTTGTGCGTAGGCTCATGGTCGAGCAGCTCGGCGGTGGAGCGTGCCTGCTTCAGGCGTAGCAGACCGGCCCGAACGAGGTCATCCCACATGAAGCCGCAGGCGCTCATGAAGGGCTCGAACTCCGCGTGGCCATGCTTGAAGGCGAGGAGGCCCATGCGGGCGGCGCGTGCGGTGAACCATGCTTCGGAGAGGGACATGGCATCTTCACCGAATTAGTAACGCCGCTTGTGTTGATAGGATTGCCCGGATACAGGACCTAGATGCCATGAGGGAAAACGATTGCCAGAGCGTTAACAGCGAGGGACTTACAGGCTATAAGAAGAGCTCATTAGGAAGATGGAATTGATCCGGATTGGTATCAACGGATATGGATAGACGATTCTGATCCACATCGAACAGGTTCAGGAAGCCGTCACGTGTTGCGTTACGATTCTGCAAGACGAGGCGCTTTGGCTTGGGGCCGTCGTCGAATGCAGCAATGAGCCTCTTATCGATGAGCCGATTGAATGCAGGAAAGGAATACCCTATGATCACTAGGACTTCGGCCTCCCTAAGTGCCGCTTCACCCATGCGTATCGCGCCCTCGGCGACAGGCTTTGCCTCCCAAGCGAATGTCAAGCGTTCCTCAAAGCCCACCCTCATCTTCTGGCCGATATGGTCTGCTTTGCCGTATACCTTGAACAAGCCGGTAATCCAGTCCGGAAAGAAACCTACATGCGACCTGTACCAAGGATGAAAGGAGCTGCCCCGCTTCTCTTGGCCTGCAATACCGTTCAGATGGGCCAAGAAGAAGTTGCCTTCGTCAATCTTGTGATGACCGCTTGAAGGATAGATCTTGCAACGCTCATGCACTTGATCGAGTGCACCTGGCTTGAAGTATCGACCAAGTGCCAGTTCCACTTGGAAGTCGTAGTTCCAAGAGATTACCTTGACTCTTGGATTAAGGCCTAAATCATTGTTCAGCAGGACAGCCAGCCAGCCCATGTACCGAGGGTCAAGGTCATAGGCGGCGCGATACTCCTCTAGGCCCAGCATTACCGGTGGTGGTGCGAACACTACCGCTGGTGCAAGTACGAAGTACATCGATAGATGCAGTTTCAGTTCTGCCAGCTCATCGGCTTTATCCGCTTGCAAGTACAGTGATCTGGCGTAGGTGTCGAGCGAGCCGTAAGAGATTGACAAGTCAGCCAATTCCTTGAGCTTCTTTTCATAGGCATTAAGCTCTTCACGAATTTGGTCATCCGGACCATATATTCTTCGTAGCTGTTCAGCTTGAACAGTTAGCGCCTGTGGCATAATGTTCACCGTAGGCAGGGCCTTCGCGCTAGCTCCTGCGCCGAGCCAGTACACCACTCGGGGGCCTGTTTCACTGAGCATGATTCATTCCTTAGTTTGCTTCTTCGCTTTCGCCCCCGCCAGCAACCCCGCCGTGTACTTCTCATACAGGCCGAACAGGTACTCCACCCGTTTCGCATCCCTCTCGAAGGGCTGCGCGCGGTAGCACTTGTCCACGGCCTTGTCCAGCGCGGCGTGGGCTTTCACCAGATCCGGCGGCATGGTGAGCGGGTCGTAGAGGTCGGCGAGGCTGGCGCCCTTGTGATTGACGCGCGCATCCAGCACGCCTTGCGCGGCGGCCTCCACCGCGGCCTTCTGCGCGGCGGTGGGAGACTCTGGCCAAGGGTAGGTGTTGTATGAGTATTTTGCGGAGTATCGAATCCTGCTTTCCAACCTGCCTGAAGTAACTCGTACCCAAGCATTATGCATAGTGCTCGATAAGACCCCGAAGAGGTACAGAGAGGAGCCGGGCACCATTTGCAGATCGTTCGCGGCGATAATGTCAGCCGAGAGGAACCCCAGCGGTATGAAGCGTCGATTCTCAGAGGATGTGCGGGGTATGGCCAAGTAGAAACCCTTTCGGGGCTGGCGATCCTCGGTGAAGAGAGTCGGTGTATTCGCCTTCTCACGCGTTGGAATCTTCTTGCTCACTGCGCGCATCTCTCTGACGGCCTGAACCCTCTTCAATACCTCGGGTAGCTGCCTTAGATCGTTTGGACTTGCTTCTGCAAGCCAAAGGCACTGACGATATTCGTTATGAATAAAGCCCTCGGCTCCAACATAAGGTCGCAGCCACACTTTGGCGCCTGGTTCAATCGTGAGAAGTTGTGATACCTCTTCATCCTCAAGAATGAGGTTGCCACCATCAGCGGGGATGCTCCCGTTCACAAGAGGACTGACGCCACACAGCGGCGTAGATCGACCCTCGGCGATAACACTTGGTCCGGCAAATAGGTAAGGACTGATGTTTGGAACAGACTCCTCTACCGCTGAGGCTTTGGGATGAGCGTATGTGTAGAGGCGATGAGCTGCAACCTCGGCATTTCCAAAGCCGATTATTACGCAGTGCACTCCCGCCACACCTTTCGCTTCATTGTTCCAGCGGAAGGTCTGGTGGGCGAAGTGGATCTTGATGCCTTGCGCGAGGAGGTGGCCCCAGAGGGTGCCCACCTGCTCACCCTGCACGATGCTGTTGGTGCTCACGAAGGCGCATTTGGTCTGCTTGGCGCCGTGGGCCTTCATGTATTGCGCGGCCAAGCCGTACCAGCCGCACACGAAGTCCAGGGTGCCCGCGCCCTTCACGCCGGTGAAGACGCGCTCGATGTCGGCGCGCATGTCGGCGGTCATGAGCTTGCTGCCGATGAATGGCGGGTTGCCGAGGATGTAGTCGTAGCGTGGTTGGGCGTCACTCCGGCCAAGCGAGGCTCCGCGAGCGCGAGCCGGAGTCTCACCGAGCACGGGATTGCTCGTGCTTGGGTGAGACTCCGGATGGCCGGGGCCCACGACCTTCGGTCGCCCGGCCTCCGGAGTGACGGCCGTGAGGAGGCTTTGCCAATCGAGCCGGAGGGCGTTGGCATGGGCGATGGTGGCGCTCTGGCGCAGCGGAATGCGCACCATGTAATCGCCGAAGGCCTGGCTCACCTCCATGTTCATCTGGTGGTCGGTGAGCCAGAGGGCCACTTGGGCGATCTGGGCGGGGAACTCCTCGATCTCGATGCCATAGAAGCGGTCCACATCGAGGTTCACGAAGTGCTGCACGTTGGTGACCTGCTGGCCCTTGAGCTTCACCTTGAGCACTTCGAGCTCCAGGCGGCGCAGCTCGCGGTAGGTGATCAC
>DDRC01000176.1:12193-26449 GCA_002342985.1 Flavobacteriales bacterium UBA2426
CCGAGGTCGCGGCGCTGCCGGGGGTCCATGACCCCTTGGAACATGGCGCCGAAGATGGCCGGGCTGATGTTGGTCCAGTCGAGGGCGGCGCATTCGAGCAGGGTGGCGCGCATGCGGCCGTCCCAGGTGGCAATGGGCAGGGTCTCGGCGAAGAGCTTGCCGTTGATGTAGTGGAAGTCCTTCCAGCGGTCGTCGAGGTTGCGGCTGCGCTGCTCGTCAGGCGTATTCAGCAGCTGGAAGAGCCAGGCGAGCTGCTGGCCCACGTCGCTGCCATCCTCCTTGGTGTGGCCCTCGATGAAGTCGTAGAAGACCTGCTGCTCGAAGATGCCGGTATCGTCGGCGAACAGGCAGAAGAGGAGGCGGACCAGATAGACCTCGAGCGCGTGGCCGGTGTAGCCGGAGGCTTTCAACTCGTCGTGCAATTGGGCCATGAGCTCGGCGGCCTTACGGTTCACCGGGTCCTGCTCCAGCGGTTTGGGGGCCGTCCATCCGCTGATGAAGTCGAAGAGCTCGATGCGCTTGGGCAGCTCGGCCAGGGCGATGGTGGTGCTCTCCTTGGTCTCCAGGTCGTGCACGCGGATGCGGGCGAAGTCGCTGGCGATGATGTAGCGGGGCAGTTCGTGCTCGTGCAGCCCGTGGAGGTAGTCGATGGCCTGGTCGAAGGCCCTATCGAGGCTGCGCCCCTTGCTCTTGTGCTCCACCACGAGCTTGCCGGGCCAGAAGAGGTCCACGAAGCCGTCGGCGCCGCTGAGCTTCTTCACGTGGTGCTCGAAGGTGGCCACGCGCTTGCGGTTGAGGCCGAAGACCTGGAAGAAGCCGTCCCAGAAGCTCTTGGCCTCGGCGTGCTCGTCGGCGGCATCGGCCCACTCTTTGGCGAAGGCGGTGGCGCGGCGGCGGATCTCGATGCGGGAGAGGGGCATGGGTCAGGGCAGGAAGGCTCGGATCAGGGACAGCAAGAAACGAATGAGGGGGCCGAACCACCAAAGGAGGGCTTCGGGCTTGGGCACTGCCTTTTCCTCCCGCCCCGAACCCCGGCCCTCCGCTGGTGTTACTTCGCTGCATGATCGGCCACCGCTTCTCCAAGTACGTGCCCCCGCGCGACGATCGCACGCCGTTCGAGCAGCTGCTGCCGCTCTTCCTGGAACTGCTCACCCACACCAGCGGCGATGTGGAGGAGGCGCTCGACTGGATGGACGAGCTGGACAAGGAGCACGGCTTCTACACGAAGGCCTACGGCCGCAAGGAGTTCGAGGATGATCTGCGGAAGCACGGCATGATCGGCCGGCCCACGAAAGGCGGGAAGACGCCGCTCACCGGCAAGGCGGAGAAGCTGATCCGCGACCGCGCGCTGGACCAGGTCTTCGGCAAATTGAAGAAGAGCGAGCGCGGCAGCCACGGCCTGCGCAAGGCCGGTCCCGGCGATGAGCCCACCAGCGACCGACGCGCCTACCGCTTCGGCGACCGCATCGAGCAGGTGGCCATGAGCGACAGCATCCGCAACGCCCAGCAGCGCGGCATCGACGACCTGCGCCTGAGCGAGGACGACCTGGAGGTGATCCAGACCGAGCACCAGAGCGCCTGTGCCACCGTGCTCATGATCGACATCAGCCACAGCATGATCCTCTACGGCGAGGACCGCATCACGCCCGCCAAGAAGGTGGCCATGGCGCTGGCCGAGCTGATCAAGCGCCGCTACCCGAAGGACACGCTCGACATCGTGGTCTTCGGCAACGATGCGTGGCAGGTGAGCCTGAAGGACCTGCCTTACCTGCAGGTGGGGCCCTTCCACACCAACACGGTGGCCGGCCTGGAGCTGGCCATGGACCTGCTTCGTCGCCGCAAGGTGCGCAACCGCCGCATCGTGATGATCACCGACGGCAAGCCCAGCTGCATCAAGCGCGACGGCGAGTACTATATGAACAGCTTCGGGCTCGACGACTTCATCGTGGCGCGCTGCCTCGATGCCGCCGTGCGGGCGCGCAAGGCGCAGATTCCCATCACCACCTTCATGATCGCGCGCGATCCCTACCTGCAGCGCTTCATCGAGCGCTTCACCGAGGCCAACCAGGGCCGCGCCTTCTACACCGGCCTGCAGGGCCTTGCGGACATGGTGTTCCGCGATCATGCCTCCAACCGCAAAGCATCATGATATCCAGCGTAAGTGCGCATCATGATGCGCCCTCCCAAGCCCCATGAAAAAGCTCCCCACCACCCTCGGCGAACTGAAGAAGAGCGGTTACGCGCCGCGTTCCGTGAAGGCCGAGCTCCGCGCCAACCTCATCGCCCGGATGCGCAGCGGCGAGCCGCTCTTCGCCGGCATCCACGGCTACGACGAGACCGTGATCCCTGCGCTGGAGCGCGCCATCCTCGCCGGGCACAGCATCAACCTGCTCGGCCTGCGCGGCCAGGCCAAGACGCGCATGGCCCGCTCGCTGGTCCAGCTCCTGGATGAATGGATCCCCGTGGTGGCGGGCAGCGAGCTGAACGATGATCCGTTGGCGCCGATCTCGCGCTATGCCAAGGACCTCATCGCGCAGCAGGGCGAGGCCACGCCCATCAGCTGGCTGCACCGCGACCAGCGCTACACGGAGAAGCTGGCCACGCCCGACGTGACCGTGGCCGACCTCATCGGCGACAGCGACCCCATCAAGGCGGCCAACCTCAAGCTCGATTACAGCGATGAGCGCGTGATCCACTTCGGGCTGGTGCCCCGCAGCCACCGCGGCATCTTCGTCATCAACGAATTGCCCGATCTGCAGCCGCGCATCCAGGTGGCGCTCTTCAACATCCTGCAGGAGGGCGATGTGCAGATCCGCGGCTTCAAGCTGCGGCTGCCGCTCGACATCCAGTTCGTCTTCACCGCCAACCCGGAGGACTACACCAACCGCGGCGCCATCATCACCCCGCTGAAGGACCGCATCCAGAGCCAGATCCTCACGCACTACCCCACGAGCATCGAGCTGGGCATGCGCATCACCGCGCAGGAGGCGCGCATCACCCCGGAGCAGGCCACGCGCGTGCGCGTGCCCGACCTGCTGCGCGTGCTGGTGGAGCGCATCGCCCTGGAGGCGCGCGCCAGCGAGTACATCGACCCCAAGAGCGGGGTGAGCGCGCGCCTCACCATCAGCGCGCTGGAGAGCCTGATCGGCGCCGCCGAGCGACGCGCGCTGCGCAATGGCGAGGAGCGCTCCGTGGCCCGCATCGCCGACCTCTGGGCCGTGGTGCCCGCCATCAACGGTAAGATTGAGCTGGTGTACGAGGGCGAGCAGGAAGGCGCCGACAGCGTGGCGCGCATCCTCATCGCCACCGCCATCCGCAACGTGTTCAAGGAGCTCTTCCCCGATGCGGTGAAGGCCCGCCGTGCCGCCGAGCAGGCCAGCAAGAAGCCGCCCGGCCGCGATGATTACTCCGCGCTGCTCGATTGGTTCGACAACGACCAGCTCGACCTCTTGGCCGATGCCCCCGATGCGCAGCACTTGAAATCACTCGGTGCGGTGCCCGGCCTTCGGGAGAAGGTGCTGGCCAAGCACGGCTACCTGCAATCCGATGAGGTGCCGCTCTGGATGGAGTTCATGCTGCACGGCCTGGCGGAGCACAGCCGCATCGGGCGCAGCAAGCTCACGCAAGGCCATCGTTTCGGCGATGTGCTGGGCGCGCTGATGAGCAACAGCGACGACGAGGAGGAGGCGTGAACGGTCCTGCTGAAGCACGAGCGCCCCGTGGAAGCTTCCACGGGGCGCTTCCACTTTTACGTCCGGCCTATTTCAGCCGCTGGTTCACGATGCGCGCCCAGCGCTCTGCCAGGGGGGCCTCGTCATTCGGCAGGCGCTGGCCGCCGGCGCGGTAGAGCAGCAGGCTTGCGCCGCTGCCGCCCTCGGCCGGGGCGAAGCGCAGCTCCACGCGCTCGATGGTGGCGTCGGCGCCTTTGCCGTGCATGCCGATGTGCGCCTCGCAGCTGCGCACGCGCTCCAGCTCTACCCGCTGCGGCGCGGCATGGCCGAGCGGGTCGTTGAAGTAGAGCACGCCCTTCTCCTCGTCGAGGCCCAGCACCAGGTCGCCGAGCGTCTCGTGCCGGTGCAGGGTGTGGCCTTTGGTGAGGGCCGCCGCTTTCAGATCGTTGAGCAGCTGCCCGCGCTGCTTTGCGCGATTGCGCCGGTCCACGGCGAACATGATCGCGAAGGGCAGCAGGATCGCCGCTGCCACCGCAATGCTCGTTGCATCGAATTCCATGGTCTTCTTCTGTTTATTGTGGGTACATGAATAGCTTGGGGCCGCGCCCTGGCGCAACCCGGTGGTGCGTGGCGCAGCACGGCCGCGCCGCCACGTGCCGCAGCGGCTACCAGAAGAAGTGGAAGGGGAAGAGGCTGCGGCACCGCCGCAGGGCCACCAGCGCCATGCGCTGCGTCCCGGCTATGCGCACCGCTGCGGTGCGCACTTGGCGCTCGGCGGCCAGGGCCAGCCCGAGCGCGTCGGGGGCCTGGGTCTTGGCTGTGCCGGGCGGCGCCCCACCGCTGGGTGAGGTCCAGCGTTCGGCGGCAGGCGCCGTAGTGAACAGCAGGGCCCCTTGGTCGAAGGCCATGCCGCCCTGAGCCTCGTGGCCGGGGTGCCCCGCTGAGCGAACGCTGCCGCCACGGGGCACCGCCGCCAGCAGCAGCGCGGCCGCCAGCAGGAGCCCAACCCGCAGCACACCGGCGAGGGTCCGCCTGCGGGCCCGCGCAGGCGACGGTTGGATCGGCATGGGGCTGCGGTTCATGGAAGCGGCGGCGAAGCTAGGCTGGGGAAGGGGACGCGGTGCTCTCGCTCCGGCCTTCAGCTCCGGTGTTTTGGATAGATTGAACCCCGGAAGGCCATCCTTGCACGCGGCCGCCGGCAACCGAAACCTGATCAAGCATGCGTCACATGACATCCGCACCGGCCTTACTCGGGGCCTTGAGCCTCTTGCTCCTCATCGCATGCAAGAAGGACAACGAGGAGACACCGGCTGCGGGCGGCGGCAATGGCTCCAGCACGCCCACCGGCTGCCAGGCCACCGGCACCGTCACCGACATCGATGGCAACGTGTACCCCGTGGTCACCATCGGCAGCCAGCAATGGATGGCCGCGAACCTCCGCACCACGCGCTACCGCGATGGAAGCCCTGTCCCGAACGTGACGGACAGCGCGGCGTGGAGCGCCCTCGCCACGGGTGCCTGGTGCAACTACCTCAATGATCCCGCCAACGATACCCTGTACGGCAAGCTCTACAACTGGTACGCCGCCGCCGCACCCGACCTCTGCCCCGCGGGCTGGCACCTGCCTACCGATGCGGAATGGAAGCAGCTGGAGACCACCCTGGGCATGCCTGCCAGTGAGGTGGACCTTTTCAATGCCTCGCGCGGCGGTGCGCAGAACGTAGGCGGCAAATTGAAGGCCGCCACCCTCTGGCTCGCTCCCAACACCGGCGCCACCGACGAGGTCTGCTTTGCCGCCTATGCCACGGGCGTCCGCGAGGATGAGGACGGGGCCTTCATGGCAATGGGCTACATGGGCAGCTGGTGGAGCGCCACGCCCTGGGAGCCGAACCCGACAGCAGGCGCCTATTACCGGTTCCTGAACTACCAGTACGGAGCCATCTCGCGCACAGTGGATGATTTCAGGACCGGCCGCTGCGTGCGCTGCGTGAGGGATTAGAAGCCATCTCAGAACCGACCTCTGGCTGTGCCGGGGCCTTCTGCAGCCATTCTGCAATGCGCCAACCCTTTCAGCGTCCTTGACACTTGCGCAGCGGCGATCGACAGCCTCACAGCGGCCTGTGACACCTGTGCAACGGCGATCGACACGCGCGCAGCGGCGGTTGACACCTGTGCAACGGCGATCGACACGCGCGCAGCGGCCTGTGACACCTGCGCAACGGCGATCGACACCCCTCACAGCGGCCTTTGACACCTACGCAACGGCGATCGACACCCGCGCAGCGGCGGTTGACACCCGCGCAGCGGCGATCGACACCCGCGCAGCGGCGGTTGACACCTGCGCAGCGGCGATCGACACCCGCGCAGCGCCCTTTGACACCTGTGCAACGGCGATCGACACCCGCGCAGCGGCGGTTGACACCCGCGCAGCGGCGGTTGACACCTGCGCAGCGCCGATCGACACCCGCGCAGCGCCGATCGACACGCGCGCATCGGCGATTGACACCTGCGCAGCCGCGATCGACACGCGCGCAGCGGCCTCCGCATTACGCCCGGCGCGGGCAGCGGCCATCAGTGGCGCTGTTCCCGGTCGGGTGGCGCCCCCCTACCTCTGCTTCATGGGCCACCGGTGCCTGCTCACTCCTCCACGAAATCCAGGTCCTTGCTGAAGGTCTCGCTGCTGCGGCGCACCGCCCAGAAGGCGCCGGCGATGCAGAGCAGGCCCACCAGCAGGGCGGCGGTGAGGTTGCCCACGGGGGGCACCAGGGCGCGGAAGAGGGTGGTGAGGGGGTAGACGCTGGCGCGCACGAAGTTGGGCGCGGTGATGGCCACGGTGCCGCGCAGGTTGGTGCCGAACTGCTCGCTGGCCACGGTGGCGAAGATGACCCAGTAGCCCGTGGCCATGCCCAGGCCCAGGCACATCCAGTTGTAGGTGGCGATGGTGGCGCCGCGCAGGCCGAAGAGGAAGAAGAGCGTGAGCGCGAGGTTGAGGCCCAGGTAGAGCATGATCACCTTGCGGCGGCTGCGCTGCCATTGGCTCAGCAGCCCGCTCAGCAGGTCGCCGAGACTCAGGCCGATATAGGCGTAGCGGATGGCGGTGCCGTTGATGCGCTGATTGCCGGCCTCATCGAGCGCGCTGGTGTCGATGCCCAGCTCGGGCACGAACACGTCCTGGCTCAGGCTCACCAGCAGGCCGATCACGTACCAGATGGGCACGCCGATGAGGATGGTCTTCAGGTAGCGCAGGGCGCGGGTGCGATCGCCGAAGAGCATGCGCAGGCTGCCGCGTGCTACGGCGGCCCGCTCAGCGCTGCGGTAGAGGCCGCTCTCGAAGGTGCCCATGCGCATCACCAGCAGCGCCAGGCCCATGGTGCCGCCCACCACGTAGGCCACCTGCCAGTTCATCAAGCGGTGGCCGGTGAAGGAGGCGATGAAGGCGCTGATGCCTTCGCCATAGCCGCCCACCAGGCTGGCGGCCACGGCGCCCAGCGCGCCCACGGTGACCACGATCATGGTGCCCCAGCCGCGCTGCTCGCGCGGCATGGTCTCGGCGATGAGGGTGATGCCCGCGCCCAGTTCGCCGGCCAGGCCCACGCCGGCGATGAAGCGCACCGCGCCGTAGCTCACCAGGTCGAAGGTGAAGGCGTTGGCGATGTTGGCCGCGGAGTAGAGGAGGATGCTGCCGAAGAGCACGGTGATGCGGCCCTTCTTGTCGCCCCACACGCCCCAGAGCACGCCACCCACCAGCATGCCCAGCATCTGGATGTTGAAGAGGTCGATGCCGCGGTCCTTGATGGCGGGGTGGCCGGGGCCCAGGATGAACTCAAGGCTCTCGCGCTTCACCACGTTGAAGAGCACGAGGTCGTAGATGTCGACGAAGTAGCCCAGGGCGGCCACAGTGACCAGCAGCAGCGTGCGGCGGTCGAAGACGCGGGCGGGCATGCCTGCGAAGATGGGCGTTTCGCGCATGTGCGCGGCGCAGGGGCGGCGGCCTCAGTCGCCCAGCTTCACGTACATCTTGCGGATGCGCATCATCGGGCCGGGGCAGTGCGTGCTGTGGCAGTTGGCACAGCTCTGCACCAGCGCGTTATAGGCCGCGGGCCGGTCCTTCCGCGCCGCCTTGTAAAGCGCCTGCACCTTGGCCTGGTAGTCCTTGCCGAAGGTGGGGAAGGTGATGGGGTCGATGTGCATGTCCTTGGTGGGGGTGGCGGTGAGCAGCGCCTTGATGCCCGCGGGCGGGGGCGGCAGCTTCTTGTCGCCGCGCGCCAGCCCGGCCTTCACGCTGTCGGCGTGGGCGGCCATGGCGCGCATGAGCAGGGCCAGTTCGCTGGGCGGGGTGAGTTCCTGCGGTGCGGCGGGTGCGGGGGCCACCCGGGCGGCGCCGGCCACGATGGCCACCAGGGCGAGGGGGAAGAGGAGGCGGGCGATGCGGCGCATGGCGCAAGGTAATGGGCAAGGATCCTGCCGATCTGGCCGCCGGCGCTGCGGGGAACGATTCGTGCCACCTTCGCGGCATGCAGCCGCCGCACCCGGTGAAGCCCCGCACCCGTAGCCGGGCGCTCACGGCCGCCATCCTGCCCGCCGTGGGCGTGGTGGTGCTGGTTTCCATCAGCCTGCTCGACTTCGTGCTGGAGCTCGACCTGGCGCGCTATGGCCTTTACCCGCGCACGGCCTACGGGCTGTGGGGCATCCTCACCGCGCCATGGCTGCACGGCGATTGGGAGCACCTCTTCAACAACGTGACGGCGGTCTTCCTGCTCGGCTGGTGCCTGCTCTACTTCTACCCGCGCATCGCGGGCCGCGTGGTGCTGCTCACCTGGCTGCTGGGCGGCTTGGGCGTGTGGCTCACAGGCCGCGGCAGCTACCATGTGGGGGCCAGTGGCGTCATCTACGGCATGGCGGCCTTCCTCTTCGTGAGCGGGCTGCTGCGCGGCCAGCGCACGCTGATGGCGCTCTCGCTGCTGGTGGTCTTCTTCTACGGCAGCCTCATCTGGGGCATCTTCCCCATCGTGCACGGCATGAGCTGGGAGAGCCACTTCTGGGGCGCTGCGGTGGGCGTGGTGCTGGCCTTCTTCCACCGTCGGGTGCCGCCCGCGGTGAGCGACCCGCGACCGGCCTTCCTCGACGAGGAGGACGAGGAGGAGCCGCCGCCCTACTTGGAGGACGATACGGGCGATGCGGTGGACGAGCGCGAGCTGGCGTGGAAGCGCAAGCTGGCCGAGCAGGCCCGCTCAGGTAACAACGTGAGCACCACCTGGGACCCCCTGCGCGGCCACACGGACTGAACGCCGGCCGGTACCTATTCGCCGCGGAGGGTGGCCAGCTCCTTGCCGGCCGCCATCAGCCGCACGGCGCCATCATCGAAGCGGAAGCTGTCGGTCTGCTTCAGCACGTCCTTCACGGCGTTCTCGGTGGGCTGTATGCCCTCGCAGTACTTCTTGGTGCTGCCGATGTCGGAGAAACTGAGCTTGTCGCCGGCCAAGGTGTATCCGGCCATGAGGGCGTTGCAGCCGCCGAAGCCCTGCAGGCGGTCGCCGGTGAGCTTCAGCCAGGGCGTTTCGGCGCCCTCGGGCAGTTCGAGCCGCAGGCCGTTGAGGGTCTGGAACACCCACTTCTTCTCCAGCAGCTGGGCCGCATCGGGCGCTTTCTGCTTGCAGGAGTTGGCGCTGAGCACGGTGAAGGCGGCAAGGGCCAGGGCGAAGGTTCTCATGGCGGTGGTGGTTGCCGCGAAGTAATCAAACTCCGGGCCGGTGGGCGCGAGGCAGGCCGGATATGCGGCCTGCACGGGGCCGCAGCCGGCAGGCGCTGCCGGGGCCGATGGCCTGGGCCTAGTTATTGAGCATCACCGGCATCACCAGCATGAGGATGTCCTCGCCGGCCTCGCCTGCCTCACCGGGGAGCAGGATGCCCGCGCGGTTGGGGGCGCTCATCTCCAGGATCACGTGCTCGGCCTCGATGTTGCTGAGCATGTCCATGAGGAAGCGCGAGTTGAAGCCGATGGTGATCTCCTCGCCGTCGTAGCTGCAGGTGAGCTTCTCGTTGGCTTCGTTGGCGAAGTCGAGGTCCTCGGCGCTCACGGCGAGCTGGCTGCCGTTGATGTGCAGCCGCACCTGGTGGGTGGTCTTGTTCGCGAAGATGCTCACGCGGCGCACCGTGCTGAGGAAGGTGCCCCGGTCGATGGTGAGCTTGTTCGGATTGGTCTTCGGGATCACCGCCTCGTAGTTGGGGTACTTGCCATCGATGAGGCGGCACACCAGCACGGTGTTGTCGAAGCGGAAGGCCGCGTTGTTCTCGTTGAACTCCACGGTGAGGTCCGCATTGCTCGAGGCCAGGGCGTTCTTCAGCAGGTTGAGGGGCTTCTTGGGCACGATGAAGCTGGCCGACTTGGGGGCCTGCACATCGGTGCGCTTGTAGCGCACCAGCTTGTGGGCGTCCGTGGCCACGAAACGCACGTCCTCGGGGGTGAGCTCGAAGAAGATGCCGCTCATCACCGGGCGCAGATCGTCGTTGCCGGTGGCGAAGATGGTCTTGTTGATGGCCTTGGCCAGGGTGCCGGCGGGCAGGGTAAGGGCTGCGGCGCCCTCGAGCACAGGGCTCTTGGGGAACTCCGCGCCGTTGAAGCCGGTCATCTTGTACTTGCCCTGCTCGCTGTTGATCTCCACCCCGTGGTGCTTGCCGTCGATGCTGAAGGTCAGGGGTTGCTCGGAGAAGGCCTTCAGGGTGTCGAGGAGCAGGCGGGCGGGGATGGCCACGCTGCCCTTGTCCTTGGCCTCCACCGCCATGGTTGCGGTGATGGTGGTCTCCAGGTCGCTGGCGGTGACGGTGAGCTGCTTGCCGTCGATCTCGAACAGGAAGTTGTCGAGGATGGGGAGGGTGTTGCTGCTGGCGAGCACCCCTTGGAGCAGCTGCAGTTGCTTGAGGAGGGCGGTGCTGGAGACGATGAATTTCATCGGTGGATGCAGGGTTTTTTCCGGGACGCGCAAAGGTATCCGGGGGGCCTCCGGAGGCACCCCCTAGTTTTCAACAGGAACGGGGCGTTTTCCACAGCCGGGGCGGGCCCGGTGTCAGGGCAGGAAGGCCGAGGCGGGCTGCGTCATCACGTCGGTGTATTGGCGCTGCACCACCACCAGCAGGGTGTCCTGCACCAGGGCGTACATGCGCAGGGGGTCCTGCAGGGGCCGGGGCGTGTCGAAGCCGCCCTGCTCGCCTACATAGGGCATGTACCAGAGCTTCATGCGCTCCTCGGTGCCGGAGCGCGCCTTCACGCGAACCTGGAAGTTGGGGGCCACGCCCAGCAGCGAATCGCGGCTGGCGGGCTTCATGCCGCGCTCGATGTACTCGTAGTTGAACTCCTTGTAGGGAAGCAGGGCGGCCTGCACCAGCACGGTGTCCATGGGCAGGGGGCGCCCCTTCAGGTCCTGCAGGCGGGGCAGGCCGGCGTCGGGGTTCTCGATGCGGTACGAGGCGGCGGGCCGGGCCATGTGCTCCACCTCCACGCTGGCCAGGGCGTGCAGGTCGGGGAAGTGGAAGATGCGGGGACTGCGCCAGTTGTCCACCAGGGTGGGGAAGCGGGTGTTGAGCACGCCGGTGAAGCCGCTCATGCCCATCACGAAGGGCGCGCTGCTGCGGCCCAGGCCGGGCTTCTCCAGCACCATGTAGGTGCCGAAGTGGTCCTTGGTGGCGTGCCCGATGATCCAGATCTTCTCGGGCTTGCTGCCGCCGGTGTAGATCTCCACCTTGGTGCTGGAGGCGCCCATGGTGCGCAGGGTCATCTCCTCCATGCTCTTGGGCACGGGACTGCGCACCTCCACCCGCAGGAAGGTCTTGAGCGCCGTGGTCACCTCGGGCTGGCGGGCCATGTAAGTGCCGTTCACCGTCCAGCCGGCCGGGGTGCGGCGCAGGTCCACGCTGCGGCCCTTGCGGTCCGAGATGAAGATGCGGTCCACACGGGCGGTATCGGCGATGGGGAAGTCGGCGAGCACGGTGTCGAGCGTGCTGGAGGAGGAGCGGCGGCTGAGCCACCACGCGGCAGCGGCCAGGGCCGCGAGCAGGGCGATGAGGAGGAGGAGGCGTCGGTTCATGCGCGGCGTGCGGGAGGCGCGGCGTTGGCGCGGCGCCGGTGCTGGTGGTAGGCGAGGCCCAGGAGCAGGGTGAGCAGGAGTGGCGCGCCCAGGTTGATGGCCTGCCAGGTGCGGCGCTCGCGCTCCACGCGCGGGGCATCGAGCTGGCGCAGGGTGATGGCGCGCGAGCGGATGCTGATGAGGCTGCGGTCGTCCAGCAGGTAGTTAATGGCGTTCATGATCAGCTCGCGGTTGCCGTAGATCTTGGCGTTGGCGTAGCGGTCGAAGCCCAGCATGTAGTACATGCCCTTGGCGGGGTCCACGCGGTTGCCGATCACGTCTCCGTCGCCGATCACGAGCTGGGCGGTGCGGGGGCTGCGCTCGCGGTAGGCCACGTTGGGGTCGCTGATGAGCGCAGTGGGCAGCCGGTCGTAGTAGGCGCTGCGGAAGCTGCCCTCCAGCAGCACGGCCAGCGGCAGGTAGGGCGTGCTGCGCTTGGCGAAGCCGGGGTCCACCTCCACGATGCCCAGGCTCACCCGCACCGGGTTGCGCTGGGCGAACGACAGGGGCGAGGAGGTGAGCAGGATGGTCTTGCGGATGCTGTCGGCGCCGATGGTGTCCACGGTGCTGGCGAAGCGGAAGTGCACCGGGTCGATGTTGGCCACCACGGGGTGGGCGCTCTGGGGCACGGCCACCGGCTCGAAGTACCACGGGAAGCGCTCCAGCTTGCGCTGGTTGCCGTAGGGCTGGGTGAAGATCTCGATGGGCGCGCAGCTGCGGTCGAGCACCAGGTCCTTGTTGATGCGCGCGCCGTAGGCGAAGAGGAGCTCCTCGATGCCCAGCTCGCGGGGCGTGGCCATGCTGAACTGGTTCTTGCGCAGGCTGTCGAGGCGCGGGTCCATGGCATCGATGCACCACAGGATGCGGCCGCCGTTCATCACGAACTGGTCCAGCACGTAGCGGTCGCGGTCGCTGAACACGCTGTCGGGCTTGGCCACGATGAGCGCCTCGTAGTTGTTGGTGCGGTAGCGCATCACCTCGTTCTTCGAGCTCAGGGCGTCGATGCGGCCGTCGATGCGCACGCGTGATACGTCGTAGAGGGCGCTCAGCGCGTTGCTGATGTCGGCCGTCTCCAGCTCGGAGAGCTCGCCGTGCCCCTCGAGGAAGGCGATGCGGGGCCGCTGCCGCGTGGTGGCCTGCCGGAAGGCGCTGGCCAGCTCGTACTCCAGGTTGGTGATGGACCGCGCCACGATGTCGGCATCGGGAGTGCGCAGCTGGGTCTTCAGCAGCTGCACGGCCACGGTCTTGTCGCGGTAGGTCACCAGCGCGCCGGGGAAGACGATCTTCTCGCTGAAGCCGCCCTTCTCCTTGATGCGGATGCTGCTGTAGGTGAGGCCCTGGCCCTGCAGCTGGTCGTACACCTCGCGCCGCGTCTTGTCGTCGGGGCTGGCGCTGGGGTCCACGAAGCTGTAGTGGATGCGGTCGGGGTTGGCGGCGCGCATCTCGTCGAGCACATCGCGCGTGGCGCGCTCCAGCTGCTTGAGGTCGGCGGGCAGCTCGCCGGTGAGGTACACCTTCACGTACATCACGTCCTCCAGCCCCGCCACCAGCTCCTTGGTGGCGGGGGTGAGGGTATAGCGCTGCTCGCTGGTGAGGTCCACCCGCACCCGGGCGAAGGAGGCGATGAAGAGCACCAGGCCTACGATGCCGATGCCGATGAGCAGCTCGGTGAGGTCGGTGAGGCGCTTGCTGCGCAGGGCGGATTTCGGGCTCATCCTACCAGGTGCGGCTTTGCAGCGCTGCCCGGGTGAGCAGCAGGAAGATGGTGATCACGCCCAGGTGGTAGAGCACATCGCCCAGGTCGAGCACGCCGCGGCCGAGGCTCTGGTAGTGCTGCTGGATGCCGATGGCCTTGATGGGGCCCTCGAGGCCGCCCATCACGTCGAAGCTGGCGATGAGGTCGAAGCCCAGGTAGAGGAAGAAGCAGAGGAAGACGGCGATGAGGAAGGCCACGATCTGGCTGTCGGTGAGGGCCGAGGCGAGCAGGCCGATGGCGGCGAAGCAGGCACCCAGCAGGAAGAGGCCGATGTAGGAGCCCCAGGTGGCGCCGGCGTCCACCCCGCCGATGAAGAGCATCCAATGCACCACGGCGCGGAAGGCGATGGCCCAGCCGAGCACCGCCAGCGCACGGGTGAGCCAGCCGGTGCGGCTCCAGCCGCGGCTCCGCCCCCGGCGAACAAGCAGCCAGGCGCACGCGCCGGCATTCAGCGCCGAGAGGAGGTGCCAGAGCCAGATGCGCCAGCTCACCGAACCGGGGGGCACGGCGGTTACCGCGGTGGAGAGCTGGTCCACGCTCCACACGTACACCAGGGTGGGCAGCAGCGCCACGCCCAGCAGCAGCACGGCGGCGGCGTACTTGGCCAGCACGATCTGCAGCTCGCTCAGGGGCTTGGTGAGCAGCACCTCGATGGTGCCGGTGCGCTTCTCCTCGCTGAAGCTGCGCATGGTCACCGCCGGCACCAGGA
>DDRC01000176.1:26583-27082 GCA_002342985.1 Flavobacteriales bacterium UBA2426
GCATGGTCACCGCCGGCACCAGGAAGAGGAAGACCCAGGGGGCGACGAAGAAAAGCGGGCCAAGGTCAGCGAAGCCGCTGTCCAGGATGTTGTCCGGGAACACCCAGAGGAACAGCCCGGTGAGCAGCAGGAACACCGCGATCACGATGTGGCCGATGAGCGAGCCGAGGAAGCCCCGGACCTCTTTGCGGATGAGCGCCAGCATGCCTGAGATGGGCGGCCAAGATAGCGGGCGCTGCGCGGGTGCCGAGTGCCGTTGCCTGTGCCGCAGGCGCGTTGCCCGGCAGCGCTCAGAATTCGATCACCGTCTTGCGCTCCTTGCGGGGCTTCTTGGGGATCTTCTCCGCGTCGGTGTTGCAATAGTTGCGCACGATGAACTGGGCGTCCTTGTCGCCCAGCTCGGCGCTGCGCCGGTAGTCGGGGCAGGCGGCATCCTTGTCGCCCTTCTGGTAGTGGCAGTCGGCCCGGTAGAAGTGGGCTGTGCGGCGCTCGGGGTCGT
>DDRC01000176.1:27218-33842 GCA_002342985.1 Flavobacteriales bacterium UBA2426
TGTGCGGCGCTCGGGGTCGTCGGCGTCGATCACGCGGGTGAAGGTGGCGATGGCCTCGTCGTAGGCCTGATGCTCGAATTGCAGCACGCCCAGGCTCATCCAGCCGCCGGGGATGTCGGGGTTGATGCGCAGCGCGGCCTGCAGGTCGGCGATGCCGGCGGCCTCCTTGTACTGCTCCCCGCGCACCACGCCGCGCAGGAAGAGTGCGTCGGCGTGGTCGCCCTTCAGCTTCACGGCGCGCTCCAGGCTCTTCATGGCCCCGTCGTTGTTGCGGCCCATGTAGTCGGCGCAGGCGCGATTGTACCAGGCGTCGGCATCGTTGGGGTCCAGGTTCAGGGCGAGGTCGCAGTCGCGCACGGCCTCGCGCAGGTTGCCTTGGGTGATGTGCACGGCGGAGCGGCTCACGAAGAGGCGCGGGTCGTCCGGGTCCTGCTTCTCGGCCCGGGCATAGTCCATGAGGGCGCCGTGGAAGTTGCGCTGCCGCTGCTTGATGTCGCCGCGGAGCTTGAGGGCGCCATCGAGGCCCTCCTCCATGCGGAGGTTGCTGTCGGCATGTGCCAGGGCGGCCTCCAGGGCGCCGGAGCCGTACGCGGCGCGGGCGGCATCCAGGTGGTCCTGGGCGGAGCGCTGCGCCAGCAGCGTGCAGGGGAGGAGCAGGAGGGCCGAGAGAAGGGTCCGGGTCATGGGGGTGCGTGAGGGTGGAAGGGGCCGACTGCGAAGATCGTGCAAAGGCGGTGCCTTACGGCAGCAGGTGCGCGCGCTCCACGGTCCAGGCCTCGGTGGGCGCGGCGAAGAGCGGCTTCACCGTGGGCCACACCTCGCTGAAGACGGCACTGGTGCGGTAGCGTTCCAGGTCGTCCGGGCCGTCCCAATGGCTGTAGGTGAAGAATACGCGCGGGTCGGCCGTGTCGTGCAGCAGCTCCAGGTGGCGGCAGCCGGGGAAAGCGCGGATGCGGCCCTTCCAGCCCTCGAAGAGCTGCTGGAAGCGGCCGATGTGCTCCGGGGCGAAGGTCATCTTGACGATGCGGACGATCATGGTGCGGGCGAAATTACCGGCCGCGCGGCCCGGAGGGCCGGCCGGCGGCCACCCCCAGCCCGAAGAGCGCGAGGTCGTACTTCACCGGATCGCGGGCATCGAAGGCGCGCAGGGCATCCGTGAGCTCCTCCACCGCCTTCCAGTCGTCCTGCTTGCGCACGAGCAGCCCCAGCTCGCGCCCCACGCGGCCGGAGTGCACGTCAAGCGGCATCATCAGCTCGCCGGGCGCGATGCGCCGCCACAGGCCCAGGTCCACGCCGCGGTCGCCGGGGCGCACCATCCAGCGCAGGAACATGTTGATGCGCTTGGCGTTGCTGCCTTTCAGCGGGTCGGCCACGTGCTTCTCGGTGCGAGCCTGGTGCCGGGGCTCGAAGAAGCGTTGCTTGAAGCGGTGTATGGCCTGGTCCATCGGTCCCGGACGCCCCTCGTCGAGGAAGGCGTCCTCCAGCCCGCCGTAGGTCGTGTACACATGGCGCAGCCCCTTCACGAAGTGCGTCAGGTCGATGCTGTTGAAGGTGCGGTGCACGAAGCCCTCCACGCGTCGCAGTTCGGCGGGGGAGGCGTTCATCACGAAGTCGTGGGGCGCTTCGTCCATCAGCTGCACCAGCTTCCAGGCGTTGGCGATGATGGTCTTGCGCTGGCCCCAGGCGATGGTGGCGGTGAGGAAGCCGATGACCTCCGCATCGGCGCGGCGGCTGAATGCTCGCGGCAGCTGGATGGGGTCGTCGGCGATGAAGCCCGGCTGCGCGTAGCGCTCGTAGGCTTCATCGAGCAGCGCCTGCATCGCCGTGCGTGATCGCATGGCGCGAAGGTCGCGCTCACTTCTTGAGCCGCACCTGCCAGCCGAGGCCTGCGCCGACCACGAATTCATCCAAGGGGACGGCAGCGCTGTACGGGCCGGTGTAGTTCCCGTGGATGTAGCGCGCATCGATGAAGAACTGGAAGTACTCCCACACGGAGAAGGTGAGGCCCGAGCAGAGCGCGATGTTGGGAATGGCGCGCACGGGTGCGACCTCCTCAGGTGCGAAGATGCCTTGCCGCGGCCGCGTGAAGGAAAGGCCGGGCTCGAAGCCCAGTGCCAGGTCGAGACGGCCGACCACCCAGTGGTAGAAGGGGCCGGCGGCGATCTGATGGTTCTGGTCGAGCAGCGGCGTTTGCTGCTGCGCATCCACGTACCAGAGCAGCTCGCCGCGGAAGCTCATGCGCGCATCGGTGAAGAGCTCGGCCTTGCCCACCAGGTAGATGTTGGTGATGGGGTGCTGCGACATGAATCCCGGGCTGATGGCGCCCGAGCCGCGCAGCAGCCAGGGCGAAGGGGCGGGAGCCGTCTCCTGGGCCGCTGCATGCAGCCCCTGCGCCACGGCGATCAGCAACAGCATGCGCCTCACCATGCGTCGAGGAGCTTGTAGTTGAAGCTGAGGTGCAGCAGCAGGTGGCCCTCCAGGCTGCCGCCCTTCTCCTGATGGAAGTGGACTTCGCCATCATGCTCCTCGGCATGCACGTCGGTGCCGAGGTGCGACATGTACTGCACCACGGTGCTGATGTCCCAACGGGGAGTGAGGTTGAAGTGCGCGCCCAGCCCGGCCTGCACGGCGCTGCTCCACCGTTCGGCCTGGTTCGCGGGGTCGTTGTTCGCGCGTTGCCGGGTGTAGTCGAAGCAGTGGCCGGCGAGCACGTAGGGCTGGAAGAAGGGCTGCGCGGGACGCGACGCCCGCAGGTAGTACAGCGCGCTCCAGCCGATGTGCTGGTCGATGCGATGGGCGCCGGTGCCTGCGGGCCCCGCCAGGTAGTCGTAGAACCAATCGGTGTTGACGCGCTCGCTGAGCCGGATGCGGAACTGCCCCCCCGTGCCCAGGCCCGGAGCGCCGCCATGGCCATCGTTGAAGAGGCTGATGGCGCTGCGCCCGCCCAAGGACAGCGTGCCGCCCGGCCCGCCCCGGGGCTTCAGCGGCTGGCCGTGCGCCGCAAGGGCGATGGAGCAGCAGGCGATCCCGATGGCGCGGCGCATGCCCGATGAACGCACCGGGCGCACGGCTTCGTATCAGCGCTGCGGCATGGCGAAGCTCGGCAGCTCGATCACTTGGTAGCCGCTCAGGTCGAAGAGGCTGTCGTCCACCTTGCCGGCCACCAGGTCCTTGACGTAGCAGACCACGCGTTCCTGATCCTTCACCGGCACCCACTCGAATTCGAGCGGGAAGCCCTCCAGATGAGGATGCCCCTTCAGGCTCTGCTGGCCGGCGCGCTGATCGAGGCTCCGCGCCATGTCGGCGAATGGCCCTTTCAGCCCCATGGCGATCCAGCCGGTCCATGTGCCTTCCTTGCTGGTGGCGATCACCTTGGTGCAGGTGTGGCCTTCAATGGTCCGTGTCTCCTTGGTCACCGTCACTGTGGGCTTGTCACCGCGCTCCGCCTCATCGTCGGCCATGGCGGCCAGGTCGGGCATGCGCATCTTCATGGCGGTACGGTTGCCCTGCCCGTCGTCAACGATGGTGTAGGTCCAATCGCTCCGCAGGTCGGTCAGCATCCTCATGGTCTCCTTCTGCCCCGGCACCATCACCTGGTAGAGCGTCATGTCGGGCCGGCTCCAATAGAGCAGGTTCATCGGGCTGTTCCGGTCCTCCTTGCCGTTGCGGAAGAGGTGCGTCTCCATGCGGAAGCTGCCCGTGAAGGCATTGGTGGCCTGCGGTGCCGAGGGGCTGCGTGGCACGGAGGCGGTGGTGGAAGAAAGGGCACCGGTCAAGGCGATGCTGAGCAGTAGGGTGCGCATGATGGCTGGATTGGGCGCTGAAGGTAACCCGTCGCGGCGCAGGGCGTCCGGCGGATCCATGCCTCGCCGCCGCTTCTCCAAGCACGAAGGGAGCATGCCTGCGCGACTGGGCTGAATCCCCGATTCAACGGAAGCTCGCCGGAGTGATGTGGAACGCCTTCGGGTCCCTGTCGCCGGGCTTCAGCTCCAGCACGCGCATGGTCATCGTTTCCTCGTTCCTGTAGCGGTAAGTCACCTCCAGCGGCATGCCAGGTCGCGTGCTGGCGATCATGGGGCCGCGCAGCAGCACCTCCACACCGCCCCAGCTCTTGCGCGCGCCCAGCACATCGTGGAAGAGTGAAGGGGTCTTCGCGTCCACCCACGACTCGCGCCGACGGTCGGGCTCCTGCAGCAGGCGGTGCTGCGCGTTGCGTCCCAGGAGCTTGCGCGTATCGGCCAGCACGCTGTCCCGGGTGGCGGGTGGGAATGGTGAAGCGAAGCGGCTGTCCAGCGTTCGCGTCACTGACCGAAGCTCCCCACCGACCATCAGGTAGTTCGTTTCCGTGCCGGCCCGGCGGTCGATCACGGTGGCATAGGTGTGCTCGGTGTGTTCCGGTTGCTCGTCGCGGCCGATGACCACCATGCGGTCGGCCGTGCTGGCGTACCGCACGGTCCACGTGGTGGTCTTGTCACCGCGCAGGCTGGTGAACTGCATGGTGGCGGTACCGATGAAGCGGTTCGTGGTGGCCTTCATCAGGGAGTCCATCGCTGGTTCGAGCTTGAAGACGGGCGGCGCGTAGGTTGCTCCACTGGCGGGCGCGATCTCCTCCACCGCAACGGGTGCTTCGGCTACTTCAACAGCCACGTCATCGCCGCGCATGATGTCCTCCACAGTGATCTCCCGCACCTGTATTTCCGGCACCTCGACCTCCCGGCCACGCCGGCGCCGCTCCCGCAAGCGCTCGTCCCGCACGATGCACTTGCTCAGGTCCACCACGGGCGGTTTGGCCTTGCCGGGTTTGTAGCTGGTGAGCTGCGTGCCCATCACGGCCATCGGCATCGGCTTGTCCGCCACGCCGAAGAACATCAGGTCCTTGAACTGCTGGCCGATGCGCTGCACCAGCCAGTTCCGCATGTCGAAGACGGGGTTCACCACGCTGTCCTGCGGGAACCAGAAGAAGTGGAGGTAGCGCTCCGGCGCAGTGTGCAGCTCGCACTTGCGCCCCAGGATGGTCTGGTAACGTCCTTGCGGGGCGAACTCCAGCTCCAGTCCGCGCCCGAACTCGTTGAGCCCGACCGTTTCCAGGCTCGCGATCTCCAACTTGGGGATCACGTGGCCGTGCCCTTCGTTGCGCGACACCATCACCACATCAGCATCAAGGTCAACGGCGTAGAAGATGGTGCCCTCGTCCTCCGGGTCGTTCAGTTGCAGCACGGCGCGCCGCGCATCGGCCCAATAGCTGTACTTCGCCACGCGCAGGGTGGTGTCGCTGTGCTCGTCGATGTACCGGGTCGGGGTCTCGGCAGTGAGCTTACCGATGAAGCGGTTGTCGGGAATTCCGCGGTCCACCGGAGCCGGCGAGTAGGCGAGGGGCAGGCTGTCGGGCGGCAGGTTGCCGAGGTAGGCGCGCATCCAATCGGGCAGCCGGCCAGTGCCGCTGTTGTTGATCCAGGCCAACCGCTGTTCCACCAGCCTTGCGCCGGTCATAGGTAGTTCCGGCATCGGCACACGACCGGGCGTGATCGCGATGAATTCCATGCCCCCCGCAGGCGGGCCGTACTCATGCTTGCTCCACGTGACGCGCAGTGCAGCACCTGCGTGCCTGTCGGCGAAGGCGATGAGGTGTTCGAGGTCGCCTTCGGTCAACCAGCGTGCCCAAACCCTCAGGTCGCTGAACAGCTTCGGATGCGCGGTGGTGGTCCAATACCACGAGCTGTCCCGTTCGTTGCTCGTGCCCCAGTGCTCGCGGCAGGTGTGGCCCACGATCTCCGCAGTACGGCCTGTGGCGGTGAGGCTGTCGTTCCAGATGTCATGGAAGTAGCCGGCCTGCGGGATGTACAGGTCCTCCACCTTGGCACCGACCTGCTGACCACCCCATCGGGCCTCCATCTTCACGTTGTGCTGCAGGTCCAGCAGGGTGGCGCGTTGCAGGGTGTAGGGACCGGTCAGTTCGCGCAGTACCACGCGGTGGGCATCGCCCCAATACTCGATCCGGCGGCCGCCTCTGACCTCCACGGTCCAGGTGCCGATGAAGGCGTTGGTGTGCAGGTGGGTACCGGCAGGCTTCATCGGCTTATCCGCCTTCTCCCCGGTCACCAGTTCCGCCATCCATCCGGGAAGCGTGGCGAGGTCTACCGGCAGTGCGGGTTGGGCGGCATGCGATAAGGAAAGGCAAAGTGCCAGAGCGAGAAGCAGCGAACGCATGGGGTGGGGGCGGTCGGGATGATTCAGATCACCCCGTCCTTCATCACCAGCTTCCGGTCCGCCATGTCGGCCAGTTCCTCGTTGTGCGTCACGATCACGAAGGTCTGGCCCAGCTCCTTGCGCAGGTCGAAGAAGAGCTGGTGCAGCTCCCGGGCGTGCGCGCTGTCGAGGTTGCCGCTGGGCTCATCGGCCAGCACCACGCTGGGGCTGTTGAAGAGCGCCCGGGCAACGGCCACGCGCTGCTGCTCGCCGCCGCTGAGCTGCGTGGGCTTGTGGCCCTTGCGGGGCAGCACATTCAGGCGTGCCAGCAGTTCCTCGGCGCGCGGCGCGCATTCGCCCTTGCTCTTGCCCGCGATCAGCCCCGGCATCATCACGTTCTCCAGCGCCGTGAACTCAGGCAGCAGGTGGTGGAACTGG
>DDRC01000176.1:33978-35177 GCA_002342985.1 Flavobacteriales bacterium UBA2426
AGGTGGTGGAACTGGAACACGAAGCCGATGTGGGCGTTGCGGAAAGCCGAGAGGGCGTTGGACCCCAGACGGGTGGTCTCTTCGCCGTTGATCCGCAGGGTGCCGGAGTCCGCACGCTCCAAGGTGCCCAGGATCTGCAGCAGAGTCGTCTTGCCCGCGCCGCTGGCCCCCACGATGCTCACTACCTCGCTCTTGGCCACTTGGAGGTCGACACCCTTCAGCACCTCCAGCGCGCCGTAGCGCTTGCGTATCCCCGCCGCTTCGATCATGCCGTAAAGGAAACCACCGCGCGCGAACCGTGGCAGGGGCTACTTTCGCCCCGCGAAAACGACCCACCCGCAATGAACCTGCACGAGTACCAAGGCAAGAGCATCCTCGCCCAATACGGAGTCCGCATCCAGCGCGGCCACGTCGCTTACAACGCCGATGAGGCGGTGGATCAGGCCAAGCGCCTCAGCCAGGAGACCGGCACCAAGTTCTGGGTGGTGAAGGCCCAGATCCATGCGGGCGGACGCGGCAAGGGCGGTGGCGTGAAGCTCGCCAAGAGCATCGATGAGGTGCGCGAGAAGGCCGGAGCCATCATCGGCATGCAGCTGATCACCCCGCAGACCCCGCCCCAGGGCAAGAAGGTGCACAAGGTCCTCATCGCCGAGGACATGTACTACCCCGGCGCCAGCGAGACCAAGGAGTACTACATGAGCGTGCTGCTCGACCGCGCCAGCGGGAAGAACATCATCATGTACAGCACCGAGGGCGGCATGGACATCGAGGAGGTCGCCGAGAAGACGCCCGAGAAGATCGTCAAGGAAACCATCGATCCGGCCGTCGGCATGATGCCCTACCAGGCGCGCAAGCTGGCGACCGCGCTCGGCCTGACCGGCGACTTGATCAATCAGGGCGCGAAGTTACTGCTCGGCGTGTACAAGACGTTCTGGGAATGCGACGCCGCGATGGTCGAGATCAACCCGCTTTGCATCGTCGTCACGCCCGAGGGCAAGGAGGCGCTGGTCTGTGTCGATGCCAAGATCAGTCTCGATGACAACGCGCTGTACCGGCACAAGGACATCCAGGAGATGCGCGACCTCGGCGAGGAGGCGCCGCTCGAGATCGAGGCGAGCAAGTTCGGCCTGAACTACATCAAGCTCGACGGCAACATCGCGTGCCTCGTCAACGGTGCCGGCCTGGCGATGGCGACGATG
>DDRC01000193.1:0-5644 GCA_002342985.1 Flavobacteriales bacterium UBA2426
AGCAGCTGGTGGTAGCGGCGGTCCTTCTCCTCGCGGGTGAAGGTCTTGCGGTGCCGGTCCTCCACCAGGTAGAACTCGCAGCCCACGATGGGCTTCACCTTCAGGCTGCCGTCCTCGTTCTTGTGCTTGCCGGCCTCGGCCACGAACTTGAAGGCGCCGAACATGTTGCCATGGTCGGTGATGGCCACGGCGGGCTGCCCGTCGGCGATGGCCTTCTTGTACAGGTTGGGGATGGCGGCGGCGCCGTCGAGGAGGCTGAACTGGGTGTGGACGTGGAGGTGCGAGAACTGCATGGCTGAACGGGCCCGAAAGTACCCGCCGGAAAGGGGTTGGTCGGGCAACAGTTTTCCACAGTTCCCACGATCGCGAGGCGCTGGGCGATGCGCCTGGCGCTCAGTGCTTGAGCCGCCCCAGGACCCGCCGAGGTCGTCGTCGGGTCGTCGGTCCGGTGATGGTTCCTCCTCGCCTCGGGCCATTGCATGAAGCGCAGCGCCTTCACCTGCAGCCGCCCGCTGTCCTTGCCGGAAGGGGTTCCCTCATGTTGATGCAGCAGGCGATAGAAGTCGATTGAATCGCGCAGCGTTGTCGATCCGCTCGCCCATGTTGAGGAAGTCGCGGAGGTCGGGCTTGAGCGTGATCAGGCGTAGCGCTCAGATGCGCGCCTGATAGGTGTACAGCTCGTAGTAGCGGCCCTCCTTCGCGATGAGCTCGGCGTGCGTGCCGCGTTCAGCGATGCGACCCTGCTCGATCACCAGGATCTCCGTGGCCTGCCGGATGGTGCTCAGGCGGTGCGCGATCACGAAGGTGGTGCGGTCCTTCACCAGCTCGTTCAGGCTCTTCTGGATCAGCGCCTCGCTCTCGGTGTCCAGGTTGCTGGTGGCCTCGTCCAGGATCAGGATCTTCGGGTCGGCCAGCATGGCCCGCGCGATGGCCACGCGCTGCCGCTGACCGCCGCTCAGCTTCACGCCGCGCTCACCGATCACCGTGTCCAGCCCCAGCTCCATGCGGTCGGTGAACTCGTTCACGTAGGCGCCCTTCACGGCCTTCATCAACTGCTCCTCGGTGGCGTCCGGGCGGGGGAAGAGGATGTTCTCCCGGATGGTGCCCTCGAAGAGGAAGTCGTCCTGCAGCACCACGCCCAGGTGCCTGCGGTAGCTGCTCAGGCGCACCTTGCTCAGGTCGTGGCCATCGATGGTGACGGTGCCGGCGGTGGGGGTGAGGTAGGTGGCCGCCAAGCCCGCGATGGTGCTCTTGCCGCTGCCGCTCGTGCCCACCAGCGCGATCACGGAGCCCTTCGTGGCGGTGAAGTCGATGCCGTGCAGCACCTCCTTGCCTTCCGCGTAGGCGAAGCGCACATCGTGGAAGGCGATGTCGCCCTTCACCTCGCCCAGCACGATGGGCCGTTCGGCCGCGATGTCCTCGGGCTGCATGTTCATGATCTCCTCGGTGCGGTCCAGTCCGGCGAAGGCCTCGGTGAGCTGGCTGCCGATGTTGCTCATCTGCACGATGGGCGCGATCATGAAGCCCAGCAGCACGGTGAACTGCACGAACTCGCCGCTGGTGAGCTCACCGCCCACCATCTGGTAGGCTCCGATGCCCATGATGCCCGCGCTGGCCAGCCCGAGCAGCAGGGTGCTCATGCTGCTGATGAAGGAGGTGGCGGTGAGGCTGGTCTTCACGTTGTCGAAGAGCCGCTGCACGCTCCGCTCGAAGGTGCGGTTCTCCTGCTCCTCCGCGCCGAATCCCTTGATCACGCGCACGCCGTTCAGCGATTCCGTCAACCGGCCGGTCACCTCCGCGTTGATGACGCCGCGGGTGCGGAAGATGGGCCTGATCCTGCCGAAGGCCTTCATGGCCACGAAGGCGAAGATGCCCACTGGCACCAATGTGAAGAAGGTCATCCACGGGCTGATGTAGATGAGCCACACCAGCGAGATCAGCGCGGTGAGCGTGCCACCGATCAGCTGCACCAGACCGGTGCCCACCAGGTTGCGCACGCCCTCCACATCGCTCATGATCCGGCTCACGAGCGCACCGCTCTTCGTGTTGTCGAAGAAGCTCGTGGGCAGCGAGAGGATCTTGCGCTGCACCTGCGTGCGGAGCTGGCTGATGAGCAGCTGCGCCTCCACGCTCAGCAGTTGGGTCAGGGCATAGCTCGTCACGCTCTGCACCACCAGCGCACCCACCACGGCGCCCAGCAGCACCCACAGCATCTGCAGGTCGCCCTGTCCCACCACATCGTCCAGCAGGTATTTGGTGCTTCCCGGCAGCACCATGCCCGCCACGCGGCTCACCACGATCAGCAGCAGGCCCAGGAGCATGTGCTTGCGCCGGGGCCAGATGTACTGCCAGAATGCCGTGCGCCAGGTCACCTTGCGTTCGGCCTTGGGCAGTTCGCCGGCCTTCGCGCGCATCGTGGCCTTGGGACCGTTGGGTGTGCGCTCGGCGCGGGACGTGGGCAGTTTCGTGGTGGTCGGGAGCATGGGTGGTCGCGTTTTGGCAATTCCCGGACCGTTCTTGTCGGCGCGCCGGATCGTCAGTGCCGCACTTCTGCCGACCTTGCGCCGCCTGAGCGCACCAGCGTTCCCGGCCCACGCCATGAAGATGCGCATCAACAAGCTGCTCGATCGAGCGCTCATCCCCGACAACGGAGGCGAACTACTGTTCTACCAGCGCGGCGATGAGTACAGCATCGAGGTGGTCGGCATCCGGGGCGAGCTGATGTCCACGGCCATCCACGGCTCGGAGGATGCTCTTGCGGAGTTCGCGTTGAAGCGCCTGAAGTCCCCGCAGGAGGCGCACGTGGTGATCGGTGGCCTCGGCATGGGCTTCACGCTGGCGGCCGTGCTGCGCCTCGTGGGCGACAAGGGCAAGGTGATCGTGGCGGAGCTGGTGCCCGAGGTGATCACCTGGAATCAGGGGCCGATGGGCGAGCGCTCCGGCAACCCGCTGAAGGACCCGCGCACCATCGTGCACCAGGGCGATGTGCTCGAACTGATCCGTGCAGGGGCCGGTAGCTACGATGCCATCCTGCTCGATACCGACAACGGTCCGGAAGGGCTCACGCAGGCGAAGAACAACCGGCTCTACTCGCATCGCGGGCTGCAGGCCGCCTACAAGGCCCTGCGCCCCGGCGGTGTGCTGGCCGTGTGGTCCACCGATGCGCACGATCCCTTCACGCGGCGCCTGGAGCTGGCCGGTTTCCGGGTTCAGGAGGAGAAGGTCTTCGCGCATCGGAACAAGGGCACGAAGCACCACCTGTGGTTCGCCACGCGGCCGTAAGGGTCAGTGCTTGAACCGCACGAAGAGCCGGCCGAACCCCGGATGAAACTCCGGGGGTCGCGGTCCTTGTCGATGCGGTGGTAGGTCTTCTTTACCTCCGGTAGCTGCAGCCCCGGCTCAAGGCCGGTGTGACAGCGCAGCACCTTCTTCTTCAACTGCCCGCTGCCCTTCATTGCTTGCCGGAGCGTGTTTCAGTCAGTGCGGCTGGAGCGCAGGCGAGGCCGGGGATGATCTCCAGCATGTCGATCCGGCGGTCGATGCAGAAGTCCATCGCCTCACGCAAGGCCCGGTCGATCTGGCTCCCCTTGTTCAAGATCTCGAGCAGATCGAGCTTGTTCTCGCTCATGGCCTTGGTGAATGCCATGGCGGATCCAAGTTCCGATGGGCCGATGACGTCCTTACTTCACACGCTTGCCTTCCATCTCACCGCCCTGCCGGAAGGTGATGCGCTGCACACGGCCATCGGCTTCGGGGTGGAACGTGATGGTGGCATCCACCACGGTTAGGAAGAACTCATGCGGTGCGGAGCCGAAAACCTCGATCTCCTGTTGACCGGTGGCCTGGACGAAGAAGCGATCGCCCTCAGCGCGGAAGGTCAGCGAGAAGCCGGGAGCGAGCTCGAACTCACCGATGTAGGGCTGCAGTTCGGCGTTCTTCAAGGCGATGGCCTCACGTTTGGGCAGGGGCTGGTCGGTGCGGGTAAGCTGCTCTTCCCGGACGCGGGTGCGGAACAGCGCCCCGGTAACGTTCCCCTTGCTATCGCGCTGGAAGACGAGCTCGATGACGTCGCGCGAGAATAGGAAGCGGTCGTTGCCCAGGTGAACCAGGTCGAATCGCGCCCCACCTTGTCGTTGCGAATGCAGGCCATCGGCATCAGCTGTGATGTACCGATTCACGCCGTCCTTGTCCACGTAGACACCGGTGTATTGGTTGGCCTGTTCTGCCGGCAGCGCTTGTGCCGCGCCGCCATAGGGCTTGCCGAGGGCGATGGCCGCCAGCTTGGGTGCCAGGTTGTGTGCATCGTCTGATTCGCGGTTCACCAGCACGGCCACGTAGATGTCCTCTTCCGGCAGGTAGATCGCATTGCCGGTGGCTCCGTTGATGCCACCGCTATGCTCATGCGTGGGACTGCCCTGTACGTTCATGAACATCCAGCCGGAGCCGTAATTGGATGAAGTGCCATCAGCGAGCTTGTAGGCGGTGAAGGCTTTCTCGCGCATGGCGGATGAGAGTAAAGGACCCTTATGAACCGCCGTGTTCCACTTCCACAGATCGCCCACCGTGCTGCGGATGGCGCCCGCACCACGCGGCCACGCAAGGCTTACCGGGAGGGCCGTTCCCCAGCCCTCACCATCGGGTCGGTATCCGAGGCCCGGCTCATTGGGCAGGTAGCCAGGTGTGATCGATGCGCTGCTCGCCGTCATGCCCGCCGGCCGCAACAGGTGCTTCTCCACATGGTCCGTCCACGTCATTCCGGTCACGCGCTCGATGATCGCGGTGAGCAGGATGTAGCCGCTGTTGCTGTAGCTCCATTTGGAACCGGGCGCGAATTCAAGCGGCAGGTCCTTGAAGTAAGCGATCAGCTCGGGCAGCGTGGCGTCCTTGGCATAGTTCTCCGCATTGTACAGCGGCAGGTCCGTGAAGTTGGGTATACCGGAGGTGTGTGTGATCAGATGTTCAATGGTGATGGCATGCTCCTTTTTCGGGAAATCCACGTATTGCTGGATCTCGTCGCTCAGCTTCAGCTTGCCCTGCTCGGCCAGTTGGAGGATCGCCACCCCGGTGAACTGCTTCGTCACGCTGCCGATGCGCAGCACGCTGTTCGTTGACAACGGTTCCTTGGCGTCCATATCGGCCAGGCCCAATGCACGTTCGTAAAGGACCTTGTCGCCCTGGGCCACAAGCACCACGCCACCAGGCGATCCGGGGTTGAAGTGCTCTTCAATAGCCGCATCCAGTCGGTTTCTCTGTTCCGCTGAGATTTGTGCGCTGGCACCCAATGGCACGATCGTGGAGAAGAACAGCACTAGGCGGAAAAAGGTGATGTTCATGGACATGAACGTAGGACGCCATTGGGCATGTCCCCGGTTACATGGATGAGCGGTGGAATTGCGGGATGGATCGACGCATAGACTGGGCGCAGCACTGCTTCGCGCACTGCAGCAAGGGCAAGAAGCACCACCTCTGGTTCGCCACGCGGCCGTACGGCTCAGTGCTTGAACCGCACGAAGAGACGGCCAAAGTTGTCCCGGTCCTTGTCGATGCGGTGGTAGGTCCTCTTCACCTCCGGTAGCTGCAGGAAGCGCAGCACCTTTTTCTTCAGTTGCCCGCTGCCTTTGCCGGGGATGATCTCCAGCATGTC
>DDRC01000193.1:5763-6035 GCA_002342985.1 Flavobacteriales bacterium UBA2426
GGGGATGATCTCCAGCATGTCGATGCGGCGTTCGATGCAGAAGTCCATCGCCTCGCGCAAGGCCAGGTCGATCTGGTCGCCCTTGTTGAAGATGTCGTGGAGGTCGAGCTTGTGCTTGCTCATGGCCGCGCGAAGTAACTCTGGTACCATTCCTTCTCCCAATGGTCGCGCTCGTCGGTGACCGTGTGCGTGCCGTCGAGCAGGTCGCGGAGCATACGCAGGGAACGGTCGTCGCGCTGCGAGATCACCGGGATGCCCGCACGGATCAAGGC
>DDRC01000193.1:6194-6752 GCA_002342985.1 Flavobacteriales bacterium UBA2426
TGCCCGCACGGATCAAGGCCGCGGCCGCCACCCCCGGACCCTGTTGGTACACCTTGTCCGCCGCGAAGCGCGAGCCGAGGTAGGTCACCGTGCTTCCGCAGGCGCCGCTCATGTCCATCAGGATCGCCACGTCCACCATCTCGCGCAGGGCCCGGTCACGCATCTCGTAGGCGGCCTTCACCATGCCGTCGGTCCAGTCGGTGCCGTCCTCCGCCAGCGAGCGGGCCTTGCCGTCCAGCACGTCGAAGCCGTTGCCGCCATGGCTGTCGGGTGTCATGCGTGGCGTGCCGAAGGAGAAGTCCTCGGGGCAGAACTTCACCAGCCGCACTTCCGGGCGCACCAGCCATGAGCGCAGGGGCGCGTGGTCGCCGTTGGTGCTGCCGTCCACCCCGCAGTGGATGCCGCCCAGGCAGGCGCTCATCATCACCACCAACGGCTGCTCGGCCGTGGGGCGTGGGCGTTGGAAGAAAGTGGGCTCGGGGAGGTGTTGCGGTCGGCGCATCGGTCATCCGGTCTTGGCGGAAGGCCCGTCACGCGGTCACTTCGCCGGCAGGGGGC
>DDRC01000193.1:6866-7797 GCA_002342985.1 Flavobacteriales bacterium UBA2426
GCCCACGGGCACGGCGCAATCGTGCCCGGGTTCCCCGTGCGGCGGATTGATGCCCGGAGGGGTGCTGCCCGTTGCGGCCGCAGGTTGCGCGCCCATTTGGGGCATGGTGATCTGCTGGCTGGTCGACATCTGGTCAACCGGTCCGGACGAAGGCGGTGTGCCCGAGAGCGAGGCGCCCACAGGGATCTCGCAACGGTGGCCGGGCTCGCCGTGGGGTGGGTTGGGGTCGGAAACCGTGCCTGCGCTGGCCGCTTGCGCCTCCACCGGTGCTGGCGTGACGGCGGTGGTCGGTGCGGCTGGGGTAGCGGTCGTGGCCGGCGTGGTGCTGTTCACGGCATCCTTCTGCTGGTCGGAGCAGGCGGCGAGCGTGACGAGGAGCGAAAGTCCGAGAAGTTGGATGGGTTTCATGGCAAGGCCTCACCGGGATCAGGTAAGGCCGCCGGAGAGCGTTACAAGGTAGGCAACATCCACACGTGGCCGTCCTCGAAGGGGCATGTCACAGGACGGTGTCCGATGCACGCAGCCTTCGCCGCTCATTTCATTCTCGAGCGCGTCACCGTTCGTTCGCCGGCGATCATGAAGGTGCCGCGGCCCTCGTGATGCAGTGTGCGGGGGCGCTTCACAGCGGGATCGCGCCAGGCCTTCACCACCTCCAGCACAAAGAAGCAGTAGGCCTTCGCCAGGCGCTTGTCCACCACGCGGCACTCCAGGTTCGCGAAGCACTCCGCGATCAGCGGTGCGCTTACCAAGGAGGCGGGCCGTGGCGTCAGGCCGAAGCGCGCGAACTTGTCGGTATCCCGGCCGCTGGTGTTGCCGCAGCCCACCACCGCCTGCAGCAGTTCCTTGGTCGGGATGTTGAGCACACACTCACCGCTGGCCGTGAGCAGACCGTGGCTGAAGTCGCGGTCGCTCACCACGCAGCCCACCAGCG
>DDRC01000193.1:7942-14247 GCA_002342985.1 Flavobacteriales bacterium UBA2426
CGCTCACCACGCAGCCCACCAGCGGCGGTTCGAACTCCATCGGCACATGCCAGCTCATCGTCATCACGTCCATCCGCCCGCGATGCGCTGTGGTCAGCAGTACCACCGGTCCGGGCTCCAGCAGGGCATAGACCTTGGCGAGGGGATAGGAGCGCTTGGGCATGGTGCACGTGGTTCAATTTGTGAAGGTAGGGCGTGCCCCAAGTCTCTGCGTCGGGCCAGAAGTTCACACCGTCCTTGTGCCGGGGCTGTGCCCACTCGGGCATCAGATCCGCACCTGGTGCATCTTCCCGATCATCTCCACCTGCTTCGCGGGCATCTCCGCCTTCTTCGCGAAGGTCTTCCACTTCTTCACGCCGGCCTTCACCTCATCGATGATCGCCGCGGCCTTCTTGATGTTCATCGCCTTGGCTACCGCCAGCAGGTCATCGCGCGTGATGCCCGTGCGCTTGCCGTTCACGCTCATTTGGTGCTGCCTTAGCCACAGGCTTTCCGGGTGGTAGGCGTAGGTCACGTCGTAGGCCGGTGCCAGGTGCCATTCGCCCTGCGGGTCCATCAGGAAGCTGATGTTCTTCGTGTGGTCGTCGCAGTTCACGGCCACCACGTTGAAGCACATGCGTCGGAAGAGCTCCGCGGCGGCGGGGTAGGGCAGGCCTAGCACGCGCATCACCTGGAAGGCCTGCTCGTAGCTGTGCACCAGCGGCTGGTTGTAGTCCATGTGCGCGATGCCGCAGAGCGTGGCCATGTGCAGCTTGTGCACCGTGCCCTCCGCGTCGCGCACGCGGTCGAAGCGTTGGGTGAGGAAGTGCGCGCGGCCGTGCTCCTCCAGCAGCCGACAGGGCATCATCTCCACGCCGCAGGCCCGCGCCATCAGGTGGTAGGCGTACTCGATGCGCCCGTAACCTTTGGGATCGCCGAGCTTTTCGTTGGTCACCCCGTCGAACTTGATCAGGCAGTAGGTGAAACCGGGCAGACCGTCCACCTGACCGCTGCGCACCTCGCCGGTATCCACGTTGTACGCCACGATCGCCTTGGCCCGCGCGCCGCCGGCCGAGGTGCCCCCCTGCAGGATGTCCATCAGGCCCTCCTCGTCGCTTAGCCCGCCGAAGCCTGGCGAAGGCGGGACCTTTTTCTTGTGGTTCGTGCGGAAGGCGGCACGCTCGTACAGCACGCTGTTCGCCACGCGTACCAGGTCCGCCACCTGCAGGGACTCGCTGCTGGCCTCCCAGTCGTTGTGGGCCGGCTCGAACTCTAGGGCGCCCATGCCGCGGCGACCGGTGTAGCACAGGCGCTCCACGGGGTTGGCGCTCCCGGCCGAGCGCTGCTGGGTGGCCAGCCAGGCGTTCAGGATCTGCTCCCCGAAGCGGTCGGGCAGGCTGTCGGCCAGCAGGCCCGGCAGTCCGCGGAAGGTCTCGTCGCGCACATCGCCGAAGCTGAAGACCTCCTCACCGCCGCGCGCCTTGGCCAGCGGCATCATGATCGGCGCCACGTCCAGCCCGCTGCGCGTAAAGGCCCGGTCGTATTGGAAGGTGGCCCGTTGCTGTTGATCGTCCCACACCACCAGGCCCACCACCTGACCCCAGAGGAGCACGCGTGCGTGGGTTACCATGTGCTCTTCGGTTTGGGCGGCCCCACATCGGGCTTCTTGCGGCTGGCGCGCTTACGCTGCTTCTTCAGGTACTTCTGCTGAGCTTCCACCAGCATGTAGGGCGTGGGCTGCGGCTCCTGGTGGAAGGCATCGAGCAGCTCCAGCCGCCCGATGGCGCGCAGCACCTGCACCACGGTGAGCAGCGTGGCGGCACGACCGGCCTCCAGCTTCACCACGGTGGTGCGGTCCAGACCGGCGCGGGTGGCCACCTCGGCCTGGCTCAGGTTGCGCTCCAGCCGCATGCGCCGCAGCTCCGCGCCCAGCTGTTCCACCGCCTGGGTGTCGCTCAGGGCCTGCCAGTTGATGTTGCTCGTAGCCATCGTAAAGGTGGGTTCAGTTCACTAACGCAGCTTTCCCGCCACAAGTATACGCATTCCCTGCGGCTCTGTTGCATACAAATGATGCCCATGAGCATCATAATGGAAACAAGATGCTAACTGTGATGCCTTGGAGCAACACATGCAATCAGATGATCGGCGATCAGATGATCAGAAGATGGAATGCCGGGACGGGGGCATTGTCTGATCATCTGATCCGCTCATTGCCTGATCGGTCTTTGGGCGTGCCCCCTCTCCCGGCCCACGAGCAGGGCCCTCGGGGTCCGGCTTTCCGCTGCAAGTCCGCGCCCTGATTGCAGGGCTTGCGGGCTTTCCGCTCCAATCCGTCACGCGAAATACGAGAGCCTACAAACCGGTCAGTCTTTCTTAACGAGGATCGGATTCTGCACATCGCTGAAGTCAAACTGGTACTTATGAGCGAGTGCTGCTAATTCATGGAAATAGGCTCGCAACTCCGAACGGAAGGCGAGCGTGTCATAGTCCACGGAAATATCAAGGACCGTCTCAAGGTGAAAGATCAACTTCTCCACCGCTTTGTCGAACTCCTTGTCGTATTGATACTTGGAAACGTGGATGAGCTTCACCATCGACTGGCTTAGTTCTTCTTGGGCGCGCCACCTGATTGGGTCCGTGACTTTCTTGTTGACACCAAGGGAGGATTGCATGGCCTCATCAATGGACTTGTTCAGTTCATTGAAATCGAGATCCCAAAAGTTCGTCTTGAACGTCTTGAGGAAGTAGTTGCTGTCGACAAGAATGTGGTAGTAGGCAATGGAAATCTCCTCGGCCTCGCGATCGCGGCGTTTATGGCTGTCGTAGTGGGCAACGATAACGTAGAAGATGAAGGAGGTAATGACCGCAACGCACATGGCACGAAGCAGGAACCACCAACCGCCGATTTCGATTCCGCAAGGAGTGATGCGCGTGTTCAGTAAGACGTATACGGCAATGGCCAGTACGACTATCACCCAGAGCCGACGTTCGATTCTGTTCAGGTAGAAGATGTCTGCAGGCCGAGGTTTCTTCATAGCCAGTTAGTCGGGTTCTTCATAAAGCTCCTTGTCATTGGCGTATCGTTCGGATCGCCCAACGCGTTCCCAGCACGAGCAGACGCAATGGATAGACCAACACCAGCAGCACGATCGCGGCCCACTTCACCACTGCCCACTGCTTGGCCGCGCTCCAAATGCCTGCGCGTGCATCATTCTGCATCTTGAGCAACCCGTCTACGATTGTTCGCTGCTTCGCAATGGCATCAAGTGTTTCAGTGCTCGGTGGAACAGGCTTGTCTTGGAGAGTGCTTACAAGAACGTTGAAGTCAGCACTGAGAACCTTCCGCTCCTTGAGATGATTAAAAGCCATGCGTAATTCTGTGTACGGCGCCGTGTCCGCCATGAGTGCCTGCACAGTGATGAGGAATTGCCAGTTGGCAGAACTGTCAGAGGTCTCCACTTGCCCTTTGGTTGCATAGTGATTGACTCGATCCGGTGTCAAAAAGCCTTGGTCCTTCAGAGCGTTGACGAAACGAATCACCTTGTCTCTATTCCATTTCGGCGGTGGCGGTGGAAGAATGTTGAGCGGATCAGGTTGAACAACCTCGAAGGGCTTGGAAGGGTCGAATTCTGGCTTACTGGGTGAAGGCAGCAGGTCGCCAGCTATGTCTCTTGAAAAAGTGTCGAAGTCAGGGATGTCATAGCCTTCCTTTATCAACGCTGCGTGCAATATCGCACGCCTTGGCCTCTGCGCAAGTTTGTACGTGAATGCTTCAAAATCCGGGAGATCATATCCGTCCCGCTTCAGATTGTCCCAAAGACGTTTTCGTTTAGCAGCCGCATCGAGAATCCATTGCGGTGCGATGAGTGCCGTTGGTGCCTTGTGTGTGTATGCCGAATCGAACAGATCGGCAGCGTCGTAGATAATAGGAACGCCTTTGCCATTCAGCGAGTCAAGAACAGCATTCTCTGCGGAATAGGCATGATGGGCGGTTTCAGCCCGATAGTTCAGGTACCGGTTGCGAATCCAACCGAACAGCGCCACAAGTAGCACGATTGCCACGCAGCCGACAAGCAGCAGGAATTCTTTGGCGACGATGCGCTTCATGTATGTCGAATGTAGGGCCATCAGCTCAAGCCAAGGCGATAGCGCCTCTTGATGTTGGCGTTGTAGTAGGTCCCGAACGATGAGGCATCTTTGAACCCCTGCCATACTGCAACTGGCACGTCAACGTGGATGTATTCCCGATCATCAGTGCGGAGGATGAAGAATCCGGTTGCGCCATCGCAACTGTAGAACTCGGCACCTCGGACCCAAGAGCTTTCGTCCGTGTTCTGTTCTTCGGCGATGCGGAAGGACGCCGAACGGATTCGATCCATCGCCTCGGTGTAGGAGGTGTATGACGTCTGAAGATCAGCGCAACTATTTCCAACAGGTGCGTTGGCCTCATCAACACGGTCGCTGTTTTCGGCGGACGAACCATTATCGGTGCGGCACCCGGGGAACAGGACAACAGTTGCGAGAAGAAACACGATTGGTGAACGGGAACCCCGCGTGAGCGATTGAAGCGGCACCCCGCAGCGAGGAACGAGCGAGGAGTAAAGCGGAAAGCGCGACGGTGAGGCTTTGCGAACCGGCACGCCCAAATCATCAGAACCGCTCATCATCATCGTGCCATCAATTTCACAATGATCCCCTTCGCCGCCACCGGGATCTTCGTCCCTGGCCCGTACACATCGAAGCAGCCGGACTTCTTCAGGAAGTCGAAGTCGTTCGGCGGGATCACGCCACCGGCCACCACGAGGATGTCGGGTCGGTTATAGGTGTCGCGCAGTTCCTTGATCACCTCGGGCACCAGGGTCTTGTGGCCGCCGGCGAGGCTGCTCACGCCCAGCACGTGCACGTCGTTCTCGATGGCCTGCTTGGCCACTTCCTGCGGGGTCTGGAACAGCGGACCAATGTCCACATCAAAGCCGATGTCGGCGAAGCTGGTGGCAATCACCTTGGCGCCGCGGTCGTGGCCGTCCTGGCCCATCTTGGCCACCAGGATGCGCGGGCGTCGGCCTTCCGCCTTTGCGAATTCATCGGCGAGGCGCATGGCCTCCTTCATCTCGGGGTCCTGCATGCTTTCGGCTGAGTAAACACCGCTGATGCTGCGGATCACCGCGCTGTAGCGGCCATAGGCTTTTTCGAGGGCGTCGCTTATTTCTCCGAGGGTTGCTCTGTGCCGGGCGGCGATGACGGCTAGCTCTAGAAGGTTGTCTTGGTGAATGGTATTTGGCGACTGGTGACTGCGGCGCTCACCATTCGCCAATGACCATTCGCCATTCGCCTTTGCGGCCTGCGTCAGTGCGCTAAGTGCTTCGGCAACGGCGACCTCGTGCCGTGCCGCCTTCATCGCATTGAGCCGCGCGATCTGCTGCTCCCGCACTTTCGCGTTGTCCACTTCGAGGATTTCGATGGTGGTCTCTTCCTCCACAGGGAACGCGTTCACGCCGATGATCCGGTCCTTGCCGGTGTCGATGCGGGCCTGGCGTTTCGCTGCGGCCTCCTCGATCCGCATCTTGGGCAGACCTGTCTCGATGGCCTTGCTCATGCCACCGAGCTCCTCCACCTCCTTAATCCGCGCCCAGGCCTTGTGCGCCAGTTCGTGCGTGAGGCATTCCACGTAGTAGCTGCCGCCGAGCGGGTCGATCCACTTGGTGATGCCAGCGTTCTTCTGCAGGTAGAGCTGCGTGTCGCGGGCGATCTTGGCGCTGAAGTCGGTGGGCAGCGCGATGGCCTCGTCAAGCGAGTTGGTGTGGAGCGATTGCGTGCCGCCAAGTACGGCAGCGAGCGCTTCCACGGTGGTGCGCGCCACGTTGTTGAACGGATCCTGCGCGGTGAGGCTCCAGCCGCTGGTCTGGCAGTGCGTGCGCAGCGCGAGGCTCTTCGGACTGGTGGCGCCGACCTCCTTCAGCAGCTTGGCCCACAGCAGCCGGCCAGCGCGCATCTTGGCCACCTCCATGAAGAGGTCCATGCCGATGCCCCAGAAGAAGCTGAGGCGGTTGGCGAACTCGTCCACCTGCATGCCGGCCGCGATGCCCGTGCGTACGTACTCGATGCCGTCGGCGAGCGTGTAGGCGAGCTCCAGGTCTGCCGGCGCACCGGCCTCGTGCATGTGGTAGCCGCTGATGCTGATGCTGTTGAACTTGGGCATCTTCTTCGCACAATAGCTGAAGATGTCGCCCACGATGCGCATGCTGGGCCCCGGCGGGTAGATGTAGGTGTTGCGCACCATGAACTCTTTGAGGATGTCGTTCTGGATGGTGCCGCTGAGCTTGTCC
>DDRC01000193.1:14435-16196 GCA_002342985.1 Flavobacteriales bacterium UBA2426
CGTTCATGGTCATGCTCACGCTCATCTTGTCCAGCGGGATGCTGTCGAAGAGGATCTTCATGTCCTCCACGCTGCTGATGGCCACGCCCGCCTTGCCCACATCGCCTTTCACGCGCGGGTGGTCGCTGTCGTAGCCGCGGTGCGTGGCCAGGTCGAAGGCGACGCTCAAGCCCATCTGCCCTGCAGCGAGGTTGCGGCGGTAGAAGGCGTTGCTCGCTTCAGCCGTGCTGAAACCCGCGTACTGCCGGATGGTCCACGGACGGATGGCGTACATGCTGCCGTAGGGGCCGCGCAGGTAGGGCGGGATTCCGGCGGCGTAGTGCAGGTGCTCGAGCTGCTCGGTGTCGACGGGCGTGTAGAAGGACTTGAGGGGGATCTCTTCGCGGTTGGGGATGTCGGCCACGGGCTGCGGGCCACGGGCTGCGGGCTGGTCGGTGGTCAGGCCCGAGGCCCGCAGCCCGAGGCCCGAGGCCATCTGGTGAAGCAGCGTTGTCGTCAACGACTCCACCGTGTAGCTCCCGCCGATCGGGTCGGCCACACGGCCCAGGAAGCTCTCGTCGCGCAGCAGGTTGTGGATGTTGCGAACGATACGTCGAGCCAGCGCATCGCCTTCGGGCAGGGCCGGCGTGGGGATGGTGAGACCATCGCAGCCACCGGTGATCGCGGACACGGCCTGGAGCGTGGCGCGGATCAGGTTCTCGTGTGCGGACTTCGTTTCGGCAGGGTAGGAGACGACGGCCTGTATCCACGTGTTGTGCGAGCAGTCGTGCTCGGGCTTGAACTCATCCACCACGGCGGCCCAGGCCTCGCGGAAGGCGCGCAGACGGGCCACTTCGTGGAAGAGGTCATCGCTGAGGTGCAATCTGAACTGGAGGCGGGCACAGGCGTCGTCGATGGTATAGCCCTGGTCCAGCAGGCGCTGCAGGAGCATCCGGCCTTGCTCAAGGGCTTCCTGCGTGTTCCGCGACGCGCCGTCGCTCACGCTGAAGAGGCGGACGCGCGGGTGCTTGGCGATACGGTCCTTCAGTTCGCGGACGTCCGCATCGTGTGGCAGGCCCAGGCAGAGGCTGAGGTCGGTGGGCGCCACCTGTTGTTCAGCGGCGCGCTTCAGCAGCAGGCCCAAGGTGCCGTGCTCACCGTCCACCTGCAGGTCGATACCCGCGAGGAGCACATCGACCAGTACCGGCGACAGGTCTGTCAGGTGACCGTAGACCTCGACCGCATCGGCACCGCCCATCAGGCCTTCCAGGAGCTTGTCGTTGGCGTCGGCATCGCTGGCGTCCACACCGATGGTGGCCCGCCAGGGGTTGCCTTCACGCTTCACACCGCGGCGTCGGCTTCCGCTTGCACCAGCTTCCCCGGCCATGTGGAAGGGGGGCAGCTGGGCGCCCTCCACCTGCACGAACAGCGTGGACAGTTCCTTGTCCTTCAGTTCCTTCTTGATCACGGCCTCCCATTGCTCGCGCGTGGCGGGGGGGAAGGCGGAGAAGAGTCGTTCAGTGGCCATCGGCGCGAAGATCGCGGTCGGAGTGATGCCGTGATCCGGGCCGATACCCATCTTTGATTCATGTTCCCATCGCGCTACTGGCCGGTTTCAGCGGTGCTGGCCCTGCTTGCCGGGGACGCCGGCGCGCAGGATTCCGCAGCGGTGCGGTTCTCCGGCTATGCCGAGGTGTACTATGCCTATGACTTCGCCCAGCCCGGCAGCGGCGAGCGACCTTCCTTCCTCTACAACCACAAGCGGCACAATGAGGTGAATGC
>DDRC01000113.1:0-140 GCA_002342985.1 Flavobacteriales bacterium UBA2426
GCGCACGCGACCTCAGCATCATCAGCACGCCCCCGCCCAACCGCTACCCGGTGAGCACGATGCTGCAGCCCTACGACGAGGTCACGATCCGAGGCGCCATCGAGTACGAACTCAGCCGCGGCGGCCAGGTGTACTTCCTG
>DDRC01000113.1:211-14006 GCA_002342985.1 Flavobacteriales bacterium UBA2426
GGCGGCCAGGTGTACTTCCTGCACGACAAGGTGAAGAACATCGAGCACATCGCCGACATGATCCGCAAGTTGGTGCCGGGCTGCCGCGTGGGCGTGGGCCACGGTCAGCTCGAAGGCCACAAGCTGGAGGAGGTGATGCTCGACTTCATCGAGGGCAACACCGACGTGCTCGTGTGCACCACCATCGTGGAGAACGGCCTCGACATCCCGAACGCGAACACGATCATCGTGAACGAGGCGCAGAATTTTGGCCTCAGCGACCTCCACCAACTGAGGGGCCGGGTAGGTCGGAGCAACAAGAAGGCCTACTGCTACCTGCTGGCGCCGAGCCCGCACCTGCTGCCCGACCTGAGCCGCAAGCGCCTGCAGGCCATCGAGCAGTTCAGCGACCTGGGCAGCGGCATCCACATCGCCATGAAGGACCTCGACATCCGCGGAGCGGGCGACCTGCTCGGCGCGGAGCAGAGCGGCTTCATCAACGACATCGGCTTCGAGACCTACCACAAGATCCTGGAGGAGGCCGTGCGCGAGCTGAAGGACGAGCACTTCAAGGAGCTCTTCGCCGATGCGCAGGAAGGCAGCCACGCCCTCGCCCGTGGCTCACGCCGCGACCAGAGCGACGACTGCATCATCGAGACCGACCTCACCATGCTGATCCCCAACAGCTACGTGAGCGAGACCGCCGAACGCCTCGCGCTCTACCGCCGCCTCGACGACATCAAGGACGAGGCCGAGCTGCAGAAGTTCACCGCCGAGGTCACCGACCGCTTCGGACCCATCCCGCCGCTGGTGAACGAGCTGCTTGAAGGCATCCGCCTGCGCTGGCTGGGACAACGCATGGGCCTTGAGAAGATGGTGCTGAAGAAAGGCACGCTCATCGGCACCTTCATCGCGGACCAGAAGCACCCCTTCTTCGAGGGCGATGGCTTCAACGCGGTGCTGCGGGCGGTGCAGGCGCAACCCAGGAGATTCAAGGTGTACGAGAAGGCAGGGACCTTGCGGATCAGCGTGCAGGATGTGAAGAACGTGCACGCGGCGAAGGAGGCGATGGTGGGGGTGGTGGGCACCCAGGTGCCTGCTTGAGCTTTCCGCCTGGGATGGACGAGCCCACCGATCCATGAGCGGGGATGGACCGAGGCCGGGCTGCTCAACCTTTGACGGATCATGAAAGCCGCCATCGCCACCGCCTACGGAGGTCCCGACGTGATCCGCATCGCCGAGGTGCCCACGCCTTCGCCGAAGCAGAACGAAGTGCTCATCCGCATCCATGCCTCGGCGGTGAACGCGGCGGACTGGCGGCTGCGCAGCGCCAACCCCTGGTTCGTGCGGCTGGTCTTCGGGCTGACCAAGCCGCGCAAGCCAATCCTGGGCGTGGTGTTCGCCGGTGAAGTGGTGGAGACCGGTTCTGCCGTGACCAAGTACAAGAAGGGCGACCGGCTCTTCGGGTGGACGAGTATCATGGGGCTGGGCGGCCACGCGGAGTACATCGCGCTGAAGGAGAACGGTGCCTTCGCCCGCATGCCGGATGCCATGTCCTATACCGATGCCGCCGCCATCCCCTTCGGCTTCGGTACCGCGCTGTACTTCCTGCGCAAGGCCAACGTGGAAAGAGGGCAACGCGTACTGATCTACGGCGCCTCGGGTGCGGTGGGCAGCGCTGCTGTACAGTTGGCACGGGTCATGGGCGCGGAGGTGACCGGCGTGTGCAGCACCCGCAACATGGAACTGGTGCGCTCGCTCGGTGCCACGGAAGTGCTGGACTACACCAAGGACGACCTGTCCGCGCATCGCGATCGCTTCGATGTGGTCTTCGAGACCGTGGGCAAGCTGCCGTTCAAGCAATGTCTGGAGCTGGTACGGTCCGGCGGCAAGCTGGTGCTGGGCTCCGACCTACCTGCCGACATGCTGAAACGCGCATTCAGCGGCAAGGACGGCCGGAAAGTCACCGTGATCTCGGGCACAGCAGGTGAATCCGCGGAGGACATGCGCCACTTCGCAGCGCTCTGGGAACAGCAACAGATCCGCCCGGTCATCGACAGCACTTTCCCGCTGGCACGCATCCAGGAGGCCCATGCACGGGCGGAGAGCGGCCGGAAAGTGGGGAACGTGGTGGTGACGGTGGCCTGAACCCGGCCTTCCGTCACTCCAGCCAGACCCGCTGATTGAACGTGCCCTGCCCATCTCGGAGGCGAACCACGACCACGCCATTGATGCCGTCCATGGCGATGAGGTTCATGCCCTCGCGCAGACCACCGCTCTTCAGCAAGCGACCATCCGCGCTGAAGCACTCGTACGCGCCACCTCCCTCTGCCGTGATCACCAGCACGCCACTCCGTGTTGTGATCAGTGGCGCAGCCCTGCGCTCCACGTCAATGCCGGTGCCCATCTCAACGAACAGGTCACAGCCGACTGGCGCATAGAAGGGCGAGCTGCCCACCACGCGGATGCGATAGCCGGTGCCCGCTTCGGTCTGCTCCGGCAAGGTGCATTGGATCATGCCCGAAGCGTTGCTTGAGGCAGCCGCGCCGATGACGACCGGGGCGGTGAAAGCGCCATTCGCATCGGAAAGCTCCACGCTGAAGGTGACCGTGCCTGTAGGGGCACCTGACGTGCTGTAGTCCACGATGAAGGATTGGCCCGGCGAGACGGCCTGCATATCATGGGCGCAGTGCACATTGTAGATCAGCGCCAGGTCATCGTACCAGACCTGTGTGCCCACCTGGCTGCCGGCGCTATCGCCCGCGGTGAGGATGAAGAGTAGCCACTCCGGCTGCCAATCATTGAGGTACTGGAAGGGCGCGGAGAAGCGCGTCCATTGGCCCACATTGCCATAGGGCGCCTTCCACGAGGCTCCAGCCACATAATTACCCTCGGTGCCGAAGGCGGGCAGGCGGCCATCATCCACATGCAGCAATGCGCCCATATTGGCCCGATCGCCTGACTGTGGCGTGGCTTTGAACCAGCCCACGAGGCTGTCCGGCCGGCTGGTGAGCACCGTGCGCCACTGCTCCTGGTCCTGCACGGTGTACATGTAGCTGTCGGCGACCTCCAGTTCGGCATGCACGCGACCGTTGGTGAGCAGCCCGTTGGCCGCGCCGATGATCGAGTTCACGGTGCGCAGATTCACGCTGTACTGACCGGTGCGGGCATCGGTGCTGCGCCAGCAGAGCTGCGGCACCAGGCCGTTGATGAACGCGCCGCCGTCGCTGGTCTTGATGGAACTCCACTGGTGCGGCTCCTGGGTGGCCTGGCCCGCATTGTCCCATGACTCGAACGAGGGGTTCTCGGGCTGCGGCTGCGCCGCCGCGGCCACCGGGAGGGACAGCGCCAATAAGAGCTTCAAGTAGCAGTGAACCATGCCCTAAGGAACAATCCGGAAGGGCTCCCTGTTCCCTCCTCTAGCTTCGCGCACCATGCCAGACACCCCCAACGACACCCCGGAGGCCTCCAAGCGCGGCGGCATCGATCTCCGCTTCCTGGAGGGTCCGCGCTCGCGCTGGTCCGAATTCAAGTCGGTCGTCGCCATCGCGCGGGAGTTCATCTACGGCTTCCGCAAGCTCCACTTCGTGGGCCCATGCGTCACCTTCTTCGGCAGCGCCCGCTTCGGCGAGGACCATCCCTACTACGGGGCTGCGCGCGACCTGGCGCGGCGCGTGGGCCGCGTGGGCTTCACCATCATGACCGGCGGCGGACCCGGCATCATGGAAGCCGCCAACCGGGGGGCGCGTGACGTGGGCGCCCGCAGCATCGGCTGCAACATCGTGCTGCCGCACGAGCAGAAGCCCAATCCCTACCTCGACGTCAGCCTCACCTTCGAGCGCTTCTTCGTACGCAAGGTGCTGCTGGTGAAGTACAGCGTGGCCTTCGTGGTGATGCCCGGAGGCGCCGGAACGGTGGACGAGCTCTTCGAGACCGTCACCCTGATCCAGACCGGCAAGGTGAGGGACTTTCCCATCCTGCTCTATGGCCGCGATTATTGGAAGCCCATGCTGGACCAGATCGACCGGATGGTGGCCGAAGGCACCTTGGGCCGCAAGGAGCTCGAATTCGTGTTCGTGGCCGACAGCGTGGAGGAGGCCACGGTGCTGCTGCAGGACAGCCTCGTGGACATGTGGCGCAAGGCCCGCAAGCGCAAGGACACGCCGAAGTGGTGGTTCCTCGAAGGCCGTGTTAACGGCGCGTTAAGCGAGGGGGCGAACGCCTAACGGATCGTTAACCCCGACGGAAGGGCGGCCTAACAGTGGGACGGGACCTTTGCGGCGCGAATGATGACCACATCGTTCGCTTATGCGATGTACCGTAACCTGCTTTCATTCCTTGCGCTCATCCTTGCCCTGACAGCCGCTGCCCAGAAGGGCACGGTCAGCGGCACCATCACCGCACTTGAGGGCGGCAAGGCCCAGCCCATGCCCTTCGTGAATGTGCTGCTGAAAGGCACCACCACCGGCGCCATCACGGACCTCGATGGCCGATTCAGCCTTCAGGCGGAGCCCGGGACTTACACCCTGCAGGTCAGCTTCGTCGGCTACGAGCCCGTGGAGCGCATCATCAACGTGACCGCGGGGAGCACCACGCGTGCCGATTTGGAGATGAAGGCGCAGTCCATCGCCATCGAGACCGTTGAAGTGGTGACCACCAAGCGCACGGAGTCCGAGGCGGCCGTGGTGATGGAGACCCGCCGGAGCGAGCAGGTGGTGAACGGCGTGGGCCGCGAGCAGATCAGCAAAGGCCAGGACCGCACCGCGGGCGATGTGGTGCGGCGGATTCCGGGCGTCACCATGGTGGGCGACCGCTTCGTGATGATCCGTGGCCTTGCGGACCGGTACAACACCGTGGTCCTGAACGATGTGATCGCCCCCAGCCTGGAGAGCGACCGGCGCGCCTTCAGCTTCGATGTGCTGCCCAGCGGGGCGCTCGACCGCGTGATGGTGTACAAGACCGGGGCGCCGGAGCTTCCAGGCGAATTCGCCGGCGGCGTCATCAAGCTCTACACGGTGAACGTGCCCGCCGAGAACCAGGTACGCGTGGACTACGGCGCCTCATACCGCCTCGGCACCACATTCGAGGGCTTCAGCCAGAGCCAGCAGAGCAGCACGGATGCCCTCGGGTTCGACGATGGGCTCCGGCAGCTGCCCGTGAGCTTCCCGGGCAACCTCTACAGCACGACGCCTGAGCGGCTGCAGGCCGCCGGCCGGAGCCTCGCCAATAATTGGACGGCCGATCGCTCCACCGCCCTGCCCGACCAGCGCCTCGGCATCACCCTTGCGCGCCGGTTCGGTGGAGAGGGCCGCGTGACCGGGGGCAACATCACCAGCATCAGCTACAGCAACACCCGGCTGGCCTACACGGCGAAGAACTACAACTACAACGTATTCGACCCCGTGAGCCAACGGAGCGACAGCATCTACAACTACAGCGACAACGAGAACATCCACCAGGTGCGCCTGAGCGCCCTCAGCAACTTCAGCCTGCTGCTGGGCTCCCGGCACAAGCTCGAGTTCCGCAACCTCTTCACCCAGCAGGGCACCGACCAGACCACCTTGCGCACAGGCCTCAACTTCGAGGAGCAGTTCGAGGTGCGCAACTACGCCTTCCGCTACCAGCAGCGCACCATCTACAGCGGCCAGTTGCATGGCGAGCACTCCTTCGGCGCTGACGCCGGCACCCTCACCTGGACCGCCGGCTACGGCCTTGCCCTGAGCAGGGAACCCGACTTCCGCCGCATCCGCACCGTGCGCGACATCAACGGCACCGATGCCAACGCCCCCTTCCAGACCATCATCCCGCCGGGCGCCACCACGCTCGACGCCGGCCGGTTCTTCGCCGACCTTGACGAGACCGTGATGACCGGCAAGGCCGACTACGAGCACCGCATCGCCGGGGAGTCGCGCACCCTGAAGCTCCGCACCGGCATCTTCATCGAGCAGAAGGACCGCACCTTCAGCGCCCGCTGGATGAGCTTTCGCGCCGCGAGCAGCAGCCAGCTGGACCAGTCCCTCCTCTACCTGCCGCTGGACCAGGTATTCGCCGCAGCGAACATCAACGGCACCACAGGTTTCAAGCTCGAGGAGGGCACCAACCCCAGCGACCGCTATACGGCTTCCAATGCCCTGCTGGCAGGCTATGCAGGCGCCACGCTGAACCTGGCCACCACCACCACCGTCACTGCCGGCGTGCGCGCTGAGCATAACACGCAACGGCTGAACAGCGCCACCTTCGGCGGGCGGCGCGTCCGCGTGGACAACCCCATCCTCAGCATCCTACCCTCCGTGAACGCCTCGCACGCGCTGGGCGAGCGCTCACAGCTTCGTGCCGCGTGGTCCGCCACGGTGAACCGCCCCGAATTCCGCGAGCTGGCGCCCTTCGCCTTCTACGACTTCAGCTTCAACAACGTGCTCGTGGGCAACGACAGCCTGCGGATCGCCAAGGTGCAGAACGCCGACCTGCGCTACGAGCTTTACCCCAGCCCCGCCGAGGTGGTGAGCATCGGCGTGTTCTACAAGCGCTTCACCGACCCCATCGAGATGTTCTTCCTCCCGGGCGCCGGCAGCGGCGGCACGCGCAACTTCACATTCGGCAACGCACAGCGCGCCACCAGCGTGGGCGCCGAATTGGAAGTGCGGCGCCAGCTCAGCGGCCTCTTCCCCGAGGGCTACCTGAGCAAGGTGGGCGTCATGCTGAACGCTGCCTACATCGTCACCGAGGTCGAGCTGGGCGAGGGCGCACGGGGCCAGGCGCAGCGCCGCCCGCTCATGGGCCAGAGCCCCTATATCGTGAATGCCGGCCTCTACTACCAGGACACCGAGCGCCGGCTCCAGTACAACATCCTCTACAACGTCATCGGACCCCGGCTCTTCGCCGTGGGCACCTTCGGCACGCCGGATATCTATGAGATGCCGCGCAACGTGGTGGACATGACCCTGACCAAGGGCCTGGGCAAGCGCTTCGAGCTCAAGCTGAGCGCACAGGACATCCTGAACCAGCGCGTGCTGCTCATCCAGGACAGCAACGAAAGCGGGGGCATCGACGCACGCGACGAGGAGATCATGAGCTTCCGCCGCGGGGCCTACCTCTCCTTGGGCCTGGGCGTGCGGTTCTGAGCCCGGTCCGGGCTTAACGAAAGCTTAAGGTCGCTTAGCGATACCGTAAGATCCGGATGACAGCGGCCTAACGCGCATGCTGTCGCTTTGCAGCGCCAACGAAACGGTAAACAACCCATGAACCACTGGAAGAATCATGCGATCGGGCTGCTCGCCCTCGGCGCCATCGCCGTGGCCCTGCCGGCCTGCAAGAAGAAGGAAGGCTGCACCGACCCGCTCGCCCTGAACTACGATGCGGATGCCGACAAGGACTGCTGTTGCGAATATCCGCAGGCCAGCACCGGCGGCACCGTGGAGGTGACGGCCAACATCACCACGAACACCACCTGGACGAGCAACAACAAGTACCTGCTGAAAGGCTTCATCTACGTGGAGGACGGCGCCACGCTCACCATCCAGCCCGGAACCATCATCAAGGGTGACAAGCCCACCAAGGGAACGCTGATCGTGAAGCGCGGCGGTCGCCTGATCGCCGACGGCACGGCCAGCCAGCCGATCATCTTCACCAGCAACCAGCCCGCCGGCAGCCGCGATTACGGCGACTGGGGCGGCATCATCCTCTGCGGCCGCGCCCCCCACAACCAGCCCAGTGACCCCATCATCGAGGGCGGCGTGGACGCCCAATACGGTGGCACGGACCCCAATGACAACAGCGGCACCCTGCGCTACGTGCGCATCGAGTTCGCCGGCATCCCCTTCCAGCCCAACCAGGAGATCAATGGCCTCACCATGGGCGGCGTGGGCAGGGGCACCACCTTGGAGCACATCCAGGTTAGCTACTGCGGCGATGACAGCTACGAGTGGTTCGGCGGCACGGTGAACGCCAAGTACCTGATCGCCTTCCGCGGCTGGGACGACGACTTCGACCAGGACTTCGGCTGGCAGGGCAAGGTGCAGTTCGCCGTGAGCCTGCGCGACCCCAATGTGGCCGACCAGAGCAGCAGCAACGGCTTCGAATGCGACAACGATGCCGCCGGCAATGCGGTGGCTCCCTACAGCCAAGGCACCTGGAGCAACGTGAGCATCTTCGGTCCCAAGGCCGGTGCCAGCACGAGCATCAACGCCCAGTACGCCCGCGCCCTTCACCTGCGCCGCAACACCCAGACGCGCGTGTTCAACAGCGTCTTCGCCGGATACCCCACGGGGCTCTACATCGACGGCAACAGCACCCAGGCCAACGCCACGAACAACGACCTGATGTTCCGCAACAACGTGCTCGCCGGCATGGGCACCGCCCTCAACGTGCCCAGCGACCAGAACTGGGACCAGGCCGCCCTCACCGGCTGGTTCAACACGGCCGGCTGGAACAACACCATCCTCGTCAACAACAGCGAGCTGCAGGTGGCCAACCCCTTCGCCCTCACCGCACCCGACTTCCTGCCCAATGCAGGCAGCCCCCTCCTGAGCGGCGCCGATTTCTCCTGGAGCCCCCTGGCCGATGGCTTCTTCACCCCGGTCAGCCACCGCGGTGCGTTCGGTTCCACGGATTGGACCGCCGCCTGGGCCAATTTCGACCCCCAGAACACCCCCTACTGAGCACGGTACATCGCAAACACCCGCTCGGTCAGAAGGCCCCGCTCCGGCGGGGCCTTCTCTCTTGCCGCCCGTCAGCGCATCAACGCGAGGATCACCGCGTACCGGGCGGCCTTCCCCAGCAGCATCAGCAGCGCTGTGGGCCAGAACCGTGCACGGCCCAGCCCCAAGGCCAGGGCGATGGGGTCCCCGATCACCGGCACCCAGCAGGCCAGCGCGGCCCAAGGGCCCCAGTGGCGGATGCGGCGGTGCCAAGCCTCCGCACGGCGCTGGTCGACCCTCAGCCAGCGGGTAACGGCCCTGGGGTCGCCCAAGCGGCCCAAACCGTAGGTGGACATGCCGCCGAGCCAATTGCCAGCGGTGGCAACCCACCACAGCAGCGCCCCCGACCAAGGCCCAATCGCCATGGCGGCCAGCACCGCCTCCGAGCTGAAGGGCAGCACCGTGGCCGCCAGAAAGCAGGCCAGGAACAAGCCCCATGGGCCGAGGGCCGTCCATTCGGGGCCGAGTTCCATGCGGGCGCAAGGTACCGGGCTCCGTTCGGCATAACCTTTGGCAGGTGAATGCAGCAATCCCTGAAGCCATGAGAACCGCCTTCGCGACCGCCATGACCCTGGCCTTGGCTGCCCCGGCAGCAGCCCAGCAGGAGCGCACCCAGCAGCGCACGGCCACCATCACCGGCGGGCTGGAGATCGGCATACCCACCGGGGAATTCGATGCCTCTTGGGGCAGGCAGATGGCCGGAATCAGCGCGAACATGACCCTGCCGATGCGTCGGCTGCCCTTCAGCTATGGGTTCGACTTCGCTTGGCAGCGGATGGGAGGGGGGACTCGCAAGGTGACGGTGGACGACCCCATCGTGACCAGCCGCGAGGGCGAAATGAAGGTGCGCAGCAACCTCTATGGCTACCATGGCATGCTGCGCTTCCAACCCTACAGGGGCAAAGTGAGCCCCTACCTGGACGGGATGCTGGGGTTGCGTCACTTCCTCACCACCACCGAGGTGAACGTGAAAGGGCTGGATCAGCCGATCCTCGAGGAGCGCAACGAGAGCGCCTTCGTGGGCAGCGCGGGCTTCGCGATCGGCGCGTACTACGAGGTCACGCGGCATTTCGTGCTCGAGGCCCGGTTCGAGCGGCTCTCCGGCGGACGCGTCACCTATGTCGACCCGCGGTCCATCGAGATCACCCCGGCCGGGGAGGTCACCTATGGGACGCTTTCCAGCGGAAGCCGCATGGTGAACCTCACCTTCGGCGCGGGCTTCAGGTTCTGACCTCAGGCGATCATGCGCCTGTTGGTAACCTTCGGATAACGGCTGCGGCCCGCGCTCGCAACCGGCTGGAACCGTGGCGTAAACTTGCGCCCGAAGCGGGGCCCAGCCCCCCTTGAACGACCACATTGGACGGGTACAAACGCATCCAGAGCGCGCTCATCTCCGTGTTCCACAAGGATGGGCTGGAGCCCATTATCCGTGAACTGGTCCGGCTCGGCGTGCGCATCTACAGCACCGGGGGCACCCAGGAGTTCATCGAGTCTTTGGGCGCGGCCGTGACGCCGGTAGAGGACCTCACCAGCTACCCCAGCATCCTCGCCGGCAGGGTGAAGACCCTGCACCCGAAGGTCTTCGGCGGAATCCTCGGGCGCCGCGACCTGGAGAGCGATGTCGCTCAGCTAGAGGAATTCGCCATTCCGCCGATCGACCTGGTGATCGTGGACCTCTACCCCTTCGAGGCCACTGTGGCCAGGGGGGGAACAGAGGCGGAGATCATCGAGAAGATCGACATCGGCGGTATCAGCCTCATCCGTGCCGGAGCCAAGAACCACGCCGACGTGGCAATCGTGCCCGGCATGGCCCAATACGGCGAGCTGCTGCGCCTGTTGAAGGAGCAGGACGGCCAAACCACGCTGGTGCAGCGCAAGGTCTTCGCGGCGGCCGCCTTCGCCGTGAGCAGCCGCTACGACAGCGCCATCTACAACTGGTTCAGCAGCGGCCAGGGCGACCTGCGGCTGAGCGCCGGCCCCACCACGGTGCTGCGCTATGGTGAGAACCCCCACCAGAAGGGGGCCTTCCACGGCGACCTGGGGGGGATGTTCGAGCAGCTCAACGGCAAGGAGCTCAGCTACAACAACCTGCTGGACCTGGACGCGGCCGTGGAGTTGATCGACGACCTGGCCACGCTGAAGGGCGTCACGTCGGGTCCAGGGGAGGCGTTCGCCATCCTGAAGCACAACAATGCCTGCGGCGCGGCCGTTCGACCCACCGTGAAGGAGGCTTGGGATGCCGCACTGGCCGGCGACCCCGTGAGCGCCTTCGGCGGGGTGCTGATCACCACCGCCCGCATCGACAAGGCCACTGCGGAGGCCATCGACACGATCTTCTTCGAGATCATCGCCGCGCCCGACTATGATGCCGATGCGCTGGAGGTGCTGATGCGCAAGAAGAACCGGATGATCCTGAAGCGGAAGCCGGCGACCCGCGCCTCCGTGAAGGTGCGCACCGCGCTGAACGGCGTGCTCACCGAGGATGCGGACACCGTGGTAGCGGACGCCGCCGCCATGAAGCCCGCCACCACCAAGGCCCCGAGTGCGCTGGAAGCGTCCGACATGGCCTTCGCCACGATCCTGGTGAAGCACACCAAGAGCAACGCCATCGTGCTGGCCAGGGATAACCAGCTGCTGGCCAGCGGAACCGGCCAGACCAGCCGCGTGGATGCCTTGGAGCAGGCCATCGCAAAGGCTGCCAAATTCAACTTCGACCTGCACGGCGCCGTGATGGCCAGCGATGCTTTCTTCCCTTTCCCGGACTGCGTGGAGATCGCGCACAAGGCGGGCATCACGGCGGTGGTGCACCCCGGGGGAAGCATCCGCGACCAGGACAGCATCGACTACTGCAACGCACACGGCATGGCCATGTGCATCACCGGCATCCGCCACTTCAAACACTGACCCGCACGGACCGATGAGCTGGTTCAACTTCTTCACCCAGGAGATCGCGATCGACCTCGGCACCGCCAACACGCTCATCATCCACAACGACAAGGTGGTGGTGGACGAGCCCAGCATCGTGGCGGTGGACCGCACCACCGGCAAGGTGATCGCGGTGGGGCGGCAGGCGCAGCAGATGCACGGCAAGACCCACGAGAACATCAAGACCATCCGCCCGCTGAAGGACGGGGTGATCGCCGACTTCAAGGCCGCCGAGGACATGATCAAGGGCATGATCCGCATGATCAACCCCGGCCGGCGACTCTTCACCCCCAACCTGCGCATGGTGATCTGCATCCCCAGCGGCATCACCGAAGTGGAGAAGCGGGCCGTGAAGGACAGCAGCGAGCACGCCGGGGCCAAGGAGGTGTACCTGATCCATGAGCCCATGGCGGCGGCGATCGGCATCGGCATCGATGTGGAGGAGCCCATGGGCAACATGATCATCGACATCGGCGGCGGCACCAGCGAAATCGCCGTGATCGCCATGGGCGGGATCGTGTGCGACAAGAACATCCGCGTTGCCGGTGATGAATTCACGCAGGACATCGAGGAGTACATGCGGCGCCAGCACAACATCCTGGTGGGGGAGCGTACGGCCGAGACCATCAAGATCGAGGTGGGCGCGGCGCTCACCGAGCTCGACAGCCCTCCGCCGGATTACGCCGTGCGCGGCCGGGACCTGATGACGGGCATCCCCAAGGAAATCACCGTCACCTACAGCGAGATCGCCCAGGCTCTGGACAAGAGCATCAGCAAGATCGAGGAGGCCATCCTCAGCGCCCTGGAGGCCACCCCGCCCGAACTGAGCGCCGACATCTACAAGACGGGCATCTACCTGGCCGGTGGCGGTGCACTGCTGCGCGGGTTGGACAAGCGCATCAGCATCAAGACCAAGCTGCCGGTGCACGTGGCCGACGACCCCCTGCGCGCCGTGGCGCGTGGCACGGGCATCGCGCTCAAGAACATCGACCGCTTCCAGTTCCTGATGCGCGAATGACCGCGGCAGTGTGACAGGCCATGCCGTGGCCCGGCATCCAAGGCGTGGGCAGGTGAACGGCACAACGATCCATGCGCGACCTCTTCCGCTTCCTCTTCCGCATCCGGGACACCCTCCTGTTCATCGCACTCCTGCTCCTGTCCTTCCTGCTGCTCTACAACGGCAATGCGCACCACCGGGCATTGGCCATCAACAGCAGCAGCGCGGTGGCCGGAACGCTCTACAGCTGGCGCAGGGAGATCACCGACTACGCCAGCCTCCGCGAGGTGAACGAACGGCTCGTGGCAGAGAACATCGACTGGCGCAATCGCCACAGCAGCGCCTATACGCCGGTGGAGGACCCCTTCGTCCGCATCAATGACACCATCCACCGGCAGCTCTTCCGCTACACACCCGCCAAGGTGGTGAACGCCACCTGGCACAAGCCCCGCAACTACCTCACGCTCGATAAGGGGCTCACCGCCGGTGTCCGTCCCGACATGGGCGTGATCGGGCCCGATGGCATCGTGGGCGTGGTGCGCGACGCCAGCCCCCACTTCGCCTCCGTCATCAGCGTTCTGAACCCGGACATCCGCACCAGCGTCAGGGTCAGGCGCACCGGGCACTTCGGGCTGCTCTATTGGGACACGAACAATCCCATCGCCGCCTCCGTGGTGGACATCCCCAAGCATGCGCGCGTGCAGGCGGGCGACACGGTGGTCACCATGGGCGGCGACGGCATATTCCCCGCCGACGTCCCTGTGGGCCTTGTGATCTCCGTGGAGAGCCCGCCAGGCCGGCCCGACCAGGCCATCCTTGTACGGCTCTTCGAGGACATGACGCGCAGCGGCTTCGTGTATGTGGTGACCGACCTGCAGCGGCCAGAGCGGGACACGCTCCAGCAAGCCCATTCCGCACCATGATCGGCACGCTCGCAGCGAACATCGGCCGATTCATCCTGCTCCTGCTGCTCCAGGTGCTGGTGCTCGACCACCTCGACGTGGCCAACGGCTGGATGGTGCCCTACCTGTACGTGCTCTTCCTCCTCATGCTGCCCTTCGAGGTGCCCGCCTGGGGCGTGCTCCTGCTCGGTGCGACCATCGGCATGGCCATGGACCTCTTCAGCAGCACGCCGGGCATGCACATGAGCGCCTGCGTGGCCATGGCCTTCGCTCGGAAGCACCTGCTGCGCCTCATG
>DDRC01000256.1:0-552 GCA_002342985.1 Flavobacteriales bacterium UBA2426
TGGGGGCGAACTCGGGCCGGGCCGACTGCGGGCGCAGCACCTGCTCGATGAGGTCGTACACGAAGGGGCTGTGCACGCCGTGGCGCGTGCGGGCCTTCACCAGGTGCTCCATGTAGGAGCCGATGCGCTGCAGGGAGGAGGCCATGGCAGCGGCGAAAGTAGGCCCATGGCGGGGCAGGGGCAGGCCACGCCAGCGGCCGGCGCTCCACAGGCGGCTGTGGGATTCCCTCACGCCCGCCGGATGGTGCGATCGGCGATCTCCAGCCGGTCGGTGCAGAAGTCGTGCTCGGCGGGCTGCCGGTTGCTGGCCACTACCAGGGTGCGGCCGTCGATATGCTCCATCAGCAGCGCCCTGAACCACGCGGTGGCCTCGGCATCGAGGTTGCTGGCGGGCTCGTCGAGGAGGAGGAGCGGGGTGTCGCTGAGGATGGCCAGGGCCAGCTTCAGGCGCTGCTTCATGCCGCTGCTGAAGTGCACCACGGGTTTCTCCCAGGCCGGCTCCAGGTAGGCGATGCGCGCGAGCATGGCGGGCGTGATGCCGTTGCGCAGGGG
>DDRC01000256.1:830-8177 GCA_002342985.1 Flavobacteriales bacterium UBA2426
CCTTGCCCCGGAGCCGGTGCGTCACGGTGCCGCTCGTGGGCGCCAGGGCGCCGGCGATGGTCTGCAGCAGCGTGCTCTTGCCGCTGCCGTTGGGGCCAAGGATCGCGGTGCGGCTGCCGGATGCGAGCGTGAGCGTGACCTCGCGGAAGATCACTTCGGCGCCGAAGGACTTGGCTATGCCGGAGAGCGCTACCTCCATGCGGGGATCGGCGCAGGCGGGCATGCGCGCGCGGTGGGCGGCATGGGCGCCCCTGGGCGCTGTGTGGGCGGGAGTGGAGCCGGGTGCCGCATGCGGGAAGGGGCCTTGCGCAGCGGCGCTACTCGGCCAGCCCGCGCATGATGCCCTTGGGGCTGTTGCGGATGAAGTCGAGGATGAGGCCGCGCTCGGGGCTGCGCGGCAGGGTCTGCTCCACGTTCTGCACGCCCCGCTCCACGTTGGTGTTGCGCACGAAGATCTCGCGGTATATGTCCTCGATGCGCGCGATCTGGTCGTCGGTGAATCCGCGGCGGCGCAGGCCCACCACGTTCACGCCCACGTAGCTCAGCGGCTCGCGGGCGGCCTTCACGAAGGGCGGCACGTTCTTGCGCACCAGGCTGGCGCCGGCGATGAAGCTGTGTGCGCCGATGTGGATGAACTGCTGCACGGCCACGTTGCCCTCCAGGATCGCCCAGTCGTCGATGGTGACGTGCCCCGCGAGGTTGACGCTGTTGGCGATGACGATGTTGTTGCCCAGGATGCAGTCGTGGGCCAGGTGCACGTAGGCCATGAGCAGGCAGTTGTCGCCCACGGCGGTCTTCAGCCGGTCGGCGGTGCCGCGGTTGATGGTGACGCACTCGCGGATGGTGGTGCCGTCGCCCACCTCGGCGGTGGTGTATTCGCCGGCGAACTTCAGGTCCTGCGGGATGGCGCCGATCACGGCCCCCGGGAAGATGCGGCAGCGGCTGCCGATGCGGGCGCCATCCATGAGCACGGCATTGGGGCCGATCCAGGTGCCATCGCCCACCACCACGTCGGCCGAGAGGGTGGCGAAGGGCTCCACGGTCACATCCCTGCCCAGGCGGGCATCGGGGTGGATGGAGGCGAGGGGGGAGATGCTCATGCTTCGGCTTTGGCTTTGGGAGCGGTGGCGGGGGCCTTGTCGCGCGCGATCTGCGCCATCATCTCAGCCTCAACGGCCGGTTGGCCGGCCACGTAGCCGATGCCCTTCATGTGCACGATGCCGCGGCGGATGGGCGTGAGCAGCGTGAGGTGGAAGACGAGCGTATCGCCAGGGATCACTTTGCGGCGGTAGCGCACCCCATCGATCTTCAGGAAGTAGGTGGTGTAGTTCTCGGGGTCGGGCACCTGGCTGAGGGCGAAGATGCCGCCCACCTGGGCCATGGCCTCGATCTGCAGCACGCCGGGCATCACGGGGTTGCCGGGGAAGTGCCCGGTGAAGAAGGGCTCGTTGAGCGTCACGTTCTTGTAGCCCGTGATGGTCTCCTTGTCCATGGCCGTGATGCGGTCCACGAGCAGGAAGGGGTAGCGGTGCGGCAGGATGCGCTCGATGTCGTTGATGTCGTACACCGTCTTCGTGAGGTCGAAGGCCATGCCGCCGCTCTTCTCCTCCTGGCGGATCTTCTCCTTGATGCGCTTGGCGAAGGTGGTGTTGCCGAAGTGGCCCGGGCGGGCGGCGAGGATGTGGCCCTTGATGGGCCGGCCCACGAGGGCGAGGTCGCCGATGATGTCGAGCAGCTTATGGCGGGCCGGCTCGTTGTAGAACTTGAGGTCGGTGGTGCTCAGTACGCCATTGCGGCGGATGTGCACGTCCTTGTACTCGCGCCCCAGCGCCTTGGCCAGTTCGCGCAGCTGCTCCTCGGTGGTGCCCTCGCGGTCCTCCATCACGATGGCGTTGTCCAGGTCGCCGCCCTTGATGAGGCCCGCTTTGGCCAGCTGCTCCAGCTCGCGCAGGAAGACGAAGGTGCGGCAGGGGGCGATCTCGTCCTTGAACTCCTCGGCGCGGTACATGCTGGCGTGCTGGGTGCCGAGCACGGGGCTATTGTAGTCCACCATCACCGTGATGCGGAACTCCCCGCCCGGGGTGGGCACGCCGAGCATCTCGGTGCCGCGCTCCTGGGTCTCGAACCAGATGGGCTCCTTGAGCACGAACCAATTGCGCGGGGCGTCCTGCTCTGCGATCCCCACGGCCTCGATGGCCTCCACGAAGGGCCGTGCGCTGCCATCCATGATGGGCACCTCGGGACCGCTGAGCTGCAGCAGGCAGTTGTCCACGCCCAGGGCGTAGAGGGCGCTCAGCACGTGCTCGGTGGTGTTCACCACGGCATCGCCCTTGCCGAGGGTGGTGCCGCGCGCGGTGCTCACCACCAGGTCGGCATCGGCCTCGATGATGGGCTGGCCGGGGAGGTCGGTGCGCTGGAATTTGTAGCCGTGGCCCTCAGGGGCGGGGAGCAGGGTGAGGGTGACGGGAACGCCGCTGTGCAGGCCAACGCCGTTGAGTGTGGCGGCCGCGCGGAGGGTGTGCTGCTTGTCGCTCATGTGCCGGGCCCGCAGGGGGCCCGGCGAAGGTAGGGGCGGGAGCCGTTCGGGGTCAGCCCTGGCCGCCGGCCTGGCGCAGGGCGGCCAGTTCCTTCTCCAGCGCATCCATGCGGCGCTGCAGGTCGGGCAGGCGGCGGAAGCCCACGTAGCTGCGCTTGTAGTCGCCGATGGCGAAGGCGGGCGAGCCCTGCACGGTCTCCCCGTCGGCGATGCTGGCGCCGATGCCGCTCTGCGCGGCGATGCGCACGCGGTTTCCGATGGTGAGGTGGCCGGCGATGCCCACCTGGCCGCCGATCATGCAATGGGCGCCCACCTTGGTGCTGCCGGCGATGCCCGTTTGCGCGGCGATGACGGTGTGGGCGCCGATCTCCACGTTGTGGCCCACCTGGATGAGGTTGTCGAGCTTCACGCCGGTGCGGATCACGGTGCTGCCCATGGTGGCGCGGTCGATGGTGGTGTTGGCGCCGATCTCCACGCCGTCCTCGATCACCACGTTGCCGATCTGCGGCATCTTCACGTAGCGGCCCTCGGCGTCGGTGTTGAACCCGAAGCCGTCGGCCCCGATCACCGCGCCGCTGTGCAGCAGGCAGTCGGCGCCGATCACGCACTTGGCATAGACGCGCACGCCGGCATGCAGCACGGTGCCCTGGCCGATGCGCACGCCATCGCCGATCACGCACCCGGGGAAGACCTTCACCCCGTCGCCCAGCACCACGTCGTCGCCGATGTGGCTGAAGGGGCCGATGTAGGTGTCGCGCCCCAGCCGTGCCTTGGGGCTCACGTAGCTGGGCTGCTCAATGCCCTTGCGCACGTACTGCAGGCTCTCGTAGCGCTGCAGCAGCTCGCTGAAGGCCGCGCGCGGGTCTTTCACCCGGATGAGGGTGAGCCGCTTGGGCAGCGGCCTGGAGGCCTCGAAGTCGGCCGCCACGATGGCGATGCTGGCGCCCGTGGTGTAGAGGTGGTCGGTGTACTTGGGGTTGGCCAGGAAGGTGAGCGTGCCGCTGCGCGCCTCCTCGATCTTGGCCAGGTCGTTCACCAGGGTCTGCGGGTCGCCATCCACTTCCCCGCGCAGCAGGCCGGCGATCTGTTCGGCGGTGAACTGCATGGGGTCAGTGCTGGATGGGGACGGCCACGCGCACATCGTCCCACTCCAGGGCGAGCTCGCTGCCGTCAGGGGTGACCAGGATGGTGAACTGCTCCACCGGTTCGGGCAGGCGCTCCACGGGCACCTTGGCCACGGCCACGTCCTTGGCGGGGTCGCGCAGCGCCTTGCCGTCGAAGTCGACCCCCCAGTTGTACTGGCCGCAGTTCAGGTACACCTCCCAGGCGTTGGCGCCGGGCAGCGTCCACAGCGTGTAGCGGCCGGCCACCACCGGCGTTCCGCCGAAGGTGAAGTCGCCGCTGCTCTCCAGCACCGTGGCCTCGTTGGCGCCGGTGCGCCATACCTGCCCGTAGGGCACCAGCCCGCCGAAGATGGCACGGCCCTTCTTGTACGGGCGGCAATAGTTGACGGTGAGCCGGAAGTCGCCGTCGAAGTAGGTGTAGGATTCCTCAGGGCTCGCCTTCTTGGTCTGCATCTTCATGAAGCGGAAGGCGATGAAGCCCACCGCCACGATGGCGACCATTGCGATGAGGATGCGCTTGAGGAGCTTCGGCATGCGGGAAGAAGGTTGGTGTTCGTGCTGCGCGTTGCGGCGCCGAAGGTACTCAGCCCTTGCGGTGCACCACCGTGCTGCTGGCCTGCGCCGTGGGCATCACCACCAGGTCGTTGATGCACACGTGGGGCGGGCGCGTGGCGGCGTAGTGCACCAGGTCGGCGATGTCGTCGCCGTTCAAGGGCGTCATGCCCAGGTACACCTGCTTCGCCTTCTGCGCATCGCCGTGGAAGCGCACCAGGCTGAATTCGGTCTCGGCCAGCCCCGGCGCGATCTGCGTAACGCGGATGCCGTGGGGCAGCAGGTCCTGCCGCATGCCCTTGGTCAGCGCATCCACCGCGTGCTTGCTGGCGCAATACACGTTGCCCTTGGGGTACACCTCCTTGCCGGCCACGCTGCCGATGTTGATGATCTGCCCTTTGCCGCGCGCCACCATGCCGGGGATCACCGCGCGGCTCACGTGCAGCAGGCCCTTCACATTGGTGTCGAGCATCGCATTCCAGTCCTCCAAGCTGCCCTCCTGGATGGGGTCCATGCCCGCGGCCAAGCCGGCGTTGTTCACCAGCACATCAATGGCCTGCCATTCCTCCGGAAGCGCTGCGATGGCATGCACCACGGCGTCATGGTCACGAACGTCGAAGTGCAGCACGTGCACCAGGGCCGGACCTTCCACGGTGCCGTGCAGGCCCTCGAGTTCCTTGCGCAGCGCTTCGAGGCGCTCCTTGCGGCGGCCGGTGATGATGATGCGCCAGCCCTCGGCGGCGAAGCGGCGGGCCGTGGCCTCACCGAAACCGCTGGTAGCGCCGGTGATGAGGATGAGCGGAGCAGGCATGCTGCAAAGGAATCGCATGGGGCGATCCACCTGCGCCCGCCTGCGCCCACCGGAGCGCGGCGGTGTTGACGGGATCGTGAAAAACATAGCTCATGGCCCATGACGCACGCCGGACGGGCGGCCTATACCTTGGAAGTACACGATGCCCCATGCGAAAACCGAAGCGTACGCGCGAAGCTGTCCGCCGGCCGCGCCCGGCACCTGTGATCACCGACCGCGAGCTGCAGGTGTGCCGCCTGCTCTGCGCCCCCGACGAGCCCGCCGTGAAGGCCCTGCCCAGCGTGCTGGACCTCTCGGTGAAGACCGTGCAGACCCACCAGTACAAGCTGTACCGCAAGCTGGGGGTGCATACCCGCACGGGCATGCTGCTCAAGGCCATCGGCCTGGGCCTCATCCAGTGCCCGTGCCGCGGCAGGGCCGGTGGACAAGGGGCCGATGGGCCTTAGGCCGCTGGCTGGCTTTTGGTCATTGGCTTAGCGGCTTCCAGGCTTGTTGGCCGCCAGGCCACTGGCTGCGCCACCCGATCACCTTGCAACAGGGACCCTCAGCCCTGCAGGTTGGCCCTTGCCCCAAGGCCTCAGGCTTACAGGCCACTGGTTGAGCGGCCGCTGGGCCTTGAGCTTTCAGGCCAATGGCTAACAGGCCGCCCGGCCACTTGGCTGCGCCACCTTCTGCCGTTAAGCCTTGGGTCTTGATCCTGGAAGCTTGCCCCATGGGCCTTGTACTGGCCGCCAGAGGCGGGGGGCTTGGGGGCTGATGGGCTCACAGGCCTATAGGCTGTCAGGCCATTGGCTTATTGGCCCATGGGCTTTTCACCCGCGGCGGCGGATAGGTGCTCAGGGCCTGCAGGTCCACGCCGTAGAACAGCGTCAACCGCATCGCCTCATCCATCAGCAGCACCGCACGGCCGTTCTCAAGGCGGCTCAGCCGGCTCACCGTCAGGCCGCATTCCGCGGCCACCACCGCCTGCGGGTACCCCCGCGCCTTGCGCAGGGCTGACAGCCGTGTACCTAGCTGCTTGTGGAGGCTTATATCCGGCATCGGGAATGATCGGTCCGTTGGCCGAAAATAGGCATGGATCCCCGCTTCCGCACCCAGGCGATAGTGGTTGCCCTGGGCTTGTCGAAAGGTGTAGAAGGGGCCGCTGGGCTTACAGGCAGCCGGAGGCGGAGCGGCATTGCGGTATGGGGGCCACTGGCTTCCTGGTCAACAGGTCTCTTGGCTGCGCCACCTATTAGCTTCTGACCAAGGACCACGCACTCATGATCCGTGCATTACCAAGTTACCGCGCCATGTTCTGACCAAGTGCGCGTGCTATTTTGAGCCCCCATGTCGAAAGAGGCGCGTTCCCGCATCAAGATCAACAAGCTGCTTGAAGAGGCGGGTTGGCGTTTTCTTGCCGACGAGAACGGTCCGGCGAACATCACGCTGGAGTCCGGCGTGAGCATCACGCCCGAGTACATGGCCGAGCAGTTCGGCGACGACTTCGAGAAGACGAAGAAGGGCTTCATCGACTACCTGCTGGTGGATAGCGACGGCTATCCCGTGGCCCTCCTGGAAGCGAAGCGCGAAAGCATCAACCCGCTCAACGCCAAGGAACAGGCCCGGGAGTACGCAAATGCAGCCAAGGTCAAGTACGTCATTCTCAGCAACGGCAATCTGCACTACCTGTGGGAGTTGGAGCGCGGCAACCCGCAGGTGATCAGCCGGTTCCCCACACCGGAGTCCCTGGGTGCCCTCAAGCAGTTCGCGCCGGACCGCGCACAACTGGTGCACGAGCCGGTGGACGTGGACTATATCGCCCTGAGCCAGCTGCCCGGCTATGCACGCCGCCCCGAGTGGTCCGACCCGGCGCTGAAGGGCGCTTTCATCGAGCAGAACAAGCTCCGCTTCCTACGGCCCTATCAACTGGAAGCGATCAAGGCCATTCAAAAGGCGGTGGGCGAAGGCAAGGACCGCTTCCTGTTCGAGATGGCCACCGGCACGGGCAAGACGCTCACCAGCGGCGCGCTCATCAAGCTATTCCTGCGCACGGGCAACGCCCGGCGAGTGCTCTTTCTGGTGGACCGGCTGGAGCTGGAGGACCAGGCCAAGCGCGCCTTTCTGCTGTACCTGAAGAACGACTACTCCGTGTGCGTGTACAAGGAGGACCCTGGGAATTGGCGAACGGCGGAGGTGGTGGTGAGCACGGTGCAGACGCTCCTTGCCGGGAACAAGTACCGCGACCAGTTCGAGCCCACGGACTTCGACCTGCTCATCAGCGACGAGGCCCACCGCAGCATCGGCGGCAACAGCCGGGCGGTCTTCGAGTATTTCCACGGGTA
>DDRC01000256.1:8469-16856 GCA_002342985.1 Flavobacteriales bacterium UBA2426
TCACCATCGATGCCCGCACGGAGATCACCACCAAGCTCCTGAGCGAGGAGGGGTATGCTGTGGTGAAGCGGGATAGTGAAGGCGGGGAGCATGAGGAGACCTTTGTGCACCGCGACTTCGAGAAGAAGTTCTTCAGCCCGGAGACGAACGCCGAGTTCTGCAAGGCTTTCCTTGACCATGCCCTGACGGACCCCATCAATGGCGAACTGGGCAAGAGCATCGTGTTCTGCGTGAGCCAAAGCCACGCCCGCAAGGTCGCCGAGATCCTCAACGAGATGGCCCACGCACGCTGGCCGGGGCGTTACCAGAGCGACTTCGCCGTGCAGGTGACCAGCCTGGTGCAGGGCGCGCAGCAGATGACGGTGAACTTCGCCAACAACGTGCTGCTCGGAAACAGTCCCGTGTTGACGGGCTACCGCACCAGCAAGGCCCGGGTGTGCGTCACCGTGGGCATGATGACCACCGGCTACGACTGCGAGGACCTGCTGAACGTGGTGCTTATGCGGCCCATCTTCAGCCCCAGCGATTTCGTGCAGATGAAGGGGCGCGGCACCCGCAAATGGACCTTCAGCCACAGCGAACGCGATGAACGGGGCAATACGGAGACCGTAAGCCGCCCCAAGGAGGCCTTCAAGCTATTCGACTTCTTCGCCAACTGCGAGTACTTCGAGGAGAAGTTCAACTACGACGCCAAGCTCAGCGTGGTGGTTCCCAAGGATGAACCGGGCGCAGGCCGCGACTTCATCGGTGGCACGGGCAAATACCACAAGCACCTCGCAGCCGACCCCATCACGTCCTTTGAATCGAAGGCCGTGGGCGCGCAAGGCATGAAGATCGATCGCGAGATGTTCCGCGACCGCTTTGAGCAGCGCATCCAAGGCGACGCCGACATACGCCGCTACGTGCAGGCCGGCAACTGGGACCAGGTGCTGCACTACATCCAGTCCGAGGTGCTGGACAAGCCGGAGGAGTTCTTCACCCTGGAGAAGCTGCGCAAGGCCTACACCGTGGACCGCAAGCTGAGCCTGCGCGAGGTGGTGGAGAAGATCTTCGGCATCATCGCCCGGTTCAAATTGAAGGACGAGCTACTGGAGGAGGAGTTCCAGAAGTTCGTAAGCATCCATCCTCCTGCCGAAGAGGAGAACATCACCGCCCTCCGCCACTTTTTCAAGGCCTACGTGGTGGACCAGGACGTGCGCGAGATCGTGAAGCAGAAAAGCTTCCAGCGTCTGGCCAACCACCCGGCCTTGACCATGGAGGAGTTCAAGGCCATTACACCGAACAGCCGCAGCTTGGTGCCTGACTATGTGGATACCTACGTCAAGCTTGATCAGTTCGCTGCCTGATGCGTATTGAGCATAAGTTCAAGGAGCATGTGATCCATCCAGGAACAAAGCGTTTGATCGTGGGTACCTTCAATCCGGGTCAGCCTGGAAATGACGCCGAGTACTTCTATGGGCGTTCGTCAAGTCTGTTCTGGAGTTTGCTGCCAAATGCACTTGGCGTTGAAACCAGTCTGCCACGCTCTGTTGAAGCCTGGAAGGCATTCCATCTGCTGCATCATATAGACTTCATGGACATGATAGCTGCGCTGGACAATGTTCCTGAAAGGGTCGGATTGGCTTACAAGGATGAGATCGTCGACAGGTATGCCATTTCATGCTTCTGTGTTGGTTCGCTCATTGACCGGCATCCAGACATCATGCAAGTCTTCTTTACTCGCAGCACCTTTGACAGAAAAGTCATCCCAGTCATCCATGGGGTCGCAATGGATATAAGCAAGCGCACGAAAGCCCGCGGTGGTCGCTGCTATGGGTTGCTTTCCCCCGCGGATTATGATGCTCCATGGACCAAGCGACGCCCAGCGCAATGGCGCAAGGCACTCACCGGGCAACTCAGTCCACTTGAACTGCATTAACTCAGATGCTCGACAGCACCACCAAACGCCGCATCGACGACTGCCGCGACATCCTCGTGGGCAAGGTGCCCGACCCCAAGAGCCAGATCGACCAGATCACCGTGGCCCTCATCTACAAGTTCATGCACGACATGGACCAGGAGGCCGTGGAGCTTGGCGGCACCCCCACCTTCTTCGCCAGGCACACCGTGGTGGTGAGCGGCAAGAAGGAGGTGAAGGACTACACCCAATTCGCCTGGCCCAAGCTGATGGCCACGAACCTGGGCGGCGAGGACCGCGTGAAGCTCTACGCCGAAGCCTTGGAGCGCATGCCCGAGAACCCCGGGCTGCCCCAGCTGTTCCGCGACATCTTCAAGAACACCTACCTGCCCTACCGCGACCCGGCCACCTTGCGGGAGTTCCTCAAGCGCATCAGTGAGTTCACCTACGACCACAGCGAGAAGCTGGGCGATGCCTTCGAGTACCTGCTCAGCATCATGGGCAGCCAGGGCGATGCCGGGCAGTTCCGCACGCCGCGGCACCTGATCGACTTCATGACGGCGGTGATCGACCCGCAGAAGCACGAGACGATCATGGACCCCGCCTGCGGCACGGCGGGTTTCCTCATCAGCGCCTATAAGCACATCCTGCGGCACAACAGCAGCAACCACGCGGCCGATGACCCGCTGGCCTTCCAGCTGCACGGCGTGAAGCAGGAGGACCTCACCGTGAGCGCCAAGAAGTACGCGGGCGACAAGCTGAGCCCCGACGACCGCAAGCGGCTGGTGCGCAACATCGTCGGCTACGACATCGACCCCGGCATGGTGAAGCTCGCGTTGGCGAACCTCTACCTGCACGGCTTCCCCGAGCCGCACATCTTCGAGTACGACACCCTGACGAGCACCGACCGCTGGGAGGAGCGCTTCGATGTGGTGCTGGCCAACCCGCCCTTCATGAGCCCGAAGGGCGGCATCAAGCCCCACGGCAAGTTCGGCATCCCGAGCCCCCGCAGCGAGGTGCTCTTTGTGGACTACATCGCCGAACACCTCAACCCCAACGGCCGCGCCCTGATCGTGGTGCCGGAGGGCATCATCTTCCAAAGTGGCAAGGCCTACAAGGCCCTGCGCAAGAAGCTGGTGGACGAGCACTACCTGGTGGGCGTGGTGAGCGTGCCCGGCGGCGTGTTCAACCCCTACAGCGGGGTGAAGACCAGCCTGCTCTGGTTCGACCGCGCGCTGGCACGCAAGACGGACAAGCTCCTCTTTGTGAAGGTGGAGAACGATGGCTTTGACCTGGGCGCGCAGCGCAGGCCCATTGCGCAGAACGACCTGCCGGAGGTCTTTGCGCTGATGACGGACTACAAGCGGGCGTTGGTGGAGGGGATGGAGTGGGAGGCGCCGAAGGGATGGGAGGCGAAGGCACTGCAGGTTGAGCGTGAACGAATCGGTGCGAATGCGGAATACAGCTTGAGCGGTGATCGATTCTTGCACGCTCCATCAATGGGGGCACATGATGTTCGCATGGTGCCGCTTGGTGAACTTGCCGATCTTGAATACGGCTACACGGAATCTGCAAGTGATGCCGGCGATGTGCGCTTCTTGCGTATCACCGACATCGATGAGCATGGGCGTCTTCGCGACGACGGGGCGAAGTACATCACCTTGACGGATGCGTCGCGGGACTACTTGGTGAAGAAGGACGACCTTCTTGTTGCACGTACAGGTGCGACCTATGGAAAGACCTTGCTCATTGAGAAGGATGCTGATGCGGTGTTTGCGTCATACTTGATCCGTATCCGATTCAAAGCGAAGGATGTTCTTCCGAAGTACTACTGGCTCTTTACGCAAACGGACGAGTACAAGAGACAGGCTGCGCGACTTGCCACTGGCGGTGGACAGCCACAATTCAATGGCGGTGCCTTGAAACGGCTCCAGATCCCTCTCCCCCCACTCGCCGAGCAGGAGGCCTTGGTGGCGGAGGTGGAGGGCTACCAGAAGGTGATCGACGGGGCGCGGCAGGTGGTGGCGCACTACAAGCCGCGCATCACCATCGATCCGAGTTGGGAGATGGTGGAGTTGGGGGAGGTCGTTAAGGAAGCGCAGTATGGCCTGTCTGAAAAGATGAACACCGATGGGAAAGGCTGGAAGTGTTTCCGCATGAGTGAGATCCAAGGTGGTCTGGCAGTCGATACTGGGGAAATGAAATGTGCGGATATCAGTGAACAGGACCTCCTGAAGTACAAGCTTTACCCTGGCGACATCCTGTTCAACAGGACGAACAGCTATGAGCACGTCGGCAAGACAGGCATCTTCGAGTTGCAAGGTGATTATGTATTCGCATCCTATCTCGTTCGTCTTAAGGTGAAGGATGGTGTAAACCCTTGGTTCATCAACTACGTGATCAACACCGATGCGTTCCAAGCGGATCTGAAGCGATTCGTGAGTAGAGCGATCGGCCAAGCGAACATCAACGTGAGGTCACTTCAGACTTGCTTGGTACCCCTTCCCCCCCTCCGCGAGCAGGAGCGCATCGTAGCGGACTTGGAGGAGGAGCGGCGCATGGTGGAGGGCTGCCGCGCGCTGATCGCGCGGATGGAGGCGAAGGTGCGGGAGCGGGTGGCGCGGGTGTGGTCGCCTTCGCCAGCGGCCTCGGCAGCCGATGGGGATGGCGGATCGGATGTCCAACGGGTCGAGGGTTCAGAACATGCGAAGCCGGGGCAGGGGCACAGTGGTACTGCGGTACCTCCGAAGAACTACGACGCGCCGGACATGCAGGTAAACGCTGCAGCCGAGCCCCCGCCTACGAACGGTACAGCGCATCCCACAGAGCGCAGGAAGCCGGGCCGCCCGCCCAAGGTGGATGCCACCATGGCGCAGGCCCAGGAGGCCATTGCCACCTACCTCAGTACGCACCCCGGTTGGCATGGCAAAAGCGCGGTGCTGGAGGCCACTGGCGTGGATGCCGCCAACTGGAACGCGGCGATCAGTGCGCTGCTGGAGAGCGGGAAGGTGGAACGGCAGGGGGAGAAGAAGGGGGCGCGTTATAGGATAGAGATGGAAAGCAGCACGGCACGATGACGTACAACGTGTTCATTCAGGACTTCTCGAAACACTTCTTATTGGCACTAACAGAAGATGATTTAGCTCAGGTGATCGAAGCGCATGACACAGGCGCCGATAGCATATCAATACCCGGGCAGCGCATTGCACAGCTGACCAACTTCAAGCAGATCAGGATCTTTGAGAATGAACGGGGGGTTAGTAGTCAGCAGATTACAGAGGCCTTAGATCATCGTGCTAGGCCCTACGGCCGTAGGAACTGGGATGTGACCATCTTGGAGCAACTCGGAAGGGAAGTTACCCGCGAGAAGTTGAAGCATGGGTTCGCCACACAGCCAAGGGCTGGCAACTTGGCCAAAGTGGTTAACAGTTCTGCTGGTGTTGACTTCTGGGGTCTATTGCATCCAAGTATCACAGAAGTATCCAAGAAACTGTATGGGGACCGCCACTACAAACAAGCCGCCCAAGCTGCGCTAACAGCGGTTGATGAACGCGTCCAAACAGCCTACCGCGTTAGACACGCTGACGGTAAGCATGGGGTGCAAATGATGTCGAAGGCATTCTCTAAGGAAGACCCTGTCTTCTATCTGGTCGACCGGGCGAACCCGCAATACGGGGATATCCAGGAAGGGTACATGCACATATTCGTAGGTGTCATGCAAGCGATCCGGAATCCAAAGAGCCATGCCAATTTCGAGATCGAGGAGCGAGACGCGATCGAGCTGCTCTTCCTTGCTAGCCGGTTGCTTCGCAAACTTGACGAGTCACAGAAGTGAACAACCACCATGACCCAACCGGAAGATCACATCGCCGTGCAACGTCGCATCGTGGCCAAGTTGGAGGGGCTGATGGCGTTGTGCGATGGGCTGGAGGCGGCGCTGCTGGAAAAGAGGATCTAAGCCACGAATAAGTCCAGTCCTTCTTTCTGCGCAATAACCGACTGATCCCCAGCGCCGGTTGCGTGATTGTTCTCTGTTACATGTGTTCTACCCGCTCGAACAAGCCCGACGAGGATTCAGAGAGTGTGCTGAAAGCCATGCTGTCCACATGGACAAGGATCTTCTCCTCGTGACTTTTCATTTTCACGGCTACAACTTTCACAAGATCAAGAGCGGCGAGATCAGCATGGTCCAGCAAGTGGACGTCATGGGCTAGGAACCCCAATTCCTTGCAATAGCCTTGGAGTCGTGCCGCACGATTGATGCCAGGCCCTATCCATTCATCCAGATACGGTTTGCGTCTATCCACGATCAGCCTGCGCAAACTGCCGGCGGTGAGCCCGAAGCGGATGGCATTGGGCACCTGCAATGTGTTGATCTCGGCCTGGAGAAGCTTCTTGTTGAAATCCGGGAAGCGTCTTTGGAAGTGCATTAGACGTTCCAGGAAATCCCTCACCGTAGAACTCCTCAATTGGCTCATATGCCAGATGAGCAGGAAACCGTCCCCTAGGAACTTGCTGTGCGCCAGTCGAGGCATCGCTTTCGCTCTGGAAAAATCCGCCCCATTCTCGTCGATGCTAGTGGGCTTTGCCTTGATGAGGGCGTTGAGATCGGCAATAAGCTTATTCAGATAGCGCTGAACGCTCACATCAGCATCCGGTGATTTGAAGAACTCCGTGGAGTTCTGCAGGTCAATGCACAGGATCAAGCACGGCTCAGGCTTCTCCGCGCCAGCGAATGGTTTGAGCTCCATATGAACTGATCACTGGAGCTGCAACTCCTCTCGAACGCGGTCAAGGGTGGGATCGCTGTTGTCGGTCTCATGCGCTCCGTAGTACACTTCAGCGACCACGTCCGTGACTTTCACCACGCTCCGTTCCGCTTCGAAATCATTCTCGAAAAGCGCAATGTGCTCCTTTCGCAGCCTGTCGGCGTGGATGTCGATATAGCGCTGGTAGTCATCCATGGACTCGCACTTATACTCGACAACATACCGCGCGAATCCCGCCTGTAATGGCTTCTGTCTTTTAGCTTCGGGCACTTCACGCACTTTATGGAAATCGAAGCTCAGGAAGCATCCTGTGTCCAGGACGGACCTGATATGACCGTCCAGCATGTACCTGACCCATTCGGCTTCGCGGCTCTCGCGAATATCGATGGTGACATCATAGCGTACCATGGCCGTCAGTTTTGTGGACCTTCTGAGGTCCGTGTCAATCGAACTCTTCCCTGTTTCCTTGTCGAATATCCTGCCACTTTGTTCAGGAAGATCTCATCCCCTAAACTGGGAACGTCCTTGGGTTTTGGCTCTTGCTCGTGCCTGTAGGTGAAATCGCCTTCGAACACGGTCACCTCGTTCTCCGGCGCTTCCACCACCTGTAGAATGCTCTCCCCAACGATACGCACCCTGGATTTGCTCAGGAATGCCGTGGAGGGAACAGTGTATTCGTAGCGATAGGTATCCTCCTTGCCATCGGCTCCCGGAATGACCATCAGGCTCGGTGAGGTCCATTCCAAAGGTATCTTCAGGTTCACGGCCTTGCGCATGGCCTGCTCATCCGTATCTGTCGCACTCGCTCTCACTTTCCAAAGGCGTTGTGCTTTAACGCGCAAACATGGCTTCCCATTGTCATCGACATCCTCATAAATGGTGGCAACACCGCCATGCATATTGCACGGCACCCCATGATTATCGGGCTCTCTCATGAAATACTCTCCCGGTGGTAGCTTACACCAGTATTTAAAGGTGCCTACCGCATTGAGCTTCGGCTTTGCAGCACGGGGTCGATGGTGGGTTAGGTGACCAACCCCCTGTCTTGCAGCGCCTTGCTTCTTCATTCTGAATGCGAATATGGCGAATATCATGATTCATACAAAGGACTTGCCAATCGCTTATCCACCAGCCCCTGTTCCTGATGAACGGGGAACTGAAGCGCTAACCCCCCGCAGGGCCTCCTTCGGAAAACGCTGCTCAGGTCCGAACTTCAAATCTCCGCAGGGTCTTCCGTCTTCGGAGACCCTGCGCAACAACCCCGGACCTGGGCAGGCCTCATGAACCGCCGAGGGTCTGTATGCCCCCCAAGCAGCCAGCAGGCCACCGGCCGGTGGCTTGGTGGCCGCCTTGGCCCCTGGGCCTTCCGCATCCGCCGGATCCACCGGCTCTCCTTCCCGTGCACCGCTTGGCCCGTGCGGCCGTAGTTTGGCCCAAAGCGATGCGCGATGAGCTACACGATCTTCTCTGCCTGGTATGACACCATGTCCGGCAAGCCCAGCTTCGAGGACGCGCTCAAGAGCCTGGTGGGCTCGGTGAGCAAGGCGCTGGAGGAAGGCTGGGAACCCGTTGGTGGCGTGGCCACCCGCGTGGATGGGAAGGACCGCTACCAATACGTGATGCAGGCGATGATGAAACGGCCGGCGGCCGGGCAGGGCTGAGGCTCGGCCTCGGAAGCACTAGCCCCCCGCAGGGTCTCCGTCTTCGGCCCCCTGCGGCGC
>DDRC01000256.1:17083-17250 GCA_002342985.1 Flavobacteriales bacterium UBA2426
CAGGTGACCCTGCGGAGCTTGAAAGCGTGCGCACGGATGGCGAAACCATCCTGTGCGCCACCATGGACGAAAAGGACCGCGATTGGCGTATCCACAAATTCACTTCACGCTTCTAGCGGGTCGGGTGCACCACCCCTCACCACACCCCCTTCGTCGCACTGCACCCC
>DDRC01000210.1:0-5761 GCA_002342985.1 Flavobacteriales bacterium UBA2426
CCAACAACGGTACAATCAACTGGAACAGCGGTGCGATCGGAGGCAATGGCACCATCATCAACTCCGGGACGGGCACCTTCAACATCAACTACATCGCGGGTGATCAACTCACGGTCCCCTTCACCAACCAAGTGAACGGCATCGTGAACCAGAACGGAACGGGCACCTTCAACACGTACTACATCGGTGCGTCCGGCGCGTTCACCAACGCAGGCACCATCAATCTGGTGAACGGCAACTGGCTCTTCAATAACACGTTCAACAACACCGGCACCATCAACATACCGGCCGGCCGCCTGCTCACATTCGCCAGCACAACCAACCTGAACGCGGGCACGACCTTCACCGGTGCCGGGGCCATCACCAGCGGCGGCACCATCACCCAGAGCTTCCCCTGGACCAACACCACGCACCAATTCACCCTGAGCGGTGGAACCTGGACCAATAGCGCGGGCAACCCCACCGTGTTCGGTGTGGGCAGCACCTTCAACTGGACCGGAGGGACACTGGCTGGCACGGGTAACTATTCCATCGCTCCGGGTCTCACCGCCGTCATCAGTACCAGCGCGCATGCCCTGAACAGCATCCTCACCAACAACGGTACAATCAACTGGACCGGCGGCCAACTTACCGAGTCCGGTCCTGGTGAAATCATCAACGCTACAGGCGCCAACCTGAACATATCGTTGTCGGGCATAGCCAATGCCCTTGCCGTGGATATCGTCAACCACGGTACGATCACATATACCGGAACAGGCGCATTCAATCCCTTCTTCCTGTTCACGAACAACGGCATACTCAACGTGAACAGCGGTCAATGGCAGTTCAACAACCTGCCGACCACCCATAACGGCATCCTCAACATCGCAGGTGGGGCCACGCTGCAATTCAATTTCGCAACCACGGTCGGCGGCACGGTCAACAACTCCGGCACCTTCGCCGGCACCATCACCGCCTTCACCGGCCCCATCTTCACCAACAACGGCAGCGTTACGCTAACCAGCCTGCCCTTCGCAGGCACCGCAGCGCAAACACTCAATGGCACCGGATCCATTGCCAACCTCACGCTGAACAATGCCAACGGCCTCACCCTGGGCGGCACCCAGACGGTCACGAATACCCTGACCCTTACGAATGGCCGGATCACCCTTGGCAACAACGATCTTATCCTGAGCAACACGGCGCTTGCAGGTCTCGTGGGCGGAAACGCCACCAACCACTTCGTCACGAATGGCACCGGTGCATTCCACCGCCAATTGCCCATCGGCGGCGCCAACTACCCCTTCCCCATCGGCACGGGTACGAGCTACTTGCCGGTATCCCTGAGCAACACCAGCGGTCCTGCCGAGCGTTTCGGCGCGCGTGTGGCGAACGACGTGCACATGGAGTACGGCGCACCGGGCGTGCCCGATGGCCCCGTGGTGCTGAACGACCAGGTGGAGCGCACCTGGACACTCTCCGAACTGACGGAAGGCGGCAACCAGGCCACGGTACAGCTTCAATGGAACACCGCGGATGAAGGCGCGAACTTCAATCGGGCGAACAGCGGCCTGCACGCTTACAACGGCACCGACTGGGTGGCCTTGGCCTTGGGCGCCGCCGGTGGCAGCAATCCCTACACGCGCAACGCGACCGGTGTCTCGTCCTTCCGGGAGTTCACCGTGGCCGATGGGGAGAGCACCCTGGCATTCAGCTGCCCCGGAGGGGTGATCCCCGGCACGGCCTGCGACGACGAGGATGATTGCACCACGAACGATGTGGTGAATGCCGAGTGCGACTGCGTCGGCATCTTCCAGGACAGCGACAACGATGGCACCTGCAACGCCGAGGACGGCTGCCCGAATGATGCGAACAAGACCGAGCCCGGCGCCTGCGGCTGCGGCGTGGCCGATGTGCCCCAGATCTACTACGTGGACGGTGATGGCGACGGATATGGAGCCGGCGCTCCAGTGGATGGCTTCGTGTGCGTCGTACCTGCAGGCCATGTCACGAACAACACGGATTGCAACGATGCCAATGCGAGCGTGTACCCGGGCGCACCCGAGCTCTGCGATGAACTGGACAACAATTGCAACGGCCAGGTGGACGAGCTCACGAGCTTCTCAAACGGCCTGGTGGCACAATGGCTCTTCAACGGCAACCTGAACGACCGGACCGCGAGCGGGAACCATGGCAGCGCACCGAGCGGCTCCAGCTACACCACTGGGGTCGACGGCGCCGCCAATGGCGCCTTCCAATTCGGCGGTGGCCGATACGTGGTGGTGCCGCACAATGCGGCCTACAATTTCGGCACGGGTGATTTCACCTACTCGGCCTGGCTGAAATGGAACTCCACCTCGTATGCCAGCGTGATCGACAAGAACGACTATGCGGGTGGCGGCATCAACCGTTTGAACTGCTTCGTGGACTACCCGGCCGCCGGGAACTTCATGGGCCGTCCGGGGGATGTGGTGGCAGGAACAGGGCTGGGCAACAACACCTGGCGCCATGTGGTGATGACACGCACCGGAACGATCATCCGTATCTACTTGAACGGTGTGCTCAGCAGCAGCAGCACCATCTCGCCCATCGACCTCAACACCACCAGCAGCATCTTCATCGGCAGGCATGGCAACAGCGACATACAATTCTACACCGGCGCGATGGACAACCTGCGGCTGTACAACCGCGCGCTCTCGGCGGAAGAGGTGGCTGAACTGCGCCTGCACGAGCTGGCGGGTAATGTGGACGGCGTGAGCGAAGTGACCTATTACACCGATGCCGATGGCGACGGCTATGGCGACCCCGCCACGATCGGATCAGGATGCACCCAGCCACCCGGTACCGTGCTGCTCGGAGGTGACTGCGACGATACCGACGAGAACATCAACCCGGGTGCATCCGAGATTTGCGACGGTCTGGACAACAACTGCGCGAATGGCGTGGATGATGGACTCACCTTCGTGACGTACTGGCCTGACAGCGACGGCGACGGCTTCGGCGATGCTTCGGCCAGCAGCGTATCCGCGTGCACACCTCCTGCGAACCACGTGACCAACAACACCGACGCCTGCCCGAACGATCCGCTCAAGCAGGCACCCGGCGCATGCGGCTGCGGCAACGTGGAGGTGGACACGGACGGAGACACCACGCCCGATTGCATCGATGCCTGCCCGAACGACCCGTTGAAGATCGCACCGCTGCAATGCGGCTGCGGCAATGCGGAGACCGACAGCGACAACGACGGCACCGCCGATTGCGTGGATGGCTGCCCGAACGATCCGCTCAAGACCACAGCCGGCCAATGCGGCTGCGGCAACCCGGATACCGACGGCGATGGTGACAGCATAGCGGATTGCGTGGATGACTGCCCCGGAGTAACCGGCACGATCGGTTCACCCTGCAACGACGACGATGCTACTACGGGCAACGATGCGCTGAATGCAAGCTGTGAATGCGAAGGCCAACTGATCGATTGCCTCGGTGTCCCGGGCGGCAGCGCGCTTGCCGGCACGGCTTGCACCACGGCAGGCCTGCCCGGCATCTGGTCGGCCAGCTGCGTGTGCGAACTCGAAGGCCCGGATGTGCTGGTGCAGAACGTGAGCGCCCCGAACGACACCATCGCGGGCGACCAAGTGGTGACGCTCTCGTTCGAGGTGTACAATAACGGCAACGCCGATGCCACGGTGAACTGGACCGAGCGCTATTACATGGAAAGCGAAGCCGGTGCCTTGCGCACGCAGATCGGGCAGTCCGCGCACAGCTCAGGCAGCCCTCTCGCTGCGGGCGCCACGTTGAGCCGCAGCGTGCAGATCACTCTGCCATCCCTTATCAATGTCGGCGACCAGGCCCGCTTCGTGGTGGAGCTGACCCCCGGCGCTGGCTTGATCGAACTGCCGAACAGCAATACGAACAACACGGGCACGCAGGCCACGCCGTGGGTGGTGCGCAAGCAGATCCGGCTCCTGGTGCCGCAGCCGGTCCTGACCGAAGGCGCAGCGGCGGGCGTCCCGATCACGGTGCAGCGCACCGGCTCCATCGCTCAGGCGCAGGTGATCAACATCGGCATTGATGAATCGGAACGCTTCACCTTCCCCAGCACCGTGACCATCCTCGCCGGCCAAGCCGCGCGCAGCTTTACGCTGGTGGCCACCGAGAACGCGCTGCTCGAAGGCACCATCCCGGCCGTGCTCACCGCCAGCGCCACCGGGTTCAGCAGTGCCACGCGCAACCTCACCATCCTCGACAACGAGGCCCCTGCCCTCTCCTTCTCGAACGTTCCAGCGACCACGGGCGAAGGCACCAGCGTGACCTTCCAAGTGAGCACCAACTTCGCTCCTGCCTCAGCGCTGCAGGTATTCCTCACCAGCAGCGACCAGGCGCGCTTCCCCGTGCCGGCCAGCGTCACCATCGCTGCCAACACCACCTCCGCGAACGTAGCCGTGAACCTGCCGCAGGACCAGCTGCCGGAGCTCGACATCACCGTGAACCTGACCGCCGGTGCCGCCAACCACACAGCCGCCACCGCATCGCTGCAACTCACCGACGACGACCTGCCGGGCCTTCAGCTCGTGCTGCAGACGGATACCGTGAGCGAGAGCGGGGGCGCCTTCGCCGTGCAAGCCACCTTGCAGCGCACAGCGGGCAGCCCAGCCATCGCCTTCACGGCGGTGATCACGCCCAGCCTCGCGAACACCTTGCTCCTGCCCACGAGCATCTCGCTCGCGGCCAATGCCAGCCAGCAGACCTTCACCATCGGCGTGATCGACAACGCGCTGGTGGATGGCTTCCGCACCGTGACCATCAACGCAGCGGTTCAACTGGCGGGCTGCGGATGCAACGCACCTGTATCCACCGCAGCGAATGTGAGCGCGGACCTCACCGTGGCCGACAACGATGGACCGACGCTCACCGTGTCGGTCAATCCCGCCACGCTGGCCGAAGGCCTGGCCAATGCGGGCACGATCCGTGTGCAGCGCAATACACCTACGACCGCGGCTCTGGACGTGGCGCTGATCTCATCGGATGTCACCGAGCTCACGGTTCCCGCCACGGTGAGCATTCCCATCGGCTCGTCCTTCGTGGATGTGCCGGCAACCACCGTGAACGACGGCACGCCGGATGGCAGCCAGCAGGTATATGTGCAGGCCACAGCCGACGGTTTCTCACCCGGCATCACCTGGTGCATCATCACCGATGTGAACCAGCCCGACCTGGTGGTGACCGCTGTGACCCCGAGCGCAAGCCCCTGGCCGGCCTTGGTTCCCTTCACTTGGCAGGCCACCATCAGCAACACGGGCTTCGCGAACTCCATCGTGGGCGTCCCGGTGCGCGGCGTGCTCTCGCAGAACAACATCGTGGATGCGAGCGACCCCGTCCTTTTCGACTACACCATCAACACGCCCGTTCCTGCGGGCGGCAGCGTGCAGATCAGCGGAGCGGCCGTCGCACCGAATCTCCCTGGCACCCACAAGCTGTTGCTGCAAGTGAATCCGGGCGCATCGGCGACCGAGCTCACCTACACGAACAACACGTCCGCGCCGGTCAACGTGAGCATCGCGCCCAGCTACACGGCCACGGCGCAGGTGGCGGGTACCACCTTCCTGCGCGGCACGACGATCCCAGTGACAGGCACCGCCGTTCGGCCCGATGCGAGCCCTGCGGCGAACGAGTCCATTGAGGTCTACGTGCTCACCAACGGCCTGCGCCGTGAAGTGCTCACCACCACGGATGCTACGGGGGCGTTCACGGCCAGCTTCGTCCCCCTCGCGAACGAAAGCGG
>DDRC01000210.1:6014-8946 GCA_002342985.1 Flavobacteriales bacterium UBA2426
ATCCAGAACCTGAGCGATGCGCCGCTCACCAACCTGACCTTGACACCATTGAATGTTCCTGCAGGATCAACCTTCAGCTTCACAACGATCGCCTCGCTCGCAGGCGGGGCCAGCACGACCGTCGCCTATGAAGTGAGTGGAACCGTCCTCACACCGGGCTACAACTTCCAGCCCGGCACCTTGCAAGTGACCGCCGACCAAGGCATGATCCAAAGCCAGGACCTCTACTACTACTGCATGGTGCCCGGTGGCCATATCAGCGCCGACATCACCAGCATAAACACGACCGTCTCCCAGGCCGCTGGCCAGCAACTGGTACAATTCCGCATTGTGAACACCGGCGGTGGCAATACCGGCGCACTCAGCCTCTCATTGCCGCAAGTTCCCTGGTTGCAGGCCATGACGCCGGTGAACATGGGGTCAATGGCGCCCGGCGATACGGCCCTGGTCATACTCCGCTTCCTCGCTGATGCCAGCGTGCCCTTCGACTTCCCCATCAATGGCACCATCGCCATCAACGGGGCGAACAGCAACAGTCTGGTGATCCCCTTCACCTTCACCAAGGTGAGCGTAACTACGGGCAACCTCACCGTGGACGCCGTGAACCAATTCACCTTCTTCGATGAGGACGAACCGCATGTGGAGGGTGCTAACGTTGAAGTGCGCCATGCCTACTCCAACTCACTGCTCGCATCGGGCACCACGGGTACGGATGGACTCGTCTCGTTCAGCGGCGTGCCGGAAGGACAGCACCGCCTGGTGGTGAGCAAGCCACAGCACCTACCCGCTGAGCAGCTCGTGACCATTAACGCAGGAGCGAGTGTGAGCCACACCGTGTTCCTGAATTACCAGGCGATCACGTTCGGATGGAGCGTCGTGCCGACCACCATCCAGGATCAGTACGACGTGACGCTGACGATGCAGTTCGAGACGAATGTGCCGATACCGGTCGTGGATGTCTCGCTGCCGGACACCTTCCCTCAACTGTTCGGAAGCGAGGTATTCGCCTTCAACGCAGTGCTCACGAACCACGGGCTGATCTCCGCCCTGGATGTCGAACTCCTTCTCCCGGCCGAAGACCCGGAATACGAGTTCCTCACGAACTACACCCCCACGGACATCCCAGCCCTATCCAGCGTGCAAGTGCCCGTGCTCATGCGGGTGCGGCAAACACCGCTGATGGCCGGACAGGGTGAACCGAGCGAAGAACAGCGCATCGCAGACTTCCTGGGCATCGATGGCCCGGGCGTGCAACGTTCGGGGCTGAGTTGCAAGCTTTACACCGGTACCCGCTGGTATTACTTCTGCAACGCCACCACTGGTCTTTGGGAGCGTGGTTCGCGCAGCACGCCCATCAAAGGCCGGGCCTGCATCTACGACCCCATAGAGCAGGGCCCACCTGGCTTAGATGGCAATGGGACCGACGATGACCCATGTCCTTGGTGCCCGGACGGACCCATCGGCGGTGGGATCAATCCGAACGGATGGCCCGTGGTGGTGCAGCGCAAGTCATGCAAGGAGTGCCTTGACCAGATCGGCAAAGCCTTGGAAGACTGCGGCGTCCCTCGCAGTGAGAATATCCCGGAAATTGCGAACTGTGCCGCCCAGCTCCATGCCAATGGACAGAGTGGCTACGACGCAATGCGGAATTGCATTCCGCAGAAAGTTCCAGCACCGACCTTATCTGCACTTGGACACGCAGTTGTCGACGGTCTAGTTGGCGCCGCTGAAGACTTTGTCATGGGCAAGATCCCTGGATATAGTCAAGGGAAGTGCGTGGCGGCTATGATGCAGGCAGCTTTTGATTGCTCCTCGACGAGCAGCGCCCCGAATGCCTCGCAAGCATTCAGGCAAGAGAACTCCGTCCTCGATCAGGCGGCACAGAACCTCCAGATAGCAGCCGAAGCGCTCATGGAGATCCAGGCACATGCAGAGTATTTCTATGGCCCGATAGTTCTGTACGATTCTTGGAATGACCTTGCTCCCTTAATCGAACCTCTGCTCGCAGACAGTTTACCAATTACCACTGCTTCAGAAGCCCTCCTATTGAACTCCATGGCGGATCAGGATATCCCAGCATTCTGGATAAGCTGGTTCGTTCATCGCTGGAATTCCACACTGGAAGCACAGGCACAAGGGATCTACGCACCGACCCCTCAATACCCGGAGATGCTGGACAGCGCCATCACAAATGGCCATCTCCGCAACATCGGAAGCGCCTTGGACCATGCCACTATCAATGACTATGAGAGTATTAGTGACCTTTACTGGTCCAGCACGTTCATTATCCGTGACGTTTACTATGGCAACCTCCAGTCCTCGACCGTCTGCGCCTCCGTCACCGTGCAACTGAGCCAAACGGTGACCATGACACGGGAGGCCTTCACCGGCACACTTGACATCTTCAATGGCCACCCTACGGATGGTATCGATTCGCTGAGCGTTGACATCCTGATCACCGATCCCGATGGCGTGCCGAGCAACGGGCTGTTCCAGATCAACACCGAGCAGCTCACCAACCTGAGCGATGTGACCGGCACCGGCCAGATCCCTTCGCAGGAGCATGGCATCGTGCAGTTCCTCTTCATCCCTGAACCCGGTGCCGCGCCCACGGTGCCTGTGGCCTACTCCTTCGGCGGCTCGGTCACCTACTGGGATCCCTACAACCAGGAGATGACCACCATCCAACTCGCGGGCATCACCCTTACGGTGAACCCCAGCCCGGATCTGATGCTCCATTACTTCATGGAGCGCAACATCCTGGGCGACGATGCGCTGACCAGTCCGGATGTGGAGCCTTCTGTCCCGGCTGAGCTCGCCGTTATGATCGAGAACCACGGATACGGTGCGGCGCAGAACATGAAGATCAGTAGCGCACAGCCGGAGATCGTGGAGAACGAGAGCGGCTTGGCCATCAATTTTGAACTCATCG
>DDRC01000210.1:9101-9765 GCA_002342985.1 Flavobacteriales bacterium UBA2426
GCCATCAATTTTGAACTCATCGGCAGCAACCTGCAAGGGCTGCCCGCGCAACTGGGCGTGCTGGACATCCCCTTCGGCACCATTCCGCCGCAGCAGACGCGCGTGGGCCAGTGGTGGTTCACCAGCAGCCTGCTCGGCAAGTTCGTGAGCTATGAAGCCGAGGTGGTGCATGCCAACAGCTTCGGCAATCCGGAGCTGAGCCTGATCCAGGGCGTAGAGCTGCATGAACTCACCCGCAGCATCCGTGAGTACGGGCCACTGGCCGATGCCATGAACGACTTCCTGGTGAACGACCAGTTCGACGTGAACGACGTCCCTGACATCATCTACTTCTCGCAAGGGCGCCGCACGGCCGAAGTGCTACCTGCGGCTTCGTCGAGCTTCAACGCACCGGTCACCGCACCCACCTTCACCAACACGCTGACCGTGCAGGCGGAAGAACCCGGCTGGAACTACACGAAGCTGAACGACCCCGGCAACGGCGACTACGACATCGTGAGCGTGACGCGGAACAGCGACGCACAGGCGATACCGCTCGACAACGCCTGGCTCACCTTCGTGACGCTGCCCGTAAGCCAGCAGCCGGTGTACGAGGACAAGTTCCACTTCGTGGATACGCTGGCCACCACGACGCCGACCACCTACACGATCGTCTGGGCACCGA
>DDRC01000210.1:9978-15069 GCA_002342985.1 Flavobacteriales bacterium UBA2426
CTACAGGTCACACAACTCACCGTGGTCTTCGACAAGGCCATCGACCCTGCCACCTTCACCACGGATGACCTCACGCTCACCTTCCAGGGCGGGCCGGACATCATGGACAACAGCGCCATCATCACCCAGGTCGACCCCTTCACCTTTACCGTGGACCTCACGCCGCTCACCACCGGCGACGGGCTCTATCAGTTCATCGCACAGGCGGCCGGTATCACGGACATCTATGGCATCGCCGGGGTGGCGGGTCGCCAAGTCACATGGACACAGTTCATCTCCGTCCCGGCCATCGTCGCCTTCCAAGGACTGCCAGGAGGCACCACCGATGATGAATTCAGCACCATCGAGCTGCTCTTCAACCGGCCCATCGACGAGACGAGCCTGACTGCATCAGACATCAGCATCACCCTCGGAGGTGTGCCGCAGCCGGGAGCGCTCAGCATCACCCGCCAGAACAGCGACAGCACCTTGTTCCTGGTGAGCGGGTTGGAGAACGCGATCACCACCGATGGTGCGCACCTGTTCACCGTGAACATGCCCACCGTGCTGAGCACGGAAGGCGTCACCGGGATACAGGCGCAGAGCGTGACCTTGACACGCGACACCCAAGGTCCGACCATCGCCGAGCTCACTCCCTTGTTCACCGGCGGCCTCGATGCGCAGCACCGCACCGGCGTGAACATCCGCTTCAGCGAGCCTGCGACCGGGCTCACCATCGGCGCCATCGCGCTGAGCCGTGATGGCAACTCACTCCCACTGACGGCCGGTCAGCTCACACAGGTGGATCCCGACGAATGGCGCGTGAGCGGCTTCGGGCTGGCCAGCTACCTCGATGGCGACTACGCGTTCACCGTTGATGCAACAGGCGTCACGGATGCCATCGGGAACGCCGGCAGCGGAACCGCGAACGTGACCTGGGAAGTGGACCGCAGCACGCCGATAGCCGTCACGAACGTGGGCATCGACCCCGACCTGGGCATCAGCAACAGCGATGGCATCACCTCCTCAGGGAGCTTCAATGCCCTCTTCAACCTGAATGCGGATGCCGCACAGGTGACCATCGCCCAGACCTCCTTCGGCAGCGAGCAAGTGCTGGTGACGCTCCAGGACCTGAGCGCCGGGACACATGCTGTTCCGGTGACCTTCCCCACCGGCGGCAACACCGGACTGAAGGTGACCGCTGTGGGCAACAACGGAGGCAGTGCAGCTGGCACGCGATCGCTCTTCATCGACCAGGCACCCTTGAGCGCGAGCTGGCAGACCGCGAACAACCAGTCGCTGACCACGGACCTGAGCAGCGCCACCGTCCAATTCTCGGCGGCCGTGCTGGACCCGGGTGCGATCGCGAGCGCGCTCGGCCTGCGCAAGAACGGCCTGCCCGTTCCCGCAGCGATGCTGACCGTGACGCCGGTGAACAGCACCACCTACAGCATCGGCAACCTGCCCGCTGCGGCTAACGGCACCGGCAGTTATGAGCTCACGCTCGATGCGGCCCTCCTGAACAAGTCGACCAGTGGCATCGGCGGCGCAGGCATCGCCACGCTGAACTGGACCGTGGTGCCCAGCTACTCCGCCACCCTGCGCGCCCGGGTCTTCCTCGAGGGCCCGTATGCATCCGGCTCCATGCACGATTCGCTGCGCACGCTCATCGACTTCCCGCTGATTGAGCCGTTCACCACGCTGGGTTACGGGCATGTCGGCGGAGGAGGGGGCGAGACCACCACCCCGCAAGTGCTCGCCGTACCGGGCAACGATGCCATCGTGGACTGGGTGCTCGTGGAACTGCGCGACCGGGACGATAACACTGCCGTGGTGGCGAGCCGGAGCGCCTTGCTGCAGCGCGATGGGGACGTGGTGGCCATGGATGGATTCTCTCCGGTGACGATCAGCGTGGGTGCTGGGGCGTACTATGTGGCGCTGCGGCATCGGAACCACCTGGGCGTCATGTCAGCCGATTCGGCGCGCTTCTACACGGGATCGACGCAAGTGGATTTCACCCTCCTCTCCACAGCGACCTATGGAACGGAAGGCCAGAAGCAAGTTGGCGCGCGCAGGGCGCTTTGGGCAGGTGATGTGAACTTCAACGGCATGGTGCAGTACGTTGGAGAGGGCAACGACCGCGACCCCATCCTGGTGAGCATCGGTGGAAGCACGCCCACCAGCACCGCACTCGGGTACCTCCCAACCGATGTGAACCTTGACGGCCGCGTGAAATACGTGGGTGAGGGGAACGACCGCGACCCCATCCTGGTCAATATCGGCGGTTCCATGCCCACCAACATCCGTGACGCCCAACTCCCACAGCCATGACCAATAGATCCTTCACACTCGCAACGTCATGCGCCGCATGGGCGGCATGCCTCCTGCCGGTCATGGCCATGGCCCAGCAGCGGGTGGATATCCAATTGAACCGCATCGATGATGGCTCGGACCAGGTCCTGCTGATCGCGGAACAGGACTTCGATGGCCTGATCTCCAACCTGGTGCTCACGCTGGCCTGGGATAGCACGCAATGCCTGCAAGACCCCGTACTCAGGCAGTCGGCCGAACAATCCATGGTGCTCCCCCTATCCCCATCGGGACCTGCATTCAGCAACGGCGGAATGAAATTCCGGAAATACACGGGCGTGGGCCTGGTACCGCTCCATGAATCGGCGGTTCGCTTGCAGGCGGCCAAGAGCCTGTGCATCGCGCGCATCGAAGGCGAGGCTGGCTGTGCTGCCTCGATTTCCGCTGAACCATGGCTCCGGGAACGGCGGCACAACGGCGCCTATTACGTATCGCTGAACGGCCTCGACAAGACAGGAAGGGTGATTGCGCCAGCCGCCGGTGCCGTGCCCGCTGAAGGCCCTGCAGTAGCGGTATCGCCCAACCCTTACTCCGGCGGTCCTCTGTCCTACTCCATCCATGCCGGTGCCGCCGGCAATGCAAGCATGACCCTTGAGGATTCGCAAGGCAGGCGCGTGGGCGAGTGGCCCATCACCGTAAGGCAAGGCAGCAACACCGGCACGATCTCGCCGGCATCACTTGCTGCAGGAAGGTACACCGTGCGGGTTGCCCTTCATGGGCGCGATGCCACGGTTCCGCTGGCCGTGATGGCGCGCTGAAACGGGGTTCCCCACCAGGGGCGTCCGGGTCGCAAGCCGGGGCGGAAGGATGCGCACGCGCCGATCGTTCCCGGTCTCTACCTTTACTCCCGCGATGAGCACGACCTGTGGATTGGCTCTAGCGCCGCGCCCCAACTGCGACGCCCAAGCGGTATTGCTTTGCGCTGCATTCCCCTTCCGCTGATGACCGCCCAGGCCCTCTCCGTGCTCCGGCCCCGTGCCGCGCGCGCCTCGGCCTTCCCCATCCCGCATCCCCATGGCCAATGGCGGTGGGCCATGCCATTCCTGCTCCTGCCCCAGCCTCCCGCCCCTGCTTCCTGAACAATGAAGACCCGCTACATCGACCTCATCGAGCAGACCTTCGACTTCCCGAAGGATGAGTTCAAGCTCGACGGCGACAACCTGATCTGGAACGACCTGCCGCTCATGGACCTGCTGCGGAAGCACGGCACGCCCCTGCGGATCAGCTACCTGCCCAAGATCGGCGAGAAGATCGAGATGGCCCGCGCCAGCTTCGCCAAGGCCTTCGACGCGCACGATTATCAAGGACGCTACGAGTACTTCTACTGCACCAAGAGCAACCACTTCAGCTACGTCATCGACAAGGTGCTGGACAAGGGCGTGAACCTGGAGACCAGCAGCGCCTACGACCTGGAGATGATCGAGCTGCTCATCGAGCGCGGCCGCATCACCAAGGACAGCACCATCCTGTGCAACGGCTTCAAGGATGAGCGCTACATCAAGGGCATCGGCCGCCTGGCCAACCGCGGCTACAAGGTGGTGCCCATCATCGACAACATGGGCGAGATCTACGCGCTGGACGAGGTGATCGAGGGCACCTGCGACATCGGCATCCGCATCGCCGCCGAGGAGGCGCCCAAGTTCGAGTTCTACACCAGCCGCCTGGGGATCGGGTACAAGGACATCATCCCCTTCTACATGCGGAACATCAGCAAGCAGAAGAAGTTCCGCCTGAAGCTGATGCACTTCTTCATCAACACCGGCATCACCGACACCGCCTACTACTGGAATGAGCTCAGCAAGTGCGTGAACGTCTATTGCGACCTGTGGAAGCTCTGCCGCACGCTGGACACCCTTGACATCGGCGGCGGCCTGCCCATCAAGAACAGCCTCAACTTCAGCTTCGACACCGACTACATGATCGGCGAGATCGTGGGGCGCATCAAGGACGTGTGCGAGGAGAACAAGGTGCAGGAGCCCAACATCTTCAGCGAGTTCGGCAGCTTCACCGTGAGCGACAGCGGCGCCACCTTCTTCAGCATCGTGTACCAGAAGAAGCAGAACGAGAAGGAGCGCTGGAACATGATCGATGGGAGCTTCATGACCACGCTCCCCGACACCTGGGCCATCAGCAAGCGCTTCATCATGCTGCCCATCAACAACTGGCACGACGAGTACGAGCGCGTGTTCCTCGGCGGCATGACCTGCGACAGCGACGATTACTACAACAGCGAGCAGCACATCAACGCCATCTACCTCCCCAAGTACAGCGAGGACAAGCGGCAGTACATCGGCTACTTCAACACCGGCGCCTACCAGGACACCCTGGGCGGCTTCGGCGGCATCCAGCACTGCCTCATCCCCAAGCCCAAGCACGTGCTCATCGACCGCCGGCCCGACGGCACACTGGTCGACACCGTCTTCGCCGACACACAGAGCGCCGAGCGCATGCTGCAGCTGCTGGGCTACCTGCCCCTGGAGGAACCGGTCCGCAAGTAGGCCCCTTCGGGCTTTTGCGCCATAGGCCCGGCATCGCCGCGCCGGCATCGGGCATATATCGGCCCGCCTCTATATTTCGCCCCGAACCGCACCATGAGCCAGCCACGCCCCGTCTCCGCCTTCATCGAGAAGCACTTCCTGCACTTCAACGCCGCGGCCTTGGTGGATGCGGCCAAGGGCTACAAGGAGCACCTCGGCAAGGGCCGCAAGATGATGATCACCCTGGCCGGCGCCATGAGCACCG
>DDRC01000210.1:15181-15407 GCA_002342985.1 Flavobacteriales bacterium UBA2426
CCCTGGCCGGCGCCATGAGCACCGGCGAGCTGGGCAAGATCCTGGCAGAGATGATACGCCAGGGAAAGGTGGACATCATCAGCTGCACCGGCGCCAACCTGGAGGAGGACGTGATGAACCTGGTGGCGCACGACCATTACGAGCGCATCCCCCATTACCGCGACCTGACCCCGGAGCAGGAGCGCGCCCTGCTGGACCGCGGCATGAACCGGGTCACCGACACCTG
>DDRC01000210.1:15665-15903 GCA_002342985.1 Flavobacteriales bacterium UBA2426
GCAGTACTACCAGATCGATCCGAAGGACAGCTGGATGGTTGCGGCCGCCGAGCGGAACCTGCCGATCATCTGCCCGGGCTGGGAGGACAGCACCCTGGGCAACATCTTCGCCGGCCATTGCATCACGGGCGACTGCAAGCCCTCCATGATGAAGAGCGGCATCGAGTACATGATGTTCCTGGCCGAGTGGTATACCGCCAACTGCGGGAAGGATGGCATCGGCTTCTTCCAGATCGGC
>DDRC01000248.1 GCA_002342985.1 Flavobacteriales bacterium UBA2426
CAGGATGTCGGTGCCCTGCTGGCGCAGCTCCCAGGTGATGCTGCTCACGCCATCGGGCTGCCAGATCAGGTCCAGGTCGGTGGTGCAGGCCTGGCCCGCGCACACGCAGCTGCCGTTGATCACGTCGAGCACCGTGCTCGGGTTGGTGTCGTCACAGGCGTCGCCCTGTTCACCGGGGGTGGTGGGGCAGCTGTCGTCGCAGTCGGCGATCAGGTCGCCATCGGTGTCGTCCACCGTGGCGGTCACCGTGAGCACGATGTTGCCCGTGCTGGAGGAGCTGGAGTAGCTGCCCACCGAGATGTAGTAGAACTCGCCGGGGTTGGAGTCCCAGGTCACCTGGCTCTGCAGGCCGCAGAAGTCGTCGTTGCAGTCCACCTCAACGGGCGTAAGGCAATCGCCGCTGAACACGGCCATCTCCGTGTCGAAGGTGGAGCCGGTGCAGGTGCTGGCGGTCATGGTGCCGCAAACGCCCTCCACGCGCCACCACACGTTCTTGAAGGGGCCGTTGCAGACCGTGGTGGGCACATCGTCCGTGGCCTGGCTGTTGTTCACCACCGGGCTCGTGTACGGATAGCTGCTCACGTTGATGGCGCTGGCGCAGGCATCGTTGGCCGGCGGGCAGTTGTAGGTGAGCCCGGCCAGGGTCAGGTTGCAGATGCCGCCGTTGTCGTGCACCAGGGTCACCACCACCGTGGTGCCGCTGGGATAGGGGCCGATCGGCGTCACGCCCAGGCCCACGCCCGTGGGCTCGGTGTCGCCCGCGAAGTCCGTGGTGATGTCCACATCGGTGCTGGTGCCCAGGTCGGTCACGTTCACATCGATGAAGAACTCGCCGGTGCCGCAGCTCGGCACCGCGGTGCGGGTGGCGGCGGGCTGGCAGGGCTGGTTCACCTGCACATCGAAGGTGCCCGTGGTGATGTCGTCCGTCCACACGCGCACCCAGTAGGGGTTGCCGGCGGTGAGCCCCGTGTGGGTGTAGGTGGTGCCGCTCGTCACGCCGGGGTTGCAGGAGACCTGCGTGCCGCCGCAGCCATCGTAGATGGCGTAGCCGAGGTTGGAGGCGGTGTAGAGGTTGAAGGTGATGAGGTTGGTGCCCGCAGCGCTGGCCGTGAAGGTGTAGAACACATCGGGCAGCGTGGCGAAGGCGCTCTCGCAGCTGGGGTTGCCAATCGTTGCACCGGCGCAGGTGTTGGTGCCGGCCGTGGGGGCGGCATCCACCGTCAAGACCGTTGCGCTGGCGCACGCATCATTGCCCGGCACCGGCAGGCACAGGGGTGCGCAGGTGATGTTGAGGATGAAGTTGCCCGTTGCGCCCGGAGTGCCGTAGCCATGCACGAACACGTAATAGTCCGTACCGCTGTTGGCATTGAACTGCACCCGGCTGCGGAAGCTGCCGGTGGCGCAGGCGGGGGTCATGTCGTCGTTGGCCGTCACGCAGGTGAAGGCGCCGCAGCTGCCGCTGAACACCGTGAGGCGGGTGTCATAGCCCACGAAGGAGGCATCGCAGGTGGTGATGGTGTACTGGTTGTCGTCGCCCTCGATCTTGTACCACACACCGCCTTGAGGGCCTTCATTGCCAGCGCCGCAATCGCTGTACTCGGCATCAACGGTCGAAAGCGTGGTGGAACCCGTCACCGGCGTGCTTGCGCAGGTGATGGTGATGGCGTTGCTGCAGGCATCGTTGGGCGGGGGAGCCGCCAGCGTGGTGAAGGTCTGGCCCGCGCTGTTGGGGCTGAAGGTGGTGTTGCCGCCATCGCAGTCCTGACGGACGAAGTAGCGGTATTGGGTGTTGCTGGCCAGGCCGCTGATCAGCTGCGGGGCCGTGGCACCCGGGATCACCGTGCCGTTGGTGCCGGCAAGGGCGCCGCTGCCAGGGGTGGTGAAGGTGGCCGCAGGGCCGTATTCCACGATGAAGGGACCGGTGCCCGTGCAGCCGGCGCAGGTCCAGTTGGCCAGTGCGCTGCCGGTGGTGATGCTCGTGGCCGCGGAAGAGGTCGGCGTGGTGCAGGCCGCCGGGCAGTTGATCTGGAAAGTATGGGTCATCGATCCGGTGGTTTCCGGATCGAGCAGGATGTACACGGGAACGCCTGCCGTCCACGAGGGCAGGTTCACGGTAGCAGCGCCGTTGAGATCATCGATGCAGGTCCATCCGGTGCTGGTGCAGCCATCAGAGGCGAGCTTCCAGAAGTAATCCACGTAGCCACCGGTGGCGGCGGTCACCTGCAGGGCGTGCGCCCCGGTAACGCTCGGGGTGAAGGTGTAGAGCTTCTCCTGGCCCGGCGTGGAGAATCCGCAGCTGCCAGGGCTCCAAGCGCCCGCGCCTGTATGCGAGGAAACAGTGCTCTCTCCGCAGGCGGAGATCGTCGGGATCGTCGCGCAGGGGTTCCACGGGGCCGCGCTGGAATAGCTCAGCGTGGTATTCGTAGACAGCGTGGCGCAGGAGTAGTTCGTCAGCAGGATGCTGCGGGTGGAACTGGCCGTTTCCACATAGGTCACCGTGGATTGCGGTGCGCAGCCATCGTCATTGAGAGCCAATACAGTGCCACCAGTGGCCGTGGAATACAAGCGGAGGTAAGTGTCCCCGCCTGAGCCGCAGGTCTGGAAGGTGTAGCTGGTGCCGGCCACGGTGTTGAAGGTCCAATAGGTGCGTGTGCCGCTCGCACCGATCACCGTCTGTACCGTTCCGCTGGGCGTGATGGCCCCGCCATTGGTAACGGTCGCGTCGCAGAACTGCGCCTGCGCCGAATCCGCCTGGAGAAGGCCGCCCAGCAGCATCGCCGCAGGGGCCCACCAGCGCGTTCGCCTGATCATCTTGTCTCGACTCTTCATGTCTCTCTGTTTTGGTTAAGGGTTCCAGCATTCACTGCGGCGTCCGTGCCGCTGTACGAGGGCAAGGCCGGGGAGGCCTGGTGGCGGTGCGCTGCACGGGGCGCAGCGGATTGCGGGGCGCATCGTGCCATGGTGCGGGCACGAGGCGCGATTCAGGTTAAGGGGCGGTGAAACTATCCGTCCCTGCCTGTGCATCCAAGAACATTCGTCAGGAAAGCGGGATGATGCGCCGCAGCTGCGGCGTGGCGCGGGCTGACCGGCGTCAGCCCTGGTCGCGCTCGCTCAGTTCCAGCCAGCGGTCGGTGAGGCGGTCCAGCTCCTTCATGGCGCGCTCCAGCGCGATGCTGTGCTCCATCATGGCGTGGTGGTCGGCGCCGCCGGCGGCCATGATGGCGAGCAGCTCGGCCTTGCGCGCCTCCAGGCGGGGCATCTCCTTATCGATGCGCTGCAGCTCCAGCCGCTCGGCGTAGGTGAGCTTCTTGCGCGCCGCCGCAGCGGGCTCGCCCGTGGCCGCTGCGGGTGCGTGTGCGTGGCGCGCGTCCTTGCTGCGCTCGCGCGCGGCCTCGGCCTTCTGGGCCTCGCGCAGCTCGGTGTAGCTGCCCACCCACTCCTTGATGGCGCCACCGCCCTGGAACACCAGCAACTTGGTGCAGAGCTTGTCCATGAAGAAGCGGTCGTGGCTCACGATCAGCTGGCAGGCGTCGAGGTCGAGCAGGAAGTCCTCCAGCGCGTTCAGCGTGGGGATGTCCAGGTCGTTGGTGGGCTCGTCGAGGATGAGCACGTTGGGGTTGCGCATGAGCACCATGCACAGGTAGAGGCGCCGCCGCTCGCCGCCGCTGAGGGTGCCGATGGACTGGTACTGCTGCTCCTTGTCGAAGAGGAAGCGCTCCAGGAGCTGCGAGGCGCTCAGGGTCTTGCCCTTGCTCAAGGGGATCACCTCGGCGATGTCGCGCACGGCCTCGATGATGCGCTGGTCCTCCTTGAAGGGCGGCAGCTGCTGGCCGAAGGTGCCCAGCACCACGGTATCGCCGATGCTCACGGTGCCCTGGTCGGGCTGCATGCGGCCGGTGAGCAGCTCGATGAAGGTGCTCTTGCCGATGCCGTTGGGCCCCACGATGCCGATGCGGTCGCCGCGCTTGAGCGAGTAGCTGAAGCGGGCCACGATGGGGCGGTAGCCCTCGGGCTTGTCGGGCGTGCCGAAGGCCTTGGTGAGGTTGCGCGCCTCGATCACCTTGCCGCCGAGGCGGTCGGTCTTCACCTCCAGCTTCACCTCATCGCGGTCGAAGCGGCGGGTGGCGGCGGCCTTGATGTCCTCGAACTTGTCCAGCCGGCTCTTGCTCTTGGTGCCGCGGGCGCGGGGCATCTTGCGCACCCACTCCAGCTCGCGCTTCATCAGCCCGCGCAGGTGCTGCTGGGTGGCCTCGCGCACCTCGTCGGCCAGGGCCTTCTTCTCCAGGTACCAGGTGTAGTTGCCCTTGTAGCGGGTGAACTTGCCGAACTCCATCTCGATGATCTCGTCGCAGACCTCGTCGAGGAAGTAGCGGTCGTGGGTGACGAGCAGCAGGGTGAGGCCGGGCTGGTTGAGCTCCTCCTCGAGCTGCTCGATCATGTTCAGGTCGAGGTGGTTGGTGGGCTCGTCGAGGATGAGCACATCGGGCCGGTCGATGAGCACCTTGGCCATGGCCAGGCGCTTCTGCTGGCCGCCGCTGAGGGTGTTCACGGGCTGCTCCAGGTCGCGCAGCCCGAAGCGGTGGGCCAGGGCCTTCACGCGGGCCTCGTGGTCCCAGGCCTTCAGCTCCTCCATGCGGTCGATGGCCTGCTGCAGGGCCCTGCCTTCGGCGTGCTGGGCCAGGGCATGCTCGTAGGCCTTGATGGCGGCGCTCACCGGGTCGTCGCGGTCCAGCATCTCGTCCACCACGCTGCGGGGGCTGGTCATGCGCACATCCTGGCCCAGGTAGCCCACGCGGATGCCCTTGTTGAAGGTGACGAGGCCTTCATCGGGCTTCTCCACCCCGGCGATGCACTTCAGCAGGGTGCTCTTGCCGGTGCCGTTGCGCGCCACGATGGCGGTCTTCTGGCCCTTCTCCAGGCCGAAGCTCACGTCGCTGAAGAGCTGGCGCGGGCCGTAGCGCTTGCTGAGCTTCTCGACGGAGAGGACGTTCATGGCCGGTGGCCCGCCTCCGCGGCAGGGTGCGCTGCGGCGGGCGGGGCGCGAAGGTCGTGAACCGGCGGCAGCCTGCGGGCCTCAGGGCGCACCGATCAGCAGGCGGCCGCTGCCCAGGCAGGCGCCGGTGCGGCACTCTCAGTGCCCGTCCTCCTCCATCCGCGCCCCCGCCCGGCCTCCCATCTTATGGGACCCTTCGCCTGTGGACGATTGCCGGCCATGCGACCGGAGTCACTCCACCACCACCCGCTGGTAGCAGCCCCCTTCCGCATCCGTGAAGCGGATCACGTAGGTGCCGCGGCCGAAGCGCGAGAGGTCCACCTCCTCGGTCTGCTTGCCGCTGGGCCAGGGGCGCTGGTACAGCAGCTTGCCCAGGGCATCGTACACGCTGTACCAGCTCTCGGCCATCAGCGGGTCATCGAAGTGCACCGTGAAGCGGCCGGTGTTGGGGTTGGGGCGCACGGACATGGGGCGGCTGCGCTCCATGCGGGGCGGGAGGTCGGTGGCGAGGGTGCAGGCGTCGTATGTGGCGATAGGAGTAAATGTCGTGTCATTCACGTAAGCTAGATGCATGGTGACCCCATCAATGGGCGTGAGCGTCACACTACTATCGGCTGGGAAGAGGTCAATAACCCCAATTGGATGATGCCATTCCCAACATGGATAGCGCCCAAGTGAGTCCGACTTGAAAACGAATGGGGCACCAGACCAGCCACCAGGGAGGCTTCCCTGAACACTGCCACTAATTAAATAACCGCCATCCAAACAGGGCAATAAGTCAGAAGCATAGTGCATGTAATCGGCTTTCCCAACCGCACTCGTCCACAACGTATCTCCATTGCCATTCATCTTCATCAACATAGTCCTGAAAGGAAGATTATATCCCGGAACTCCCAACGTGGCAGCTATAACGATGTTCCCATCAATCGATTGCTCTATAATAGACCATCGTGGAGTATGCCAGTTGTGGGGTGCGCTATCGAAACCGCGACACCATAGTACCTCGCCATCGCCGTCCAGTTTCATCATGAAGAGCTTTGGCTGGAATGAAGCGGGCAGTGGTTCCAGTATGCTCAGTGTAGTGCTATCCGTATATCCTGTTATTATGAAGGATTCATTTGACTCGATGAGGGCGTCGTGAACTACACCGTTCGGGCGGATGTACGACTTGCACCAGATGAAGTTCCCTTCAGGGTCGATGCGCGCAACAGTCGCTCCGCCTGATTGAAGGTTGATGCCGGCGATGAAGTCGCCATTCGGAAGCTCTTTGATGAAATGGAATCCACCTGTCTCTGCGAAGCGCCGGCCCCAAAGCGGAGCTAATGAGGCATCTGTTCTAAAAGCGTAGAAATGGTTGTATCGCCCCCAGGCAATTGCACCAGAGTCGCTTGTAACCTCAATGGCTCCGGCGCGAGTGAAACAAGGTGAGCCAGCGATTCTGTAATGCTTGAATGAAGAGATATTGCCCAAACTGTCCATCCGCCCTATGGCAGGGTGCGTGAATCGTACTGTTGTGCTTCCATTTGTGCTGCACGAGTCCTTCCGGTAACTACTGAGGAATAGATAGTCATTATCCGCCACACGTCGAATGGATTGCATGGTCAGCACCGAATCACCAAAGAAGCACTTGGAATGAAGAAACACACCGTTGGGATCTAGGATGGTTATTCCAGGATACCAAGCCATCGAAGTGAGAATATTACCGCTCGGGAGCTCGATCAAATCACGCTTATAAGAACCGGTTGCCAGATAGATCCTTTCAAATGTTGGTTGCGCCTGTGTGGTACAGAAGCAACCAATTGTCAAGAGAATGGATGTCGTTGTTTTCATGGCTCATTGAATGATGAGCTTCTTGAGCTTCTGCTTGCCCGCTGCCCGGATATGTACCCAATACACGCCTCTGGCCAAGCGGTCGGTGGGCAATTGCGCGGTCTGGGCTGCGACTTGCTGGTATGCCGCGATAGTGCGGCCGGCGACATCCAGCACCGCGATGGCCTTGCTCTCCTCATCCGGGAAACGCGGCCATCGGGAGTGTGCCAGCTGCGCCATTGGTAGCCGTACACCGGACCGAGGTCGCCGTTGGCATCGGCCCACTCGTCCCAGATGCGCACGCCGTTGTCCTGGAGGTACTTGATGTTGGTGTCGCCCGCCAGGAACCAGAGCAGCTCGTGGATGATGCTCTTCACGTGCAGCTTCTTGGTGGTCACCAGGGGGAAGCCTTCGCTGAGGTCGAAGCGCATCTGGTGGCCGAAGCA
>DDRC01000224.1 GCA_002342985.1 Flavobacteriales bacterium UBA2426
CGAGCGACTGGTGATCCAGAAGTAGCGGCATCACATGATGAAGCAGGCGCGGCGCTCCATTGGGGCGCCGCGCCTGCTTCGGGCCCTTCCGATACCTTGCCCTTTCGCATGCGCAACAGCTCCCTATTCGTCGTCATGTTCGGCTCTGCCTGTGCCACCGCGCAGCAGACAGAGGTGACCCGGTATGACGTGGACCAGGGGCTGCCGCAGAGCATGGTGAACCATGTGCTGCAGGATGCCGATGGCTTCATCTGGCTCGGCACCGGCGATGGCCTGGCGCGCTTCGATGGTCATCGCTTCATCAGCTACAAACACGATCCCCGCGCTGCAGAGAGCCTATCGCACAACAGCATCTGGGGAATCATGGAGCAGGATGAGCGCCACCTGCTCATCGGCACGCGCACTGGGCTCGACCTGCTGGACCGCCGCACGGGCCGCTTTGCGCACGCGGCCACTTCGCTTCCGGAGAAGCAGGACGGATGCTGGCAGCCGGTCTGGCGGCGCGCTGACGGTGCACTCCTGTATTCGCCGCTGACCCGCACACTGCTCCGTGTGCAGGAGGGCAGCAGCAGCTTGCAGCAGCTGAGGCACACCGCCAGCTACGCCATGCACGCCGACCCTGGCTCGGGCACCATCACGCAGGTGCTCTGGCCCGACACCCTGCTCACCCTGCTGCCCGACGGCCAGGAGCGCATCGATCGGCTGCCGAACCCCCGACAGGAGCGGATCACGGGATTGCTGCCCCTGGGCAGCCGCTGGCTGATGCTCACGGACCTCAGCGCTTGGACATGGTCGGCGGAAGAGGGCCGCAGGCCCTTGCCTCCGGAGACGCAGGCATGGATGGATCGCGCATCGAAGGGGAAGCGCGGCGCTATCGGTCCTGACGGAGGGATCTGGGTGAGCCAATCGGGAGCCGGCGTGGCCGTGCTCGACCGGGACCTGCGCATCGTGCAGCGCTACCCCCTCCTGCCTGAGCATGAACGGCCGCTGGACATCACGGTGATCGCCTTCGACCGGCAAGGCAATGCCTGGGTGGGCACCGATGGCAAGGGCGTCTTCCGGATCGCCCCGCAGCGCATCCGGTTCGGCCGGTGCATGCCAGGGCAGGGCATGGGCTGGGAGCCGCCCTCCTGGTTCGTCCGCGGCTTCGCGCAATGGGATGCGCACCAGGTCCTGGTCCATCTCTACCAAGGCGGATTCGCCCTGTTCGATGAGCGGACGGATGCGCTGCAGCCGCTGGAGCTTCCGTACTCCACGCGCACCGCGCTCGCCGACCCGGAGCATTCCGGGCCTTGGACCGATGCGCAGGGCGCACTGTGGCTCCGCGACATCTACTCGGTGACCGCTCTGGAACCCGGAACCGGCCGACTGCTGCTTCCGCACCGCACCACCCATGGCAATGCCTTGGCCATCGGCCCGGATGGCGATGCCGTGGTAATCTCGCGCGAAGGTCTGCACGCCATGCGCCATGGGCCGGACGGCATCAGGGCCTTGCCCCTGCCCAGCGACAGCCTACGGCGCTGGATGAGCGCGGTGAAAACGGTCCCCTCGCGCCTCGCCTTCGATCACCGAGGGCGATTGCTCGCATGCCAATCCACCATGCCGATCGCAGTGTGGCAAAATGACCGCCCGATCCCTGCCGGTCCCTTCCCTTCCAGCACCCGGTTCACCGCTGTTGCGCAAGGCGCCGAAGGGGACCTCTGGATGACCACCAATGAGGGCCTCTACCTGCTCAGCGGCACTGACCTTTCGGTCAAACGCCACTGGACGGTGCACGACGGCCTTCCCGACCAATTCCTCTATGGCATGCTCCAGGGCGATGATGGCGCTTGGTGGATATCCTCGAACAAGGGCCTCTGCCGCTTCGATCCGGCCAGGGACGCGTTCACCGCCTTCGGGCCCATGGACGGCCTGCAAAGCACCGAATTCAACTCGGGCGCCTTCCTCCGGTCGGCCAGCGGACGGCTCTACTTCGGTGGCATCAACGGGTTCAACCACTTCCGGCCCGCATCGCTTCGCATCGACCCCGATACGCCCTTGGTGGCGCTCATCGGGCTCGTTGCTCAGGACTCCGTGGTCGATGCCGCAGCGCTCGGCGATGCACCGGCCATAGTGCTGCCCTTCGGCCGCAACCAGCTGCTCATCGACCTTGCCGTGCTGGAGATGACTGCGCCGGAGCGCAACCATTACCGCTGGCGCATCACGGGCTACAGCGATTGGGCCGAGCAGCCGGCCGACCGGCCCATTACGCTCACGAACATGCCCGCAGGCCGCTTCACCCTCGAGGTGATCGGCGTCAATGGCGACGGCATCGCTTCCGCACCGCGCACAGTCCTCGCCATTGCCGTCCCCCTGCCCTTCACGGCATCACCGGGGTTCTTCGTGCTGCTGGGAGGACTGCTGATCGGCGGCCTAGGCGCGGCAGGCTTCCTCCTCTACCGGCAGCACGTGCGCCGCCGGCAGCAACGCGCGGAGCAGGAACTGAAGGAAATGCGCATCCGCGCCCGCATCGCGCACGACTTGCACGACGATGTGGGCAGCGGTTTGGCCCGCATCACCGCCCTTGCTCGCACCGCCGAGCGCAAGGGCGCCAAAGGCGAGGATGCCGCAGGCGACGTGCAACGCGTGCGTGCACTCTCGCAGGAATTGATGCAGGACCTGCGCGATGTGGTCTGGGTGAACGATCCGCGCGATGGCGATCTGGCAGCGCTGCTGCTGCGGCTGCGGGCCTACGTGCAGGACCTGTTCGAGCCCACCGGCGCAGACTGCGTGTTCGATTTCCCGGATCCACTGCCCGAACGCCGCATCGGCAGCCAGGCCCGTCGCAACCTCTTCCTCATCGCCAAGGAAGCCGCGCACAACGCGTTCAAGTACAGCGGGGCCCGTAGGGTCACCGTCCGCTTCGAGCTGGACGCGACGGGATTCGCCCTGGAGCTGGCGGACAACGGGAAGGGGCTGGACGCTGGCGTGGCCCCGCAGGGCGGGCATGGCCTGGCGAACATGCGCCAGCGGGCCGCGGAGCTGGGTGCGGACTGCGCCATCGCCGCCGCTGTTGATGGCGGGACATCCGTGCGCGTTGCAGGACCGCTCCCGGCCCTCGACCTTTGAGGCATGCCCATCCGAGTGAGCGTGATCGAGGACGACGCCATCCTGCGCGATGCGATGGCCGATGCCATCGGCGATGATCCGGCGATGCAGGTGGTGGGCCTGCACCCAACCGGCGAGTCCTTCCTGGCACAACTGGATGCCGAGGCCCCCGATGTGGCCATCATGGACATCAACCTGCCGGGCTTCAGCGGCATCGAGGCGGTGCGCCGCGCCAAGGCGAAGCGGCCGGCCGCGCAATTCTTGATGTGCACCGTGCAGGATGACGACGACCACCTCTTCGAGGCCCTCTGCGCCGGCGCAACCGGCTACCTGGTGAAGGATGCCGACCCCCAGCAGGTGATTGCGGCGGTGAAGGACCTGCATGGCGGCGGCTCACCGATGAGCGCGGGCATCGCACGCAGGGTCATCCACGCGCTGCAGCGTCAGCGGTCGCCCAGCCCGGAGATCATGCGCCTCACGGACCGTGAGCGGGAAGTGCTGGACCAGCTAGCTCAGGGCTACCGCTACAAGGAAATCGCGGCGCGGCTGCAGGTGAGCATGGACACCGTGCGCACCCACATCCGCAACCTCTACGAGAAGCTGCAGGTGAGCTCGCGCACCGATGCGCTGAACAAGCTCTATCCGCGCTGAGCGCAGGGTCCGGAGGGCCTCGCACAAATGTGGTATTGCCTCCGGACGGACGCAGGGGAACCTTTGCCCGCACTGCATATCCATTCCGAACCATGCGCTGCACCGCTCTTCTCCCTGTCCTCCTCCCCAGCCTGCTCCTCGCCCAGAAGGAGTTCCCCAAGGTGTGGGAGGCCAAGTTCTCGGTGAACCCGGAATGGAACGCCGTTTCGCCCGACCTGGCCCATGTGGTGGCCGGTGACATGTCGGAGATCGAGATGCTCGACGGGAGTACCGGGAAGCCGCTGTGGACCTACAACTTCAAGGAGAAGCACGGCGTGAAGAAGTGCGAGGATTGGATCGCCCACCACGACAGCCAGACCATCGAGGTCATCATCCAGAAGGGCAAGAACGAGCCGCGGGAGATCACCCACCTGGACTATGCCACGGGCCAGCCCGTGGCCACCGAGCAGATGGCCGCGCGCACCAAAGAAGCGCCCGAGCAGAAGCGCAAGGCGGCCGTGAGCCGCCGCATCAACCGTGTGAACTGCTTTGACGAGGCGAGCCGCACCACGATCCGCGTGAGCTACGCGAATCGGGTGGTGCGCAACGCGATCGGCGGGCAGGACATGGAGCTGACCGTTCGCGCCAGCGGGGGTCACAGCTGGACGGCCACCTTCACCGGGCGCGTGGTGGCCCACTTGGTGCACGACATGCTGCCGGCGGACGACGGCCCCATGATCCTGAACGTGACCACCGGCCAGGGCAAGGTCTTCGTGGTCTACGAGGGCATCACCTGCATCGACCTGGCCACCGGCAGGGTGCTCTGGAGCAGCTCGTTCGACAACACGCAGACCAGCATCGGGCTGGCAGCCCGGCAGGAGATCGGCCGCGCCGCCATGCCCTTGCCCGCTGCCGACGGCGTGTACGTGTGCGACTTCAGCAAGGGGGAGCGCACCATCAAGAAGCTCGACCTGAGCACCGGCAGCGTGATCTGGCAGGCCGATGCGCTGAAGAAGGACGATATCGTATCGGAACTCGTGGTGGATGGCGGCAACCTCATCGCCCGTTTCGGCGGGCTCATCCGCGTGGAGCGCTTCATCCCCTCCACGAACGGCGGCGTGGGCGACGGCACCTACAAGGTGGAGCACGCCTTCGAGGGCAGCACCAGCCTGCGCGCCTACGATGCGGCCACCGGCAAGCCCGTGTGGAGCACCGAATCCATGGACCTGCCGGACAACTTCAGGGCGAGCGAATGCAACATCCTCAGCGGGAACGGACGCGTCAATGCGTGCGGCGCCAAGAACATGTACGTGTTCGACGCCGCCACGGGCAAGGTTGAGAAGCAGGGCGAGTACAACGCCAAGGCCATCGGTGCCGCCCAGGCCTTGTACCCCTATGAGGACAGCTTCATGATCGAGGGCAGCAAGGGGATCGCGCAGCTCGATGCCGGACTGAAGCTCAAGTACGCCACCAATACCGGGCAATGCCTCCTCACGGAGATGCGCGGCGATGCGTTCATCGTTTGGACCGGGAAGAAGCCGGACGACCGCAACGAGTTCATCCGCTTCGACCCCGCCTCGGGCGCCATCATGGGCAAGCTGGAAGGCTGCTACAGGCCCCGGTTCGATATGACCGGCGACCGCTTCATCCGCTTCGACAATCCGAAGGTGATGATGTACCGCACGAATTGAGATGCCTGTCGCAGCGGAGCCCTCGTGCCGTAAGCAGACGCCGAAGCCACCCCTCAGCGCCCCGCGGACGCGCATTGGAGCGCACGTGGCCCTTGGTGCGTTGGGCACTGCCAGCGCCCCGGCCGGAAGGACACCAGCGCCCCCCATGCAAACAGGAACACGACCGCCTCCATGCCACCAACCGCCCAACATCCCATGCGCAGGACTCCTGTGAACCCGTTGCGGATCATCCTGCTCGCCGCGCTGCTGTCCTCCATCGCACCGCTGGCGAAGGCCCAGACCTGGGCTCCGCTCGGTCCGGACGATAGCACTTGGCCCACGCGCGAATCCGCCGATCATCATAGCATGGCGGTTGATGCCGACGGCCATCCGGTGATCGCCTTCCGCGACCCGAGCCAAGGCAACCGCACCACGGTGAAGCGATGGGCCCTCGGAGCATGGCAGACGGTGGGCGCTCCGGGGCTTTCAGCTGGTCAGGCCTCCGAGCACAGCATCGACATGGGGCCCGATGGGCAACCTGTGGTGGCGTATGTGGACCACAGCGTCTCGCAACGGCTCACGGTGCAGCGCTGGAATGGCAGTGCTTGGCAAGTGATCGGTGCATCGGGCATCAGTGCCGGCCAGATTGCCGGCCCCAGCCTGGCCGTAGGCACGGATGGGCAGCCTGTGGTGGCCTATACCGACTGGAGTGCATCGGGCCGGCTAACCGTGCTCCGCTGGAGCGGTGCCGCATGGCAACCGCTGGGGAGCACCGGATTCACCGCAGGCGGAGCCTATGACCCCAGCCTGCAACTGGATGGGGAAGATGACCCCGTGGTGGCGTACCGCGATGCGTTGGCCAACTTCGGGGTTTCCGTTCAGCGATGGGACGGCAGCGCTTGGGCGGCGGTGGGGGCACCCGCCTTCACCGGTTCGTTCGCATCTCCCCCGAGCATGGCGCTGACGAGTGCAGGCGAACCGGTGGTGGGCTACGGGGATGGCAGCCTTGGCGGCCAACTATCCGTGCAGCGCTGGAACGGGACCGCTTGGGCACCGGTGGGCGCGCTGGGCTTCACCCCTAGCTACGTTGATCAGGTGGCCGTCGTGCTGAACGACCTGGATCTGCCTGCAGTCGCGTTCGCCGATGGATCCACAGGCAGCCTCATCACGGTGCAACGCTGGGATGGATCCGCCTGGCTGGGAGTCGGCTCTTCGGGCTTCTCCGCCAGCGTGGTGAGTGGCGTGTGCGCCGGTCTTTCGCCAGCCGGCCACCCCGTCATTGGCTATCTGGACAATGGCTTTGGGAACAAAGCGGTGGCACAGCGGTGGAACGGCAGTGCCTGGATTCCCTACAGCGACCTTCCAATCTCGACCGGCACCGTTTTCTACCAGGACCTGGCCGTTGGTCCGGACGGGAACCCCACGGTGATATTCATGGACCAGGGCAACGGCAACCGCACCACGGTGAAGCGGTGGAACGGCAGTGCCTGGGTGCTCCTCGGCAATCCGCTGCTGGGGCCTGCGAACGCCTACTTCCACGCCATCGCCATCGCGCCCAACGGTGAAACGGCTATCGCCTATCGACTTCCGGCAACCGGCGACCGCGTGCAGGTGCTGCGCTGGACCGGAGCGGCCTGGGAGTCCGTGGGCGCCCCCAACCTTTCGGTGGGCAGCGCACAGTACACCACCCTGTGCATGACGCCCGATGCGCGACCGGTGGTGGCTTTCAGGGACGACGCACTGGGCGGCCGCTTATCCGTGCTGCGCTGGACCGGCAGCACATGGGAGGCGCTGGGTGGCACGGGCTTCACCAGCGGCCCCATCTTCGATCTCTCCATGGCCTTGACGGCCGCCGGCAATCCCGCGGTGGCCTATCGCGATGTAGCCACGAACACCATCGTGGTGGAGCAGTGGAACGGATCGGGGTGGACCATGCTGGGCGGCGGGCCCATCTCCGTGGCGAACTCCGGATCGCCTTCCGTGGCGATCAACGCCCAGAACAACCCGGTCGTGGTCTACATGGATGCCAGCGCAGGGAGCAGGCCAACCGTGAAGCGCTGGAGCGGAACAGCGTGGGAGCTCATCGGGCCACCGGGCTTCACCGCAGCATTCGCGCAAGTGCCCCAGCTCGTGCTGGATACTGACGATGCCCCAATCGTGGCCTACCACGATGGCGCAAACGGCTTTCGTGCGAATGTCGACCGCTGGAATGGCACCGAGTGGGCGCCGGTGGGCCCGAGCGGCTTCACGACACCGCTGAGCTCCGGTGCCGGGCGCTGGATCGCCCGCAGCAGCACCGGCCGACTCGTCGTCGCCTATCGGACGCCGGGGCTCTTCGCACGCGCCTACAGCGAGGCAGAGCTGTCCACTGGAACGGTCGCCACAGACCTGTGCACCGGCACTCCCGTGAACGTACCCTATACCGCAGCGGGTGCATTCGACCCCGGCAACATATTCACGGTGGAGCTGAGTGATCCATTCGGCTCGTTCGCGAATCCCGTGGCAATCGGGAGTGCGAATGCCGTGACTAGCGGCAGCATCAATTGCACCATTCCACCGAGCACACCGCCCGGCGCCGGCTACCGGTTACGCGTGATGAGCACCGACCCACCGCTGGTGGCCAGCGACAATGGCGCGGACCTCACGATCGCCTCTCCCGTCCTGTGGTACGCCGATGCCGATGGCGACGGGCTCGGTGACCCCGGCTCTCCGATGGAAGCCTGTGAGCAGCCCTCCGGGTACGTCACCAATGACGCCGATGCTTGCCCCGCGCTTGCCAATGTCAATCCCGGCGACGCCTGCGATGACAGCAACCCGAACACCGTGCTCGATGTGATCAACGGCAGCTGCGTGTGCGCGGGCCAGGCCTGCACCACCGACCTGGACCTGATCTGGCAGCCCGATGGCGTGAGCCTGATCACCTGGGAGCTGCGCGAGCAGGGCACCAACGCCTTG
>DDRC01000192.1:0-18539 GCA_002342985.1 Flavobacteriales bacterium UBA2426
TTCGACAACGAGATCGACATGGCCTGGCTGAACAAGGCCTACGGCAGCTCCAAGGTGGAGATCAAGCCCCAGGTGGACAAGTACACCATCGAGGGCAAGGACATCATCGTGCTGGCCGAGGGCCGCTTGGTGAACCTGGGCTGCGCCACCGGCCACCCAAGCTTCGTAATGAGCAACAGCTTCACCAACCAGACGCTGGCGCAGATCGAACTGTGGAAGAACCACGCGAACTACGAGAACAAGGTGTACGTGCTGCCCAAGCACCTCGATGAGATGGTGGCCAAGCTGCACCTGTCCAAGATCGGCGTGGAGCTGGAGGAACTCTCCGATGCGCAGGCCAAGTACATCGGCGTGCCGAAGAGCGGTCCTTTCAAGAGCGACGAGTACCGGTACTGATCGGTGCTTCCATCCTGGCGCGAAGCCCGGCCCCAAGGCCGGGCTTCCGTATTTGGCGCTCCCTGCCGCCGGGAGCGTGACATGGCATCCTTCGGGCCGGGCCGCCGTGCGGCATCACCGGACCGCAGAGGCGTGCGCAACGGCCTGCTCAGTTGTAGATGCGCAGCACCGTCCCGTTGAAGGAGGTGTTGTAGGGCTTCAGGGGCAGCGCGGATGGACCCTGCACCACAGCGCCGCTGCTGATGAGGAAGGCTGACCCGCAGCACATGGTGTCGCGGGCGATGACCTCGCTGCTGTCCACCACCACGCGGCAGAGGTCAGATGTCCGGTAGGGGCAATGCCGGTCGAGCGCCATGAACTCCGACTGCCCCACCCGGAAGACGATGATCCCCTGGGATCCCCCGCTCAGGTAAAGCCAGCCGCCCGGGACGGCCAGGTCGGCGTAGGCGGGGTTGTTCACATTGATGGAGATGTCGACCGTAACGGGTGGCACGCCGCCTGAAGAGGGCTTGCGGCAGGAAACGGCCAGGCAGAACGAACCGGCCACGGCCGCAAGGGTCAGCTTCAGCGCGGATGAGCGGGTCATGGTCCGTTGCGTGTCCAATGAAGGAACGAAGGTAGGCAGGAACGCGAGCGGGGCCGAGGCCTTAACCTTGCGCCATGCGCCTCCGACCGCCGTTCTGGGCCCTCGCCGCGATGCTGGCCCTTGCGCCGCACGCGGCCATGGCCCAGGATGATGGCATCAGCCAGCGCAAGCAGGAGCGCAACCTCGCCAAGAAGGAGCGGGAGGAGAAGAAGGCCAAGGCGAAGGAGGAGAAGGCCGACCGCAAGCATCACCTCTCGCTGCAGGACAAGGCCACGCGCAAGCGCATCAAGCAGCACACGCGCCGTGCGGACCGGCATGGCAGCGGCAGGCACCGCGATGGCTTCCCGGCCCGGCTGTTCCGCCGCAAGCGCTGATCCCTGGATCGTAAACAACGCCCCGTGAATGGCAGCGCTCCTAGCAATTGGTCCAAGGCGGCAAGGGTATCTTTCCCCCATGTTGCCCGAAGCGCTCCCCAAGGCCGTTGCGAAGGATGGCCGTGCACCCGGCAAGACCTCCGGAAACGGCCGTCCGGCGCGGAAAAGCGAAAATTCCGCCGAATCGTTTCCTTTCTATATTAGCGCCCCCTCGTTGCGCAGTTCAGCAGAACGTTAAACCTGACCGTTGATGGTGAGAAGGCTATCCACCGCAGTCGCCCTTTGTTTCATCGCAGCGTTCCCGGCGCTCGCCCAAGTGGGCACCGGCAGCCTCAAGGGCAAGATCTCCGATAAGAAGACCGGCGAACCGCTGCCGTTCGTGAACATCATCGTGGAAGCCCGGGGCAGCCAGGTCACCGGCGGCGCCACCGACTTCGACGGCAACTACTTCATCAAGCCCATCGATCCGGGCACCTACGATGTGGTGGTGAGCTATGTGGGGTACCAGCCCTACAAGCAGACCGGGGTGGTGGTCAACAGCAACATCATCACCTTCCTCAACATCCAGCTCAATGCGGGCATCGAGCTCAAGGAGTTCGAGGTGGTGCAGTATTCCGTGCCCCTCATCAACAAGGACGGTGGCGCTTCCGGCGGCACCGTGACGCGCGAGGACATCGCCCGCATGCCGGGCCGCAGCGCGGCGTCCATCGCCACCACGGTGGCCGGCGCCAGTGATGCGGGCACGGGGGGCGGCATCAGCATCCGGGGCGCGCGCACCGAGGCCACCTATTACTACATCGATGGCGTGAAGGTGCCGGCCGGTGCAGGTACCGGATTGCCCAAAGGGGCCATCGAGGAGGTGCAGGTGATCACCGGCGGTGTGCCCGCCAACTACGGCGATGTGACCGGTGGCTTGATCAACATCACCACTCGTGGTCCGAGCCGGCAGTTCTTCGGCGGCGCGGAATACCTTACTTCCGGCTACAAGGTGGGAAAGGATATCACGGATATCGTCGGTCTGGACAAGTTCGCCTTCAATCAGGTGGAGGCGAGCTTGAGCGGCCCGCTGCTGTTCCGCAAGGACAGCCTGGGCAACAAGTCCAAGCCCCTCATCGGCTTCTTCATCAGCGGCCAGTACACGAACGCGGTGGATCCCAGCCCGAGCTATATCGGTGATGTGCGCCTGCGCGCGGATGTGCGCGACCGGCTGGATGCCAACCCCGGCGTGATCCTGAACACCGGGACCGATGTGGCGCTCGTGCCCGCCAGCGAATTCCTGCGCGCCGGTGATGTGGAGACCATCCGCACGCGCCAGAATGCCGGCCAGACCAGCTTCACAGCCTCCGGTAAGATCGACATCGCCACCACCCAGACGGTGAACCTCACCCTCGGCGGCTCGCTGGACTATTCCAACCGCCAATCCTACAACCGCCGCAATGCGCTGCTCAACGCCGACCGCAACATCAGGACCAAGGAGACGAGCTGGCGCGCGTTCATCAAGTACACCCAGCGTTTCGCCAACCGCACCGCCGAGGAGGAGAAGCGGAGCACCATCAAGAACGCCTTCTACAGCCTGCAGCTCGATTACAGCAGCTACCTGAACAACGTGGAGGATTTCGTGCATGGTGACCGCCTCTTCGACTACGGGTACGTGGGCCGGTTCACCACCTACCGTGCGCCGCAATTCGAGCTGCGCGGGGCCCGCTGGGTGCAGACCGGCGCGCGCGACACCTTGGTCACCTTCACCCCAGGCACCCAGAATCCGGCCCTCGCGGACTTCAACAGCTACTACTTCAACGCCCTTCCCCGCGAGCAGTACCCCGTGGCCAATCTCTTCGGGGCTGAAGTGGATGTCCCCGGATACCTCGGCTACTTCCAGGACCGGATCGAGACCCAGCGCCGCGGTGTGCTTTGGAACGGCGACCGCCCCATCGCGCTCTACCAGATGTGGAACAACCCGGGCTTCATCGATGATCCCAACGGAGCCGAGTTCCGCAAGCGCCAGAACGACCAGATCCGCTTCACCGCAATCGGCAGCGCCGATATCGGCCAGCACGCGGTGAGCGTGGGCGTGGAGTACGAGCAGCTCACCCAGCGCCGCTACGACCTGGTGCCCACCGGCCTCTGGACCCGCGCACGCGGCCTCACCAACTTCCACATCGAGAACTTCGTTCCCGATTCGCTGCCGCCCAGCGATATCGTTGAGCTGCCCAACAGCCCCTTCCCATTCCACTTCTACGACCGGCTGGTGGGCGATGACCAGCGCTTCTTCGACCGCAGCCTTCGCCAGCGCCTCGGCCTCGATCCCAACGGCACGGACTACATCGATGTGGATGCCCTCGACCCCAGCGCGCTCGCGCTCGACATGTTCGATGCGGACGAGCTCATCAATGCGGGCAACAACCTGGTCTCCTTCGTGGGCTACGACTACCTGGGCAACCGCCTCACCCGCAAGCCCAGCTTCGATGACTTCTTCACGGAGCTGGATGAGCGCGGCCGTTACACCCGTGCCCAAGCGCCCTTCCAGCCCATCTACATGGCGGGCTATATCATGGACAAGTTCGCCTTCGACGACATCATCTTCAACGTGGGCGTGCGCGTTGACCGCTACGATGCCAACCAGAACGTGCTGAAGGACAAGTACCTGTGGCGTGAGGCCTACAAGGCCGGCGATGCGGTGCCGGTGTCCGCCATTCAGCAGCAGCTCAGCAACCGCCCGAGCAACATCGGGGATGATTTCGTGGTGTACGTGGACGACTACGAGGACCCGAACGCGGTGCGCGGCTACCGCGACGGCGATACGTGGTACAGCGCCACTGGCGTGGAACTCGCGGACGGCAACTCCATCCAGCAGGGCGGTCGCATCCGTCCATACCTCATCGGCGGCGACGACCGCAGCGAGCTGCAGGGCACTTCGCCCATGACCCGCTCGGCCTTCAGGGACTATACGCCGGTGGTGAACATCATGCCCCGCATCGCGTTCTCCTTCCCGATCAGCGATGAGGCCGTGTTCTTCGCGCACTACGACGTGCTGACGCAGCGCCCGAACGCCATCCAGTCGCGCGGCGACCTGGTGAGCTACGCCTACATCGAGCAGAACAACGATGTGCTGAACAACCCCAACCTGAAGCCCACCAAGACCATCGACTACGAACTGGGCTTCCAGCAGGTGCTCGGCAAGGCCTCCTCGCTGAAGATCGCGGCCTTCTACCGCGAGCTGCGCGACCAGATCACGGTGCGCAACGTGGTGAACGCCTGGCCGCGCGACTACCGCACCTATGACAACTTCGACTTCGGCACGGTGAAGGGCTTCACCGCCACCTTCGACCTGCGCAGGACCGGCAACGTATGGATGCGCGCCAGCTATACCCTGCAGTTCGCCGATGGCACCGGCTCCGGGCCCACCACGGGCATCAACCTGATCAACAGCGGCCAGCCGAACCTGCGGACCATCTCGCCGCTCGACTTCGACCAGCGCCACCGTTTCCAGACCACCTTCGACTTCCGCTACGGCCGCGGCAAGGACTATAACGGTCCCATGCTCTTCGGCAAGCCCATCCTGCAGGGCACCGGCGTCAACATGGTGAACATCCTGGGCAGCGGCACGCCGTACAGCCGCAGCTCGCAGGTGGTGAGCGAGGCCACGGGCGCAAGCAACTATCGCCTCGACGGCACCCTGAACGGTGCCCGCCTCCCGTGGCAGTTCACGACGGACATGCAGATCGACCGTGACATCCCGCTGACCTTCGGCGGCAAGGATGGCGACAAGGCGAAGAGCGCCGACCTCAACGTATACCTGCTGATCACCAACGTGTTCAATACCGAGAACATCACCGGTGTGTACCGCTTCACCGGTTCGCCCGTGAACGACGGCTATCTGGCGCAGCTCACGGACCGCTCGCAGACCGATCCCGACGCCTACCGCGACCTCTACACGATCAAGAACAACGAGCCCAACAACTTCGGCGCGCCGCGCACCATCCGGTTGGGCGTTCGCCTGAGCTTCTGATGAACCGATACCGCACGAACATGAAAGGCCTACACAGCGCAACCACCAGAACCTTCGCTCTGAGCATGGCCTTGCCCCTCGCCCTCGTGGCGGCGGCATGGAATCCGCCTTCCACCAGTGGCATGCAGCAGCGTGGCGGCGGGGCCCCGAAGGCGGGGGCCTGCTCACCGGCCACGCAGGTGACGCAGCTCGACTACAACAACGTGCGCGCCGTGATCGAGAACGGCGGCAACGTGTGGACCCGCCGGAGCGGCACGGGCCGTTCGGGGTACGAGGTGCCGAAGACGGATGACTTCAGCGGGGCCAATGCGATCTACGCCGGCGGTCTCTGGATGGGCGGCGAGTCCTCGGCCGGCCAGCTCAAGCTCGCAGCGGTGCTGTACCGTGCCTCGGGCAACGACTTCTGGCCCGGTCCGCTGAACCGCTCCGATGCCAGCGTGACCCCCGATGTCTGCCAGGCCTATGACAAATTCTGGACGACCAGGCGTGCCGAGGCCGAGGCGCACCTGGCCTGGATCAACTGCGTGAACACCCCGGGCTGCGATGTGGCCGAGCTCTTCCCCGAGGGGTACTCGGTCCCGCCCACCTTCCTGCAATGGCCGGCCTTGGGCGATCCGGAGGTGAACCAGGACCTCTACCTCGCGCCCTTCCTCGACTACAATGAGGACGGCAGCTACAACCCCTATGACGGCGACTATCCGGATTACGGGTTCGACCAGACCGTGGAGGACTGCAAGAACAAGCGCCGTGACGACCCCGTGCCCCTGTTCGGCGATTACAACATCTACTGGATCTTCAACGACAAGGGCGATGCCCATACGGAGACCCAGGGCCAGCCCATCGGCCTCGAAGTGCGCGCACAGGCCTTCGCCTTCAGCGCGAACAACGAGATCAACAACATGACCTTCTACAACTACACGGTCATCAACTGGGCCTCGCAGACCCTGGTGAACACCTACTTCGGCCACTTCGTGGATCCCGATCTGGGCTGCTCGAACGATGACTTCACCGGTTGCGACGTGCGTCGCGGGCTGGGATACGTGTACAACTGGCAGGATGTGGATCAGGCCTGCCTCGGAGCCGTGGGCTACGGCGGGCCGGCTCCGCCGCCGCCCGCGATCGGGGTGGACTTCTTCGAAGGCCCGTTCCAGGATTCCGATGGAACCGACAATCCTGGCCCCCAGACCTATCTGGAGAACTTCGACTGCGTGCAGGCGCAACTGCAGGGCGGTATCCCATACAAGGGCATCGGTATCGGCTATGGCGATGGAATCGTGGACAACGAGCGTTTCGGCATGCGCGCATTCCTCTACTTCAACCGCGAGGCGCCCAACGCCAACATGACCGACCCGAGCATTGCGGGCCACTACTACAACTATCTGCGGAGCATCTGGCGCAACGGTGTGGAGATGACGCACGGCGGCAATGGCTACGATGCTTCGGGCAACGGCATCCGCACGTTCTACATGTTCCCGGGCACCACCGACCCCGTGGGCTGGGGAACCAACTGCGCGCCCCAAGGGGATTGGCACGATGAGGACCGCACGCTGGTGGACCGCCGCTTCGTGCAGAGTGCGGGGCCCTTCACCCTCGAGGCCGGTGCATTCAACAACATCACGGTGGGGGTTGTGTATGCCCGCTCACCCGTCGGCAGTGCCGCATCTAGCCTCGGTCCCCTGCGCGTGGCCGATGACAAGGCGCAGGCCCTCTTCGACAACTGCTTCAAGATCCTCGATGGCCCGGATGCACCTGACCTCACCATCCGCGAACTGGACCGCGAGCTGATCCTCTACATCACCAACCCGGCGGGCAGCAACAACGAGAACGAGGCCTACCAGGAGCTCGACCCCATCATCCCGTTGGACAACGGCCTGGGTGGACCGCCCTACGACCGCTTCTACCGGTTCCAGGGCTACAAGATCTACCAGATGAAGAACGCCGAGGCCAGCGTGGCGGATCTCGACAACGTGGAGCTCGCCCGACTGGTCTACCAGGGCGATGTGCAGGACGGCATCGGCCAGATCATCAACTACCCCTACGACGAGACCATCCAGCAGGTGGTGCCCACCGAGCAGGTGAACGGCGCGGATCAGGGCATCCGCCATGCCATCCGCATCACCACGGACAGGTTCGCCCAAGGCGATCCGACGCTGGTGAACTTCAAGTCGTACTACTACATCGCCATTGCCTACGGCTACAACAACTACGAGGACTACAATGTGAACGAGGGCACCGGCCAGGCCTTCCCTTACGTGGCCGGCCGTAAAGCCGCCTTCGGTTCCATCCGCACCTACGTGGGAATCCCGCACAAGCCCGGTGCCGAGTCCTTCGGAACCCGGCAGAATGCGAACTACGGCGATGCCCTTCAGATCACCCGTCTCGAGGGCCAGGGCAATGGCAATCTCGAGATCGAGCTCGATCAGGCTACGGAGAACGCCATCGTCGCTTCCAGCCCGTGGCGGAAGGATGAGTTGACCTATAAGCGCGGGCTCGCCCCTATCGAAGTGAAGGTGGTGGATCCGCTGAAGGTGCCCAACGCCCAGTTCGAGGTGTGGTTCCAGGATTCGATCACCCCGGGCAACCTGGATGACGCCTATTGGTACCTGAAGAATGCGACCACGGGCGAGACCGCCTTCGCCCAGCGGGCCATCGACATGCCCTATGAGCGCCTCTTCCCGGAGTACGGCATCTCGGTCACCATCGGCCAGGCATACTTCCGCAATACCTACACCAAGCCCCTGGGCCTGGGCTCCATCGAGTTCGCCGACCCCTCCAAGGCCTGGTTGACGGGCATCCCCGATGCCGACGGCCTCTCCGTGTTCAACTGGATCCGCAGCGGCAACTTCGTGGACGGTGAGAACACCCCCGCACAGTATTCCGACCGAACGGGTATTGATGATGAGCAGACCTACGAGAAGCTGCTCGGCGGGACGTGGGCGCCCTGGCCGCTCGTGGGCGGCGCTGACTTCCAGCCTGGACTGAACCCCGATGGGCAGCAGGCCAACACCTTGGCGCAGGTGCGGGAGACGCCCAGCGTACAGGTGGTGATCACCAAGGACAAGAGCAAGTGGACGCGCTCCGCGGTGCTGGAGCAGGAGTCGAATACCACGCTCAGCCAGGGCGGTGCCATCAAGCTGGCCCTGCGTGCCTCCCCGAGCATCGACAAGGACGGCCGCAAGTCGGGCACCCCCGGGTGCAATGAGGATGAGGCCACGCTCGGCGGCACGCAGCCGACCGGCATGGGCTGGTTCCCCGGCTATGCCATCGACCTGGAGACCGGTGAGCGCCTGAATATGGCCTATGGTGAGAACAGCTTCTGGGGCGGGGAGATCGGCCGCGACATGATCTGGAACCCGAACGAGGTGTTCACGCTGCCTGCCCCGCAGGGCGAGATTCCATCCCCCTACTTCGGCGGATGCCACTGGATCTACGTCTTCAAGAACGACCGTCGCCAGTCGGGAGTACAGAACAGGGTGGGCCAGTACGACCAGGGCCAGTACATCTACCAGAACCTGCCCTCGGGCGGTGCGGCGCGCGCCACGGTGCTGCGTGGCATCGGCTGGGTGGGTAGCGCCATCAGCGTGTCCGGTCGTGAGTTCCTTGGCACGGACGTGCGCATCCGCCTCAATGTGGCCAAGCCCTACCGGTCCTACACGGACTACGCAGGCAGCCCGGCGCCGATCACCCCTGCGCTGAACGGCGGACTTCCCCTGTACCGCTTCGGGACGGGCGAGTTCGCCACGGAGACCGGAGTGGCCGATGTGGCCAATGAGTTCCTCGACCGCATCAACGTGGTGCCGAACCCCTACTACGCCTTCAGCGGATACGAGACATCGCGCCTGGACAACCGGGTGAAGTTCATCAACCTCCCGCAGGTCTGCACCATCTCCATCTACACGGTGAACGGCACCTTGGTGCGCCGTTTCCGCAAGGACAACAGCCTCACCTACCTGGACTGGGACCTGAAGAACACGAACAACATCCCCATCGCTGGCGGCGTGTACATCTGTCATGTGGATGTGCCGAACGTCGGCGAGAAGGTGCTCAAGTGGTTCGGTGTGATGCGCCCGCTCGACCTCCAGAACTTCTAGACCCGACCTGACGAACCGAATCACGGACATGAAGCGATCGATATACCACGGACCGGTGCTCGCGTGCGCACTGGTGGCTGCAGCGGCAGGCCCAGCCATGGCAGGCAATCCTGACCGGGCCGGCTCGGCCGGTGCCACGCAGTTGCTGCTCAATCCCTGGGCGCGTTCCTCGGGCTGGAGTATGGCGAATACGGCCAGGGTGAAGGGTGCCGAGGCCATGTTCGGCAACGTGGCGGGCCTATCCGCGGTGAACAAGACCGAGGTGCTCTTCACCAACATGCAGCTGCCCGGCGCCGGCATGTCGCTCAACAGCGTGGGCCTTGGCCAGAAGCTGGGCGCGAGCGGAGTGCTCGGCGTAACGGCTTCCGTGCTCTCCTTCGGCGAGCTGGAAGTGTGTACCGTGGACAACCCCGAGGGCGGGCGCGGCGCTTTCCGGCCGAGCCTATCCAACATCGGCGTCGCCTACTCGAAGGGCTTCTCCAACAGCATCTTCGGCGGCCTGCTGCTGCGGGTGGTCTCAGAGTCCACCTCCAACGTGCGGGCCACCGGCGTATGCTTCGATGCGGGCATCCATTACGTGACCGGTGAGCAGGACAACATCCACTTCGGAATCGCCCTGAAGAACGTGGGACCGGCCATGCAATTCAGCGGCGACGGGCTCGCGGTGCAGGGCCTGCTCACCTCCGGCAGCGATCAGCTCACCCTGCAGCAGCGGTCGGGCAATTTCGAGATTCCCTCGCTCCTGAACATCGGCGCGGCCTACGACTGGCATATCAACGAGATGCACCGCGTGACATTCGCGGGCACCTTCGTGTCCAACTCGTTCACCAGGGACCAGGGCATCATCGGCGTGGAGTACGCCTTCCGCAAGATGCTCCACCTCCGCGGCGGCTACCAGTATGAGACGAAGGATGACGCCGAGGAGCGCACCTCCTGGTTCACCGGGCCGTCCGCAGGCCTCAGCGTCGATTTCCCCTTCGGCGAGGAGAAGAAATCAGCCGTTGCCCTGGACTATGCCTACCGGGCCACGAACCCCTTCGGAGGCTTCCACAGCCTGGGCATCCGCATCAGCCTCTGAACAACCCCGACTGCGCTGGAAGAGGACCTCTCGGGGTCCTCTTCCGTTCTTTGCATCACCAGACGCAACGGCCATGAGCAATCCCGCCTATTACACCGAAGAGGGCTTGAAGAAGCTGCTCGACGAGCTGAACCACATGAAGACGGTGGAGCGCCCGCACATCAGCCAGCAGATCGCCGATGCACGCGACAAGGGCGACCTGAGCGAGAACGCCGAGTACCATGCCGCCAAGGAGGAGCAGGGCCTGCTGGAGGCTCGCATCGCCAAGCTCGAAGAGGTCGTGGCGAATGCCCGCGTGATCGACACGAGCCTGGTGGACACCAGCCGGGTTTACATCCACAGCCGCGTGATGGTGCGCCATGTGGACAACCAGAGCCAGCGGGAGTTCATCATCGTGGCGGAGAGCGAGGCTGATGTGCGCGTGGGCAAGATCAGCGTGACCTCGCCGATCGGGAAGGGTTTGCTGGGCAAGGCCAAGGGCGAAGTGGCCGAGGTGGTGACCCCGGCCGGCACCACCCGCTTCGAGATCATCGAGATCAGCCGCTGACCATGGCGAGCATCTTCACGCGCATCATTACCGGTGAGATCCCGTGCCACAAGGTGGGGGAGGATGAACGCTTCCTCGCCTTCCTCGACATCAGCCCGCTGCGCGAGGGGCACACGCTGGTGGTGCCCAAGGTGGAAGTGGACCGGTTCTTCGACCTCCCCGCCGATGCCCTGGCCGGCATCATGCCCTTTGCCCAGGAGGTGGCGGCGCGCATCCAGCGCGCCATACCCTGCGACCGCGTGGGTGTGGCCGTGATCGGGCTGGAAGTGCCCCACGCACACGTGCACCTGATCCCCATCGACCGCATGAGCGACATGGACTTCACGCGTGAGAAGCTGAAGCTGTCCCCTGCGGAGCTGGCCGCCACGGCCGAGCGCATCCGGAACGCCTGACCGCTACTTCACGCGGTCGGGGTTGCTGCGGATGAAGCTGCTCCAATCAGCTTTACCCCGCCTGCCGCCTCCCCGAACGGGCCTGGGCACCATGCCTTGCGCGAAATGATGGCAGAGCGCCACGGCCACGGCATCGGTGGCATCGGTGCTGGTCGGCAGCTCCGCAAGCCCCAGGATGCTGAGCAGCATGGCGGCCACCTGTTCCTTGCTGGCATTGCCGTTGCCGGTGATGCTCTGCTTGATGCGCTTGGGCGCGTATTCCACCACCGCCAGCTCACGCTGCAGCGCAGCAGCGATGGCCACGCCCTGCGCCCGGCCCAGCTTGAGCATGCTCTGCACGTTCTTCCCGAAGAACTGCGCCTCGATGGCCAGCTCATCGGGCCGGTGCCGCTCGATGATGGCCATCGTCTCATTGAAGATGGCGCGGAGCTTCAGCGTATGGTCGTCCGCGGCGGGAAAGCGGATGGCGCCCGCATCAAGCAGCTTGGCCTTTCCCTGCTCGATGATCAGCACGCCGAATCCCATCACCGCCGTCCCTGGGTCGATGCCGAGGATGATGCGCTCGGCCGGTGCGGCCGCCGGGGTACCTTTGATCATCATCGCGCCTATGCCGACGAAGGTACCGTGAGCCGACGCACCATCCAGCTGATACGGTGGGGCGTCTTCCTCCTGGCCGGCACGTTCCTCTACCTGCGCCTGGCGGGCGGCACGGGCGGGGCGGACCTGGCCTCCGCGTGGGCCCTGCTCGGTGAGAATGAGGGCGCCTTGGTGATCGGCGGGGTCATGCTCCTCATGCTGGTGAACTGGGGGCTGGAGTCCCGCAAATGGAGGATCCTGGTGCGCCAGGTGGAGGCGCTCTCCGTGGGGCGGGCCTTCGCTGCGACCATCGCGGGCACGAGCATCGGCCTCATCACGCCCAATCGGGTAGGGGAGTTCGTCGGGCGCGTGCTCTTCCTGGCTCCTGAGCACCGGGTCGCCGCCAGCTTCGCGACAGCGGTGGGCAGCATCGCCCAGTTCGTGACCACCGTGGTGCTGGGCCTGGCGGGCCTTATGGCCATGGCGCTGCGGAGCGGCGGTGAGGAGGCTGTGCCGTATGCCTTCGGATGGATCGGATTGTGCGGCCTGGTGGCGGCGGGCACGCTGCTCCTGTATTTCAACCCGGATCTCCTGCGCGCTGTGCTGGCCCGGGTGCCGGTCGTGCGGCGGTGGGAGCGCCATGCCGGGGTACTTGAGCGATTCGGCCCCGTCCTGCTGCTGCGGGTACTGGGCCTGAGCGCGGCGCGCTATGCGGTGTTCACCCTGCAGTTCGCGCTGCTCCTCGGCCTCCTGGCCGGGATCGGCCCGGGCCAGAGCCTGCCTGTGATCCCCGCCGTATTCCTCCTTTCCACGCTCATCCCCACGGTGATGCTGACCGAGTTGGGCGTGCGCGGTTCCGTGGCGGTGGCATTGCTGGCAGCCGGTCCGGCGAGCGACCAAGGCGTCTTCATCGCCAGCCTGGTGCTCTGGGTGGTGAACCTGGCGATCCCTGCCGTGGCCGGCAGCCTGCTGCTGCTCGTGGCGAAGATCCGAACGACCGCGTCATGACCGCATCGATCCTGCTGGCTATCGGCCTGTTCCTCCTTGCTGCGGCCCAAGCGGCCGTCATCGGCAGGTGGCGATCGGCCTTGGCGGAGCGCACGGAGCCCGCGCACGGCGCTGCCGCAACCCTTCCGCGTATCGCCGTGGTAGTGCCCGCACGCGATGAGGAGGCCCGCATTGCCGCCGTGCTTCAGGATCTCCACGCCCAACGCTACCCGCGGGAGCTCGTTGAGGTGCTGGTGGTGGATGACGCCAGCACGGACCGCACCGCCGCCATCGCCAAGGGCATGCAGCGCACCTGGCCGGCGCTGCAAGTGCTGCCCAGCCGCGGGACCGGCAAGAAGGCCGCGATCGCCACCGGCGTGCGTGCGGCGGGCGCCGACCTCATCCTCCTCACCGATGCGGATGTGCGGTTCGGGCCAGACCGCTTGCGGCGGATCGCAGAGGCCATGTCCGCCACGGGCAGTGACATGCTCATCCTGCCGGTCTGGACGGAGGGTGAAGGCCTCATCGGCAGGCTGCAGCAGGAGGAGCAGGCGGCCCTGCTCGGCATGGCCATGGGCAGCGCATGCGCAGGTGCGCCCACACTGGCCTATGGCGCCAACCTCGCCTTCCGGAAAGGGGCTTTCGATGCCGTTGGCGGCTACGCGGGCGACCGCTTCGCGAGCGGTGATGACCTCTTCCTGCTCCGCCGACTCCAACAGCAGGGACGGCCCATCGGTGCGCTGTTCCATCCCGATGCCCTCGTCACCACCCCTGCAGTGTCCGGCCTACGCGCATTCGTCGCGCAGCGGCTCCGGTGGGCCGGCAAGATGAGCGGTGCACCGGCCCCGATGGCGGTGCTCGGCGCACTGGCCCTGCTCTGGCCTTGGGCCCTTGCCGCGCGCACCGCCACGTTCAGCCTGTCGGCCGCCATGGGCCAGCACGGATTGCTGCAGGTGCTGCTCATCGCCGCGTCTTGGCTGCTCTGGCTGATGCCAGTGGTGTGCCTGGTGGGCGAAGCAAGGGCCGCAGCAGGAAGGCCGGGCCATCCGTTCGCAACGGTGCTGGCCTGCGCGGCCTTCGCCATCTACGCTCCGCTGTTGGCCGTGGCCTCTATGTTCGTCCGGCCGGCATGGAAGGGGCGCCGGGTATGAGCCCGCTCAGAACGGCAGGTCGTCCTCGTCGCCACCGGTGATGGGAGGCATATCGGCTGCGGTGGGCGGAGGAGCGGCCTGCCGGGTGCCGCTGCCATACCCGCCAGCTGCGGGCGCTGCGCCGCTTCGGTCGATGCGGTTGCCGCTGAGGCTCAGGAAGTACTTGGTGACGCCGTCGCGCCCGGTCCACTCGCGGCCGTTCACGTAGCAGGTCACCGTCACCTCATCGCCGGGGTTGAACCCGTCGAGGAGGTTCGTGCGGTCCTGGGTGAACTCTACCGGGATGTGCTGCGGGCGCTGGCCGCTGGGCTCGGTGATCACGAGCTCGCGCTTGCTGAATTTGTCGCTGACCTGTTGGGTCTTGCCGACCACCTTCACGGTGCCGGTGATGGTGACTTGTGCCATGGTATTATCGGGAGTTGAATGCCAGTAAGGTCTTCCACGCCTCCTCCACGCGGCCCTGGGCCAGCAGCTGCTGGGCGTGGCTGTGCAAGGCGGCCAAGAGGTCCTGCGGGTGGTCCTGCAGGGCGATGAAGGTATCGCTCAGCTCGGTGAGCTTGTACTCGTTCACGCTGGTCTCGTCGGGGATGCTGCGGACGGCCCCGAGCATGCCCAGCTCATGGCCGGTGAGGATCGTGCTGAGCCGCGCTTCGGGCGGCAAAGCATCCACGCCCACGCCATAGTTGGTGTTGGGCTGCTCCAGCTCGAAGAGTGCATCGCCGTGCGCGCGGCAGTAGTAGTGCCCGCCCATGCGACCCACCAGGTCGATGCGGCGCTGGTCGATGCGGCCGTCGGCGCCGAGCACCGCGTCGCTGATGTGGATCATGACCACCTCGCAGATTACCAGGTTGCCGGCGCCCCCGCCGGTACCGGTCTCGATCACCTGCTGCACGCGGCACTCGAACTGCACGGGGCTCTCCTTCACCCGGAAGGGCTTGACCAGCTCCGATGCGACCGGCGTGAGCCCGCTCTTCTCGAACTCGTTCACGCCATCGGGGTATTCGCCGCTGGCCACGCTGATCTGCTGCACCATGGCATAGGTCACCACGTTGATCACCACCTCGGGCACGGCCTTCACGTTATGGAAGCTGTGCTTGGTGGTGTTGTCGCGGCCGCGGCGGGCCGGGCTGAAGATCATCAGCGGCGGATTGGCGCCGAAGACGTTGAAGAAGCTGAAGGGGCTCAGGTTGGGCCGGCCCTGCGCATCGATGGTGCTGGCGAGCGCGATGGGCCGTGGGCCGATGGCGCCCACCAGATGCCCATGCAGGGCGCCGATGGAGAGCGCTTTGGGGTCGAAGCGGTGCATGCCCATGGGACGGGCGAAGGTAACCGAGGTGGGGCGATGGGTCGCCGGGAAAGGGCCATTGGCTACCTTCGCGCTCCCTTTCCACAACCCACGGACGTGGCGGAATTGGTAGACGCGCCAGACTTAGGATCTGGTACCGCAAGGTGTGGGGGTTCGAGTCCCCCCGTCCGTACCCGATAACCGCCACGCGAACCGCACACGATCCCATGGATATCCTCAAGGAAGACACTGGAGCGCTCACCGCCACCTTGAAGGTGAAGCTCACCCCCGACGATTACACCCCGGGCCTGGAGAAGGCCCTCAAGGAGCAGCGCAAGCAGGCCGTGCTACCCGGCTTCCGGCCGGGCCAGGTCCCGATGAGCCTGATCCGCAAGCGGGTGGGCAAGGCACTCCTGGTGAACGAGGTGGAGCGCCTCATCGACGAGAGCCTGCGGGGCTACCTCCAGCAGCACGCCATCCGCGTGCTGGGCCAGCCGTTGCCCAAGAACGAGAGCGTTGAGGGCAACGACTGGGACAACCCGGGCACCTTCGAGTTCGCCTACGAGATGGGCCTGGCGCCCTCCTTCGAGGTGGAGCTCGACCGGGTGAAGGTGGAGTTCCCCGTGGTGGACGTGACCGACGAGCTCGTGCAGCGCGAGATCGACGACATGAAGCGCCGGTTCGGGAGGCTGGAGGACGCCCCGGCGAGCGGCGAGGCCGACATGCTCCTGGGCGACATGATCGAGCTGAAGCCCGATGGCACCATCCAGGAGGGCGGCATCATGCATCGCGCCACCATCAGCCTGGAGTTCCTGGAGGACGCCACGGCCAAGGCAGCCCTCACGGGCAGGGCGGTGGGCGATGAGGTGGTGGTGGACCCCCACAAGGTGAGCCGTGATCACGAGGACCTTGCCCGCATGCTGGGGGTCGACCACGAGCGCGTCCACCAGCTGAATGGCAACTTCCTGTTCCGCATCGTGGAGATCAAGCGGATGGTGCCCGCCGAGGTCAACCAGGAGCTCTTCGACCGCGTGTACGGCAAGGATGCGTTGAGCGATGAGGCCGGGTTCCGCGCGCGGGTGAAGGAGGGGCTGGAGGGCATGTTCCGCCGCGACAGCGACCGCATCTACAAGCGCTTGGTGATGAAGGCGCTGCACGAGCAGGCACGCATCGACCTGCCCGATGCCTTCCTCAAGCGCTGGATCAAGGAGACCAGCGAGCAGCCGATGACCCCCGAGCAAGTGGAGGAGGGCTACGCGGGCTATGCCGAAGGCCTGAGGCGCAAGCTCGTGGAGGACCGCGTGATTGAGAAGTACGGCCTGGAGGCGAAGGGCGAGGAGATGGACGCCTTCGCCAAGCGCTACATCGCCGACCAGTTCATGCAGTACGGCATGCCCGCACCCGAGGACGAGCGGCTGCAGCAGATGGCGGCCCGCATGCTCGGCGACCGCGAGCAGCTCCAGCGCATGCGCGATGCCATCGTGCAGCAGAAGCTCACAATCCACTTCAGCACCCTGCTGGAGCCCAAGGAGCATCGGGTGAGCTACGATGAGTTCATAAACTTGGCCCGGACCGCATAAGGCCGGCCCTGCCCCGGTCTTACTTCATCCCCCAAACTCCAAACGGATGTTCCCCAAGGACGAATTCCTCAAGTACGCGGTGAAGCACCGCGGTATCAGCAGCACCGCGCTGGGCGGCTACATCACCAGCTCGATGACCCCTTACATCATCGAAGAGCGCCAGCTGAATGTGGCGCAGATGGACGTCTTCAGCCGCCTGATGATGGACCGCATCATCTTCCTCGGCACCGCCATCAACGACCAGGTGGCCAACATCATCCAGGCGCAGCTGCTCTTCCTGGAGAGCGTGGATGCCAAGAAGGACATCCAGATCTACCTGAACAGCCCGGGCGGCGGGGTGTATGCCGGACTGGGCATCTACGACACCATGCAGTACATCAACCCTGACGTGGCCACGATCTGCACCGGCATGGCCGCCAGCATGGGCGCCGTGCTGCTCTGCGCCGGGGCCAAGGGCAAGCGCAGCGCGTTGAAGCATGCGCGCGTGATGATCCACCAGCCCATGGGCGGCGCCGAGGGCCAGGCCAGCGACATGGAGATCACGGTGAACGAGATCAAGAAGCTGAAGAAGGAGCTGTACGAGATCATCAGCAGCCACAGCGGGCAGCCCTTCGACCGGGTGGAGAAGGACGGCGATCGCGACTATTGGATGATCGCCGAGGAGGCCAAGGCCTACGGCATGATCGATGAGCTCCTGGTCAAGCACAAGTAAGGCCCCCGTGCAGCGCGCCGCCAAGGGCGGCGCTGCCTGCTGAACCTGGACGGCCCCGGCGCAACCCGCCGGGGCCGCGCCGTATCTTGGCGGGCCGTTCCCCCCGTATAAGGGCCTTCCAACCATTGCTCAACCCGGCCTTACGGCACCCATCCATGGAGAAGAAAGAGATCAAGTGCTCGTTCTGCGGCCGCGACAAGCAGGACACCAACGTCCTCATCGCGGGCATCACCGGGCACATCTGCGACGGGTGCATCACCCAGGCACAGAACATCATCAGCGAGGAGCTGAGCCAGCGGTCGCGCACCGAGATGGAGGGGAGCCTCATCCTGCAGCGGCCGGCGGACATCAAGCGGTTCCTCGATGAGTATGTGATCGGCCAGGACGATGCCAAGAAGGTGCTGAGCGTGGCGGTGTACAACCATTACAAGCGCCTCCTGCAGAAGCCCGCTGCAGGCACCGATGAGGTGGAGATCGAGAAGAGCAACATCATCCTGGTGGGCGAAACGGGCAGTGGCAAGACCCTGCTCGCCAAGACCATCGCCCGCATGCTCAACGTCCCGTTCGCCATCGCCGACGCCACGGTGCTCACCGAGGCCGGCTACGTGGGGGAGGATGTGGAGAGCATCCTCAGCCGGCTGCTCCAGGCCGCCGACTACGACGTGAGCAAGGCCGAGCGGGGCATCGTCTTCATCGACGAGATCGACAAGATCAGCCGAAAGAGCGACACCCCGAGCATCACGCGCGACGTGAGCGGCGAGGGCGTGCAGCAGGC
>DDRC01000192.1:18715-20510 GCA_002342985.1 Flavobacteriales bacterium UBA2426
CCGCAGGGCGGCCGCAAGCACCCCGAGCAGAAGCTGATCCAGGTGGACACGCGCAACATCCTGTTCATCTGCGGCGGGGCCTTCGACGGCATCGCCAAGATCATTGCGCGCCGCGTGAAGAGCAGCGCTGTGGGCTACAGCGCGAGCAAGGAGGGCCGCATCAACGATGAGAACCTGCTGCAGTACGTGAGCCCCACCGACCTGCGGACCTACGGGCTCATCCCCGAGCTCATCGGGCGCTTCCCGGTGCTCACCTACCTCGATCCGCTCGACCGGGAGAGCCTGCGCCGCATCCTCACCGAGCCGAAGAACGCGCTGATCAAGCAGTACGTGAAGCTCTTCGACATGGACAAGGTGAAGCTAACCTTCGACAAGAAGGTGCTCGATTTCATCGTGGACAAGGCATTCGAGTACAAGCTCGGCGCCCGGGGCCTGCGCTCCATCTGCGAGGCGATCATGACCGATGCCATGTTCGAGATCCCCGGCGCCGCGGACCGGCCTTCGGAGCTGCGCGTCACCCTCAGCTACGCACGGGAGAAGTTCGAGCGTTCGCGACTGAGCAACCTCAAGGTGGCCTAGTCGCCCTCCGGTCCGCTAACTTCGGGGCCCCTCGCCCGGCACGTCGCCGGGGAGCTTAAACCTCCTGCCCTGATGATGAAGCATGCCATCCTTGCGGCGCTCGTTGCAGCGCCTTTGCTCACCACCGCTCAGAAACTCCCTCAGCCCAGCCCCAAGGGATCCGTGGAGCAGGTCATCGGCCTCACCACAGTCAAGGTCGAGTACAACCGGCCCAGCATGAAGGGCCGCGTCATCTTCGGCGATCTTGTCCCCTACGGAAAGGTGTGGCGGACCGGCGCCAACCTGTGCACCACCATCGAGTTCGATGGGCCAGTGACCCTGCAAGGTGAGCCGGTGAAACCCGGCAAGTATTCGCTCTTCACCATCCCCTCCGAGGACACCTGGGTGGTCATCCTCAACCGCAACACCGAGCTGTGGGGCGCGGAGGACCGCAAGGAGGAGGAGGACGTGCTCCGGGTGAAGGCGCAGCGCCGCAAGAACGGCACCCCCGTGGAGACGCTGACCTTCAGCTTCGATGCCATCGGTCAGGACAAGGCGGAGCTGGGGCTTCGCTGGGAGGCCATGCACATCCCCCTCCTCATCGAGGCCGATGCCACCGAACAGTCCCTGCAGAACATCAAGGAGGCGCTGAGCAAGCCGGATGCGGACTACCGTGCCTATCACGGGAGCGCCCGCTTCTGCCTGGATCGCGGCATCCGCCAGGAGGATGCGCTGGCCTGGGCGCAGCGCAGCGTGACCATGGAGCGGAAGTACTGGAACACCTACACCTTGGCGCTCGCCTATGCCTCCAACGGCAAGATGAAGGAGGCCGTGGAGTCGGCCAACGAGGGCATGAAGCTGGCACAGGAAGCGAAGGATGACACCTACGTGAAGATGTGCAAGGCGCGCATCGACGAGTGGCGCCCGCGGGTGGGCACGGCAGCACCCGCCACCACCAAGCCGACGAAATAGACCGGGTTGCGGATCCGATGGAGCGGGCCCCCGAGCGGGGCCCGCTTCCGTTTCACATCCCCAGGCTCAGCAAGCCGCCGTCCACCACCAGGCAGTGGCCCGTGACGAAGGAGGACTTGTCCATGCAGAGGAAGGCGATGGCCGCCGCGACCTCACCGGGTTCGCCGACGCGCCGCATCGGGGTCCGGGCCAGGATCTTCGCCATGCGCTCGGGCTGCGAGAGCACCGGCTCCGTGAGCGGGGTGCGGATATACCACGGCGCCAC
>DDRC01000192.1:20730-21530 GCA_002342985.1 Flavobacteriales bacterium UBA2426
AGCGCATAAGCGGCCCCGCTGCCCACATCCACGTAGGCCGCCACGCTGGCCACATTCACCACCGCGGGCCGCTCGCCATGCTGGAGCAGCGGATGCAGGGTGCGCAAGAGCGCTGCGGGCCCCAACAGGTTGGTGCCGATCACCGCTGCCTGCTCCTCCGGGGCCAGCTGAACCCATGGCTTCCGGATGTTCATGCCGGCGTTGTTCACCAGGATATCCAAGGCGTCCCAGCGTTCGCGAACGGCATCGACGATTCGTGCCCGGCCTTGTGCGTCGGTCACGTCCGCTTCCACACAGTCCGCGTGCCCATCGCTCCTGCGGGCTGCATAAACCACCTCCGCTCCCAGGTCACGCAGTTCCTGCACGGTGGCCGCGCCGATGCCGCGCGTGCCGCCCGTGACCAGCGCGCGCTTGCCTTTCAGGTTCCAGTTTCTCATGGTTGCGAAGATCGCCGACCGAGCAGCGCCTCCAGAACCACCGCCAGCACCACCACGATCGCCGGCGCGATCAGGTTGTACCACAGGAAGGCGATCTGGATCTCGGAGAAGTGGATGGTCAGGATCACCGCCTGCGCCACCAGCGCCGCGATGAACACCGCCGTACCGCCCACCCGCTTCAGGAAGAAGGCCACCAGGAAGATGCCCAGGATGGTGCCGTAGAACAGGGAACCGATGATGTTCACCGCCTGGATGAGGTTCTCGAAGAGCGAGAAAAGCGCTGCGAAGGCCAGCGCCATCAATCCGAAGAGCACCGTGGCCAGGATGCGCAGCTGTACCTGTTCCTGTCTCTTATACACATCT
>DDRC01000130.1:0-4050 GCA_002342985.1 Flavobacteriales bacterium UBA2426
CACCTTACCGGCCAGCAGGGCGCCGGAAGCGGGCATTTCAAGGGGGAGCGGGTCACCACCCCGTGACGAATAGCCGCCGGGCGCCGTTGATGCCGCACCGCTGGTACTGATGGTAGGCCGCGGCTGCGCGTTCGCGGATCGATTCCGGCCGCTCGCGCAGCACCCAGCCGTCCAAGGCTGCTTTGAGGGTATACGCTTCAGGGGCCATGAGGCCGGTGGTCCAGAGCAGCGGCTCCGCTCCGGTGGGCTTCAGGTGCTGCGCGAAGAAGCGCTGGCTCAGGCAAGCGAGGATGATGGCCTCGCGGTGGTTGCCGGGCCTGCCAGGGAAGGACGCATCCAGTGCGAAGTCCATGAGCCCATCGTGGCCGATGTATGCGAGCAGGTCCGCTCCCCCGCCAGCGCTGAGCGATGCGCCACCCGCGGCGATCATGCGTTCGCCGGTGCCGCTGGCATAGCGCAGCAGGTCCTCCGTGGCGAGCCGGATGGCCTGGCCGTCATAGGCTTCGGCGATCAGGTATACGGCGCTGTCGCGGTGCTTCCATACGGCGCGGTCAAGGATGTGCGGCTCCAGTGCAGGCGGGCAGGCCACGCGCTTCCATTCCCCGGATCGGTCGAAGTGCGTCCGCACGCCATACCCGGCGCCCCAGTAAAGGTTGGTGCCCGGCTTCTGGCCGTTGCCGATGCCATGGGGTACCTTCACGATGCCTTGGTACTGGTTGTCGCAGAGCGCCACCAGCACATGCACCGTTCGAACGCGCTGCGCTACGGTGGGGGTGGGCAGCAACAGTAGGACGACGAGGGGGATGATGCCGCGCATGACCGGTGAATGCGCCCGGGCGCGAGGGGTAACGCCCGCCCGTTCCTGGGCGGGAGGGGTGATGCGGCACTGGGGCGGATGCCGTGCGTCGGATCAGCGCAGGTCGTTCACCTCCACGCCTGGATACTTGCTCTTGTCGAACACGAAAAGGGCATCGGAAAGCTCGGGATTCGCGGTGAAGCGCTTCATGGTGTAGGTCACCACGTTGCCGTCCTTGTAGAGGACCTGCACGCTCCGCGGCTCGCCCTTGGCCTTGTCAACGGTCAGCACCACGGTGTGGAAGGGCTTCTTGGCGGGGTCGAGGGGGAAGAGCTTCACCACCTGGGTCATGACGCCTGCCGCATCCGCCTTCTCCTCCACGAACTGGCTCTTGAACCCTTTCTCGTACTGGGTGAAGATGCGGCTGGGGTCGAGCTCCTGGTCCATTTCAGAGGGATCGTTCAGCGTCACCTCATTCGTCTCCTTGCTGTAGGTGTGCAGCGTGGTGCCATCGTTGATGACGGTGTTCTTGTCCAGCACCAGCCGGAATCGCTTGCCCTTCACCTTCATGCTGCCCTCCTGCTTCACGTCCAGCTTGTCCTTGGCGCTCTGCAGGCGGCTCGTGAAGTCGGCCTCGAAACTGGTCCATGTTCTCGCCTGGGCCATCAGCTTGTCCACGATGGCTTTGGACTTGGGATCGTCCTGGGCGCGGAGGGAGGGGAGCGCAGCGAGCAGGGCGACGGTGAAGAGCAGGGCGTTCTTGAGCATGGGGCAAAGTTATCCGGGCGGCCGCAGGTCAAAGGCCGTGCCAACGATCCGGCGGCAACCGCTCAACGGCCCTTGTTCCAGTTGGGATGCTTCTTCATCACCTCGCGCACCTTCTTGCCCTTGAGCATGGTGCCTTGGCATTTGGGCGAACCGCACCTGCACGCCCAGGTGCGGAGCAGCTTGGGCGTATAGGGGACCTCGAAGGCGAAGCCGTAGTCGTAGGTGATCTCCTCGCCGGGCTTGATGGCCCGCAGGGCCTCGATGAAGACGCGGTCCTTGCGCGGATCGGGCCGCTGCTTGTTCTCGCTGTGTACGAAAGCGACGGCGTTGGGCTCGCAGCTGGTGTTGATCCAGCGCGCCACGTTGCCCTGCCGGTTGGCATCGAGCACGTACTTCTTGTTGAGCGTGAAGAGGAAGGTGTGCCCCGAGTCCACATCGCCATGGTATTGCTCGTCGGCTTCCTCGTGCGTGATGAGCTTGCCGACGTATTCGACGATGCGCTCGCCTTTTCGGATGGGCGCTATGGCGAATACCCCGTTGCCGTGAATCTTGGAGCGGCGACGGGCGATCTTCAGGGGCTTGGCGGTCTTGTTCATGCAGGGCCCCGGTGCGAAGGGGCGCGCAAAGAAAGGGGTTGCGCCTCACAACTGCCCGCGGGCCTTGATCTCGAGGTAGCGGTTGATGACGCTGACGGTGAGGTCTTGCGGGCGGCAGAGGATCGCGGGCAGCCCGTGCCGCTCCAGTTCGCGCGCGATGAGGCGCTTCTCGTTCACCATGCGCTCCATGATGGTGCGCACATACAGCTGCTCGGTATCCGCTGGCCGTACCTTGATATCGGCTTCCAGCTCCGTGTTGAGGAAGAAGATGGGCACCACCAGGTGCTGCCGGGACAGGCGCTGCAGGTAGGGCAGCTGGCGCTGCATGGCCTGGGTGCTCTCGTAGTTGGTGAAGAGGAGGAGCAGGCTGCGCTGGTGGAGCTCCCGCCGGAGACCCAGGTAGAGCGCTTCGAAGTCGGTCTCGCGGTGGTCTGTCCGCTGCCCGTAGAGCGGCTGCATGATCGCCTGCATGTGGCCGCGCTGCCTGCCGGGCGGTACCGAATCGTGCGGCTTGTCGCTGAAGGTGATGAGGCCCGCGCGATCCTCCTTGCGCATGGCGATGCTGCTGATCACGAGCGCCGCATTGATGGCGTAGTCGAGCAGGCTCAGGCCATCGAAGGGCATCTTCATCACGCGCCCGATATCGATGAGCGAGACCACCTGCTGCGCCTTCTCGTCCTGGAACTGGTTCACCATGATCCTTCCGCGGCGGGCCGTGGCCTTCCAGTTCACCGTGCGCCTATCGTCGCCGGGCACGTAGTCCTTGATGCGCTCGAATTCGCTCTGGTGCGCGATACGGCGGATGCGCTTCACCCCCGCGAGGGTGAGCCGGTTGCTGATGGCGAGCAGTTCGTAACGGCGCAGCTGCAGGTAGCTCGGGTACACGGCCACTTCCTTCTCCGCATCGAGGCGGAAGCGGCGCTCCACCAGCCCGATGGGGCTGCTCACCAGGGCATTGATGGCGCCGTAGCGATAGACCCCGCGCGCCAACGGCCGCACCTGGTAGCCGAATTCGCGGACGCCCCATGGATCGATGGCGCCGCTGAAGGCCAGGTCGCGCTTCTGGAACTGATGCGGGAGCTCGTCGAGCACACGCAGGCGCATGGCGATGCCGTAGCCGCTCCGGATGCGGATGGTGACGGGGTTGGTGTCGCCATTGCTCCAGCGCTCCATGGTGATCCGGGAGGCCGTGAGGCCTGAACGGCGGCCGTAGAGCAGGATGAGGTCGGCTAGCGCTGCCGCTGCGAAGCCGAGCAGCGCCAGGCGCATGAACACGAAGAGGGGAGGCCACATCCAGGCGAGCACGAACCCGCACACCAGGGCCCAGCCCACCACGAAGGTGCGGCGCGTGAGGAAGACCGTGCACGCGATGCGCCTCATCTACCGCGGCACTTCGATCTGGCGCACGAGGAGCTGGATCACCTGATCGGGCGATAGGCCCTCCATCTCGCGCTCGGGGGTGAGCTGAATGCGGTGCCGCAGCACATGGGGGGCGATCGCCTGTACATCCTCGGGCGTAACGAAGTCGCGTCCCATGATGGTCGCATTGGCCCGGGCACCGGTGAGGATGGCCAGCGAGGCGCGCGGTGATGCGCCCAGCATGAGGGCCCCGTCGTGCCGGGTGCGATCCACGATGGCCGCGATGTACCGGATCAGCTTCTCCTCGCAGCGCACCTGACGAACGAGGCCCCGGGCGCGCTCCAGCTCCTCGGGTCCGATCACGGGTTGGATGGCATCTGCGCTCAGCAGCTCGCGCCCTTGCTGCGCGCGCAGAAGGATGGCCACCTCCTCCTCGATGCTCGGGTAGTCCACGGTGAGCTTGAAGAAGAAGCGGTCGAGCTGTGCTTCGGGCAGGCGGTAGGTCCCCTCTTGCTCGATCGGGTTCTGCGT
>DDRC01000130.1:4138-50897 GCA_002342985.1 Flavobacteriales bacterium UBA2426
CTCTTGCTCGATCGGGTTCTGCGTGGCCACGATCATGAAGGGCGGTGCCAGCGGGTAGGTGCGGCCGTCCACCGTCACCTGTCGCTCCTCCATGGCCTCGAAGAGGGCGCTCTGCGTCTTGGCGGGAGCGCGATTGATCTCATCAACCAGCACGATGTTGCTGAAGATGGGCCCGGGCCTGAACTCGAATGCCGTGGTGCGCGGATCGAACACGCTGGTGCCGATCAGGTCGCTGGGCATGAGGTCGGGCGTGAATTGCACGCGGGAGAATCCCGTGCGCACGCAGCGGGCCAGCAGCTTGGCGGTGAGCGTCTTGGCCAGGCCCGGGGCCCCTTCGATGAGCACGTGGCCGTCGCTGAGCAGCGCGATGAGCAGCAGGTCGATGGTGCTTTCCTGGCCCACGATCACGCGTCGCACTTCGCTGCGCAGGCGCTCAACGGCCTGTTGCAGCTCGGTGAGCGGAATGGCGGGGCTGAAGCCGGCCTCGGCGGGTGCTGCGGGCGCGGGCAGTTCGGGATGAATGTCCTCGGTCATGGTCTCATGGGATGAGTTGGCGGAAGTCGTGCAGTTCGTTGCTGAGGCGGAGCAGGTCATCCTCGCTGATCCGCGCGGCCTGTTCGCGCCGGGCGATGGCTGTGAGCCGCTGCATCACCTGCTCGGGAGGGAGTCCGGTCTTGGCGGCCAGGTGACGTGCGGTGCCCTCATCGTAGGCGAAGGCGCGCAGGTAGGTGCGGGCGCGCACCTCCTCCTTGAAATGGCCGATCATCTTGCGTGCCAGGTCCGCGTGATCGCCCCGGTGCCAGTAGAGGCGCCCGATGGTCTCCGCGAGCTCCCGGCTGGCATTGCGCAACGGGGTGATGACGGGTATGGCGCGTTGCTGCCGCCGCACGTGCACGAGGATGAAGAGGGCGAGCAGGGCCTGCGCGAGGAACCAGGCCCACCGCAGGGCAGGCTCCATCAGCACGAACCGGGCTATGGAGCTGCTCTCGGCCCGGCCGCTCTTGCTGTACTCGTCCCACAGCAGCCGGCGGGGCGGCAGCAGGCTCAGCACACCGGCGGCGAACGCGGCGTTGCGGTCCTTGAGCAGGTTGTAGTTGGTGAGCGCGAGCGGGGCGCTGCACAGCACGAACCGGCCGTCGCCCCAGGCCATGTGCAGAAGCACGGGCCGCGAGGCGCCGTCCACGGCCATGACGCGTGTTCGGCTGGTGTCGTAACGCGTGAAATGGGCTCCGGTGAATCCCCGTGAGAAGCGGAAGACCCCAGGGGCCAATCGCGGCTTGCCGATGAACCGGATGTCGCTGGTGTCCTCCTGCATCGAGTGGTCGCGGGCCATGCCCAGCCGCAGCGTGTCCGCCAGTGAACCGGTGATGGCATCAGCGGCGATGAGGACGTGGTCGCCCATGGCCACCAGGTCGAGGAGCTGATCCGCGGCCAGCGCATCGATGTGCAGGCGGTCGTTGAGGAGGACCAGGTTCACGCTGCCATCGTCCGCATCGCCCATGAGCCGGTGCTGGGTGAACTGGACGAGAGGCTCATTCACCGTGCGCACCTCGGGGAAGAGGTCGCGCAGCCGGTCGTGCAGCAGCCTTGCCCCATAGGGCGATCGGTGCTGGCGGGAGAACGTGGGCGTCCAGTCCACGGGCTTGGGTGCCATGGCCTCCAGGATGGCCAATGCGAGGATGAGCAGGCCCAGGCCGAGTAGGAGTCGCTTCTCGAAGGCGTTCATCGGTCTGCTGCCCGTTCGAATTGGAGGAAGGGCCGGCGGATGGTCTCGTAGCGCGCCCTGTCAACCTCGGCATGCCCGTACCATACCCATTGGAAGACCAGCGCGGCCTGCGCGAATCGCGCACGCAGACCGGGGTCCTTTATCTGGGCCATGTAGTCGCGGTCGGTGCGGTCGGGGCTCCAGGTGAGCACGCCTTGGTCCACCAAGGCACGCAGCACCAGCAGGTAATGCAGCCGTATGGCACGCCGGAGGTCCCCGTCGGATTCCGCTTCGGCGATGAGGGTGCGGATGTCCATGCTGCGGATATCCTCATCCACCGCGATGACCTCACCTGCGCTGCGCGGCGCCCCATGGAACACGGCCCGCAGGCCATTGCGCCGCAGGATGATCACCGCGGCCACCAGGATGGCCAGGGCCAGGATGTAGAGCAGGTGCTCTGCGACGAAGCTCCCGGCGCGCGTTCCGAGGAACTCGCGCAGCAGGTGGAAGAGCCAGTCCTTGAAGCGCTCCCAGAAGGTGGGCGTGCGGCGCAGGTCACGGTCGTACTGCAAGGCGGGATCGGCCCTAAGGCGCTCGATCTCCTTCGCATCGAAGGGCCTCAGCTCCGGGGGCTCCAGCGGCGGAGCGGCCTGCCGCGTGCCCTGGGCGCCCTCCGCCGCTCCACGGGTAGGCTGCGCCACGGCCATGGTGCCGGTGAGCAGCAGCCACAACAGGAGCAGGGCCTGGCCGCGCATCCGTCGCTCAGGCCTGGTCGAAGCCTGCGATGCGCTCCTTCAGGCCATGGCCTTCGGTCTCCTCCACGCGGCTGAAGTACTTCAATGCCATGGCCACGGCCACGATGGGGTAGGTCACCATCTGCACGCACCACTGCACAGCCGTGCTCACGGAATTGAAGATGCCCATCCACTCGGGCAGCGCCATGGGGCCGTTCCCGGAAGCGGCCTCGAGCCCCGTATTGATCCCGATAACCATGCCCGCGATGGTGAAGGGAAGCACAACGATATAGTCCAGCATCCATTTGAGCAGGGTAGCCACGATCACCAGGCCCAGCGTGGGCCAGAAGTCACCGGTCACGAGCTGGTTCGACCGGCTCAGTGCACCGCTCCCGCCCGTGCGCTCGATCGCGTGCGCGGCGAGCGCCAGGGAGAGCACGGCCGCCGGATACATGGCGGGCAGGATGCAGAGCATGAAGCCCAGGCCCACGAGCAGGCCCGAGAGGAAACTGGCACCGAAATAGGGGCCCATCTGGCCGAGCCCGCGCTTCACCAGGTCGCCGGTGCCGAGCAGGTGGTGCTCGCCCTGGTGATAGGCCCTGATGTACTCGTGCACCATGGAGACCACCATCATCCACGCCACGAAGAGGATGATCATGCCCGGCACGAGCCCCGCCATGCTCGACCCCAGCAGCGAGAACACCCGGCCCGGGTCGTCGCCAGGCTCCATCTGCAGCTGCTGCAGGCCGGCCATGGCCCCGCCTGAGAGGAATCCTCCTACCAGACCGGCAGGCAGGCCCACCACGCCGATGGCCCGGAACAGCGGTTTCCAGTTCTGGCGGAGGAAGGTGAAGGTCGCGTTGAAGATCTGCCCGAAGTCACGCACCTGGCGCAACTGGACCGGCTCGGCGGCGTTCTGCATGGTAGGGGAGGATGATGAAGTAATGGATGACCCAGGCCAGTGATGCCAGGATGATGGTGATGGCCACCCAAGGCCGCAAGGTGAGGGCATGCCGGGTGACGAAGCTCTCCAGGAAGCCGGCCGCGATGAAGACGGGAAGCAGTCCCATCACCACCTTGAGCCCTGTACGTGCGCCTCGGCGCAGGCTTTCGCCCCGCGTGTAGGTGCCCGGGAACAGCCAGCTGTTGCCGAGCGTAAGGCCCGCTCCGCCCGCAACGACTATGGCCGAGATCTCGAGCGTGCCGTGCACCCAGATGGTGAGCACGCTCTCCGCAAGCACGCCCTGCTCATGGAAGAAGTACTGGAAGGAGCCCAGCATGACGCCATTGTACAGCAGCACCAGCACGGTCCCGAAGCTGGCCAACAGGCCGGCCACGAAGGCAACGAATGAGACCCGGATGTTGTTGGTGGTGATGTGCAGGAACATGCCGCCTTCCTCCATGCTCTCATACACGCCCATGGGCCGCCCCTGCTTGATGTTGTCCAGGGTCATGTCCACATAGTCATCCCCCAGGATGAGCCGGACGAAGGTGTCGTCATGCGCGGCGCTCACTGCGCCGATGAGCACCGCCACGGCGAAAATGGCAAAGGAAAGTGCCAGGTTGCGCCGCGCCTCGGCCAGGGCCTGCGGCACCTCCCGGGCCCAGAAGGAGATGAATCGGCCGCGCGGTGTGCGCTTGTTGCGGTAGATGTGCTGGTGGAGCCGCACGGCCAGTCCGTTCAGGTAGCTCACCACCGCGCTCTTGGGGTAGAAGGTGCGGGCGTAGCTCAGGTCGTCCGTCAGCTGGATGTAGAGGTCGCTCGCCTCGTCGCCGCTGAGCTGTCCCAGCCCGGCGATGGACTGCTCCAGCCGTTGCCACTTCGCCTGGTTCCGCTTGATGAAGGCTGCTTCGCGCATGGGGACTGCAGCGCGAACATAAGGCCCCGCCCCGTGCTCCGTATGACCGCTCATCCTCGGTCACGGCGCTTCAGCAAGAAGCCCCCGCGCCGATGCGCGAGGGCTTCTTGCCAGGTCCGGACGCCTCAGTGCGCCACCGGCACGTTGCGGCGGAGCAGCACGGTGCCATCGGGGCCGAGGAGCCGCACGGTATAGAGGCCCGCAGGAAGCTCCTGCGTGTCCAAGGCGATTGAGCCGCTGTTGAGCGGTGCGGCGGCGCGCACGCGACGCCCTTGCGCATCCAGCAGCTCCGCCGCTGCGCCAGGCGCCCTGATGCCGTCCACCCAGATCACCGCGTCGGCCGGGATCGGACGTACCGTCGCCCCGGACGCATCACCCTCGGCAAGTCCGGTGGTGGTGATCTCGATGATGTTGGAGAAGATCTGGCAGCCGGTCTCCGTATTGGCCAGCACGCGGTAGTCGCCGTTCTCCGTCGGGGTGTAGCTCTGGCCTACGGCGCCGGGGATGGCCGTGCCATTGAGGTACCATTGATACCCGAGCGCGGCCGTGGAGACAAGGCCGTTGCCATCCAGGGCGATGACCGGGGCCGGTGCGGGGCAAGCCTCCTTGATGCGGTAGAGGCGCCCATTGCTGTTGTTGCCGGCGAAGAGCTCGCCGCCGCTGTTCTCACCGATGCAGGAGAAGCCATAGAGGCCGCTGGCCAGGTGCTGGGTGCGCACCCAAGCGCCGAACTCATCGCGGCGCAGGCCATAGAACTGGCCTCCGCAGTAATCGGTGTAGATGTACCGCCCCTCGATGCGCCAGTAGGTGCCTCCGCGGTAGACCCTGCCCCCGATGACGGAGCACCAGCCCTGCTGGCTCTGGATATGGGAGGTGGCCGGTGTCACGTAGGCCGAGGCCGGCTGGCAGCCCCCGGTGTTGTACGTTGCGTTGGCTTCATAGCAGCGCCAGCCGAAGTTGGGGCCGCTGTTGTCGCCGGCGGGCCAGTAGCTCACCTCTTCCACGGCATTCTGACCCACGTCGCCGATCCAGAGATCGCCGGTCTCGGCATCGAAGCCCCAGCGCCAGGGATTGCGCAGCCCGCTCGCCCAGATCTCGGGCAGCACGCTGGTCTGGCCCACGAAGGGGTTGTCGGGCGGCACGGCCCAGCCGGTTTCGCCGCTCACGTCGATGCGGATCATCTTGCCGAGCGGGCTGCTCATGTTCTGCGCCAGGTTCTGCGGATCGCCGCCGCTGCCGCCATCGCCGAAGCCGATGTACAGGTATCCGTCAGGGCCGAATTCGATGTCGCCGCCATTATGGTTGGTGTAGGGCTGCGCTGCCGTGTAAAGGATCTCCTCGCTATCGGGATCGGCCACGTTGGGGTCGGCAGACACGGTGAACCGGGAGATGCGGCTGGTGCCGGACCCGCTGCCGTTGGTGTAGTACACATAGAACCTCCCATTGGTGGAATAGTCCGGGTCGAAGGCGAGACCGAGCAGGCCCTGCTCATTGCCGCTGCTGTTCACCCGGCTGGTGATGTTCAGGAAGGGCGTGGCCAGCAGGGTGTTGTCCGCATCGAGGATGCGGATGGTGCCGCCTTGGAGGGTGAGGAAGAGCCGGTCGTCACCGCAATGGCTGATGTCGGTGATGCGGGTGAGGCCTGTGGCCACCTGCTCCACTTGCAGGGTGATTGGCGTTTCCTGGCCCGTGGCCGATAGGCATAGGCCGAGGGCGCAGGCGGCGGGTATGGTTCGAAGGGTCATTCCTGGGAGGGTTTGCCCAAAACTACCCCAACCGCGGCTTCCGCTCCGCGGCGGCATCGACGAAAACCTAGTTTTGCCGCCTTTATCAACGGAGCGGATCGACATGGCCTTGCAGGACGAGATCGAGCGGCGGCGCACCTTCGCCATCATCAGCCACCCCGACGCCGGCAAGACCACGCTGACGGAGAAATTCCTGCTCTACGGCGGCGCCATCCAGACCGCCGGGGCGGTGAAGAGCAACAAGATCCGCCGGGGTGCGACCAGCGACTTCATGGAGATCGAGCGGCAGCGCGGCATCTCGGTGAGCACCTCGGTCATGACCTTCGAGTACGGCGGCAAGCTCATCAACCTGCTGGATACCCCCGGCCACCGCGACTTCGCCGAGGATACCTACCGGACCCTCACCGCGGTGGACAGCGTGGTGCTGGTGATCGACTGCGTGAAGGGCGTGGAAGCGCAGACCGAGCGTCTCATGGAGGTCTGCCGGATGAGGAGCACACCGGTCATCGTGTTCATCAACAAGCTGGATCTCGAAGGTCGTGACGCCTTCGACCTGCTGGACGAGCTGGAGGAGAAGCTCGCCATCAAGGTCCGCCCCATGAGCTGGCCCGTCGGCATCGGCGCCACCTTCCAGGGCGTGTACGACCTTTACAGCAAGGGCCTGCGGCTCTTCGATCCGGGGAAGACGAAGGTGGAGCAGAGCAGCATCCGGATCAGCGACCTGCAGGACCCCGAGCTCCAGCGGCAGCTGGGAGAAGATGCCGCCCGCCAGCTGCGCGAGGACATCGACCTCGTGGAGGGCGTGTACGATCCCCTGAGCACCGATGCTTACCGCGCAGGGCGCATCGCGCCGGTCTTCTTCGGCAGCGCCTTCAACAACTTCGGCGTGAAGGAGGTGCTCGACGCCTTCGTGGGGATCGCCCCGCCGCCGGGCCCGCGCCATACCGACCATGGGGAGGTGCAGCCCAACGATCCGAAGTTCAGCGGCTTCGTGTTCAAGATCCATGCGAACCTGGATCCCAACCACCGCGACCGCATCGCCTTCCTGCGCGTATGCTCCGGCCGGTTCCAGCGCAACACCTACTACAGGCATGTGCGGCTCGATAAGCAGCTGCGCTTCGCCACCCCCACCAATTTCCTCGCCGCCCAGAAGACCATCGTGGACGAGGCCTGGCCTGGTGACGTCATCGGGCTCTTCGACACGGGCAACTTCAAGATCGGCGACACCCTCACCGAGGGGGCCGGCTTCACCTTCCGCGGCATACCGGCCTTCAGCCCCGAGCTCTTCCGCGAGCTGGTGAACCTGGACCCCATGAAGACCAAGCAGCTGGACAAGGGCATCCGCCAGCTCACCGATGAGGGGGTGGCCCAGCTATTCACCCAGCAGCCCGGCAACAAGAAAGTGGTAGGCTGCGTCGGCGAGCTGCAGTTCGAGGTGATCGCCTATCGGCTGGAGCACGAGTACGGCGCCAAGTGCGCTTTCCAGCAGATCGCAGCGCACAAGGCCTGCTGGATGACCGCCACCGACCCCGCCGCGCTCGACCGGTTCATCCGGGTTAAGGCCCAGCAGATCGTACAGGACAAGGACGGCAACCCCGTGTTCATGGCGCCCAGCGCCTATATGCTCGACCTCGAGCGCCGCAACAATCCGGAGATCACCTTCCACACCACCAGTGAATTCAAGACGGAGACCGCTTGATCGGCCCCTGCGTCCGATCGCCGGCGCACGACGGCAAGCCCGTATTTGCAAGCCTTAACGACCGGGAGGCAACGGGCGCCTCGCGGCCGCGCGTCTCCGGCACGGAAATCGCCGGTCACGCCGGTCGCCCCGTCTACATTTGCCGCGCCTGACGAACAGCATGCCAACCATGATGCACAGAGCCTTCACCGCCCTCACGCTGCTCGCGCTCCTCTCCGCCCCGGCCGCATCGCAGAACACCGGTCCCAAGCGTGTGATCGAGGCGCAGGTGCTAGGGATGGCCAAAGGCGACACCGTCTATCTCGCGAACTATTACGGCAACAAGCTCTACTATGCGGATACGGCCATCGTGGATGCGAAGGCCACCGCGGTGTTCAAGAAGGAGAGCGGCTACGCGGCGGGCGTTTACGCGGTGGTGGTGCCCGGTCCGAAGTACTTCGAGCTGGTGGTGAACGAGCCCGTGATCAAAGTGAGCACGCGCAAAGAGGATCTGCTGCCGGCCCTGCAGGTGAAGCAGAGCCGGGAGAACGAACTCTTCATCGGTTATATCCGCTTCCTGAACGAGCGCCGCCTTGAGGGGGAAGCGCAGAAGGCCCGGCTCGATGCTGCCAAGGACGAAGCCACCCGCACCGAGGTGAAGGCCGCCATGGAGGATCTGGACAAGCGCGTGAAGCAGTACCAGCGCGACCTGGTTTCAGGCAACCCCGGCACCTTGGTGGCCTCCCTGGTGAAGATGAGCATGGCCGTGGAGCTTCCCGAGCCGCGCAAAGCTGACGGAAGCCTGGATAGCGCTGCCGCATACTACCAGTACCGCGAGCATTTCTGGGACAACTTCGACCTGACGGACGACCGAATCGTCCGCGTGCCGGTCTTCGGAAACAAGCTGGAGGAGTACCTCACGAAGGTCATACCACAGGTGCCCGATACCATCAACCGCCTCGCCGATGCGCTCATCGCCAGGACCGGGAGCTCGAAGGAGACCTTCAAGTACATCGTCCACAACATCACGCACAAGTTCGAGACCAGCGAGATCATGGGCATGGATGCCGTGTTCGTCCACATGGCGCTGACCTACTACTGCCCCAAGCCGGGCCAGGCCTCCCGGGTGGATTGGATGGAGGCGGACAAGCTGGAGAAGCTCTGCGAACGCGCCCGGAAACAGGCGCCCCTCGTGCTGGGACGCAAGGCCCCCTACCTCTGCCTGACCGACAGCACCGAGGAGAAATGGATCAATTTCTACGACCTGAAGGAGGAGTTCGTGGTCATCATCTTCTGGGACCCGCACTGCGGCCATTGCAAGAAGGAACTGCCGGAGATCTACAAGGTGTACAAAGAGAGGCTGAAGCCCATGGGCGTGGAGGTGTATGCCGTGGCAAAGGCCGTGGATGAATCGCTGATGAAGGACTGGAAGAAGTTCATCCGGGAGAACACGCCCGACTGGGTGAACGTGGGCCTCACGAAGAATGTCTTCGAAGAGGCCAAGAAGGACCCGCGGAAGTTCATCCCGCGCCTCACCACCTTGGAGAGCCTCAACTACGCGGACACATACGATGTGTTCAGCACGCCGAAGCTCTTCGTGGTCGATGGCGATCGGCGATTCGTGGGCAAGAGCCTCACGGCCGACCAGATCGCCGATCTGGTGACCCGCCTGCGCGAGCGCAAGGCGAAGTAGGGGCGGGGCTTGAAGCGTATGGGGAGCCGGTTTACCTTGCCCGGGCCAAACCCCAGCCCATGCGCAAACCGCTACTCTGCATCCCGTTCCTGGTCCCTTTCCTGGCCAGCGCCCAGACCGTCCTCTTCAGCGAGGGCTTCGAATCGTCGCCCGCATTCGCCCTCAACACGCCCGATCTCGGATCGGTGAGCGGCGTCTCCAATGCCTGGGTGGTGAACAGCGTGTTCGCCGGAGGCAGCGGCGTGGCGGATTGCCTGGGCATTCCCTTGGATTTCACCATCCCGGCCACCCCGAGCCAGCCAGTGGGGATCGCTGTGCCGAACGGCGCGTATCTCCACACCGTGAGCCTGGTGGCGCAGCAGAATGGCATCCAATGCTGCTCCTTCGGCGCGGCCGACGGCTTCTGCACCGAGCCGGACAACATCTTCGCCCGCATGACCGGCGATGTGAGCACGCTCGGCCAATCCGAGGTATCGCTCCGCTTCTGGTGGCTCTGCCAGGGCGGCGCGCAGAACTATGGCGAGGTGCACTACAGCACAGATGGCGGCCTGACATGGACGCAGGTCACCAGCCCCATCAGCCAGTACCGCAACCAGCCCAACTGGGTGGAGCAGACCATCAGCCTGCCGGCCTTCGGCAACCAGGCCACCCTGCGGTTCGGCTTCCGCTTCCGCAACGCCACATCGCTCTTCGGCGCGGCTGACCCCGGCTTCGCCATCGACGATGTGCGCATCATCGCCAGCACCGCCGTTCCGGCCTCCGTGGCCACCGGCATCCTACCGGTCTCAGCCTACTGCCAGGGTGCGCAGCTGTCCGTGCCGTACACGGCCACCGGTGCCTTCAATACGGGGAACGTCTTCACCGCGCAGCTCAGCGATGCGGCCGGCGGTTTCGCGGCGCCCATCGCCATCGGCACGGTATCCTCTACGGCATCGGGCACCATCGCCTGCACCATCCCGGCCCTTACGCCGCCGGGCACGGGATATCGCATCCGCGTGGTGGCGAGTGCCCCTGCGACCACGGGCAGCGATAACGGGGTCAACCTCACCATCAGCGCAGCGCCCTTCGCGGGAGCCGATGCGAGCATCACCCTATGCAAGAACACGGGCACCTACGCCCTTCTCGACTACCTGCCCGGTGCCTCGGCCTGCGGCGCATGGACGGGGCCCTTCGGCCAGCCCTTCAGCGGGCAGCTCAACACCTTCAGCGACCTGGGCGGCACCTATACCTACACCACGGACTGCCCTGGTGGCTGCCCGCAGGATGCCGCCACCCTTACCGTGAGCCTGCTCAACCCTGCCAATGCGGGTCAGGATGTGGCCGTCAGCCGCTGCTCCACCGACCCCGCTCCCTCGCTCCCCAGCTTCGTGCAGGGCGGTGACCTCACCGGGATCTTCTTCTACAATGGCCAGCCCACCAATGGGGCCATGCTCACCGCGCCGGGCACCTATGATCTCATCTATGTGGTCTATGGCTCGGGCCCATGCGCCAACGACACGGCCGACTTCACATTCACCGTGAATAGCGCGCCGAACGCCGGGCAGAGCACCACTTACACCATCTGCGCCAATGCGGCGCCGGTGCAGCTCATCACGCTGCTCACTGGCGCGCAGCCCGGTGGCAGCTGGACGGGGCCGTCCGGCATACCATTCAGCGGCATCCTGAACCCGGCGGTGAATGCATCGGGCCTGTACACCTACACGGTGGAGGGCGTCCCTCCCTGTGCGGATGCGCAGGCCTTCGTAGCCGTGGTGGTGGATCCTTGCGCGGGCCTTGAGGAGCAGCGCAATCGCTTCGCCGGTGCGCGCTGGCTGGGGCAGCAGGGCGCAGAGCACATCCTGGAGATGGGTGCTCCGGTGGCTGGGGTGCAGCTGGTGGATGCCCTGGGTCGCGTCGCGGTTACGGTGAACGGTCCCTTTGCTGCAGGCACGCACCGCATCGCATTGAACGGTCAGCCCACGGGAGTGTACTTCGTGCGTCCGACGGACGGTGCGGCATGGCCGGCTGTGCGCCTGGTGCATGAGGGACGGTGAGTCTGTGCAGAAGTTGTGCATAACCCCGCGTTCTTTCGTTTGCATTCCGGTGAGGTGAGGGGATACGTTCGTGTCACCCAAGTTCTTTGTCGCTCCGCCGCAAGGCGGAGAGCCGGAAGGTGAATGAGGGACGACGCAGGCAGCGCTACGGCGCTCCATACCTGGTAAGAGGTCACGCGAGCGTCCATCACGCGGCGCGCCAGCAGCGCCGGGAGCCGACACGGCCGGGACCGAACCGTAAGGGAAGGTCCATGGATGCGAAGGACAACGGGCATGCACCCGGGGCCAAGGCCCTGAATGCATGGGAGCGGGGGGGCGCCAAAGCGCTCCCCGCTTCGCGTTCAAGCCAGCCTTTCTTTCGCATCAGGCCAGCGTAACCATGCAGGCCTAATGCGCCATGACCCTCCCTCGAAGCGGAGCGGTGCATGGTGCTGGACCCCTTGATGGACGCGGCTTTCCGCGCCATGAACACGATCGATCGTGGATAAGTGCGGCGTGCCGTCGCCAGCGTCCGGCAGGGTGCCCGGGTACTTTTGGGCTACACCGTTCCTTGAGCGAATGAAGAAGAAAGACCGGAAGATCTTCGTGCTCGACACCTCCGTGATCCTGCACGATCACTCAGCCATCACCAACTTCGACGAGCATGATGTGGCCATACCGATCCAGGTGCTCGAGGAACTCGACACCTTCAAGAAGGGCAACGATACGATCAACTACGAGGCGCGGGAGTTCATCCGACACCTCGACAGCATAGCGCAGCGCGATCTGCTCACCGATTGGATACCCCTCAACGGCCCCTCGCACGGGAAGCTGAAGGTGGTGGCCAAGCACGACCTCAACGGCGTGGATGCCACCAAGGTGTTCCAGGACGGCAAGAATGACCACCAGATCCTCAACGCCACCCTCACCCTGCAGCGGCAGAACAAGGACCGCAAGGTGGTGCTGGTGACCAAGGACGTGGCGCTGCGCCTGAAGGCCAAGAGCCTCAACATCCCCGCCGAGGACTACCTCACCGGCAAGGTCCGCAACGTGAGCGATCAGCTCTACACGGGCCGTACGGTCATGGATGATTTCAGCGAGGGGCATATCGACGCGCTCTTCGAGCAGGGCACGCTGCCGGTGGAGGAGCTGCCCATCGAGAAGCCGAAGGGCAACCACTTCTTCATCCTCAAGCATAAGAAGAAGAGCATCCTGGCCAAGTACGACCCGCGCACCGCAACGGTCGACCGCGTGGAGAAGCGGAGCGTCTTCGGCATCGGGCCCAAGAATGCCGAGCAGGCCCTTGCCATGAGCGCGCTCCTCGATCCGGAGATCAAGCTGGTGACCCTGCAGGGCGCAGCCGGCACTGGCAAGACGCTGCTCGCCCTGGCCTGTGCGCTGGAGCAGCGACGCGATTACCGCCAGATCTACGTGACGCGCCCCGTGGTACCGCTGAGCAACAAGGACATCGGTTACCTGCCCGGCGACATCCAGAGCAAGCTGGACCCCTACATGCAGCCGCTCTGGGACAACCTGAAGCTGATCAAGGGCCAATTCGAGAAGCACGACAGCACGCCCAAGCGCATCGATGAGATGCTGGAGAACGAGAAGATCGCCATCGCACCGCTGGCCTACATCCGGGGCCGCAGCCTGGCGAACATCTTCTTCATCGTGGATGAGGCGCAGAACCTTACGCCCCTGGAGGTGAAGACCGTGATCAGCCGTGCGGGAGAAGGCACCAAGATCGTCTTCACCGGCGATGTGCACCAGATCGATTCGCCCTTCCTCGACAGCGAGAGCAACGGCCTCAGCTACCTCATCGACAAGGCCAAGGGCGATCCGCTCTTCGCGCACATCACGCTGGAGAAGGGCGAGCGCAGCCCGCTTGCCAACCTTGCCAACGAGCGCCTCTAGGCCAAGGCGGTAGCGTCGCTCGCATGAAGCTCTCCGCACTGCTCGGGAAGGCCCGCCATTCGTGGGCGCATCGCTGGCTGGCGAATGCCCTGCTGCCTTGGCTCATCCCCTTCAACAGGCCGCATGGGTTCAGGGTGGTGCCGTTGAAGGACGGGGGCATGAGCGTCACCATCCCGTACTGGCGCATCAACCGCAACCACATCAAGGGCATACACGCCTGCGCGCTGGCTACCGCCGCCGAGATGTGCAGCGGCCTGGCGGTGATTGAGCGCCTCGATCCGAAGGAGTACCGCATGATCCTGCGCGAGCTGCGCATCCAGTACCGTTATCAGGCGAAGAAGCGCGTCATCGCTTCGGCACCCGACCTGACGCGGGTGATCGAGGAGCAGGTGATGGTGCCATTGCGGGCGGCCGACGCAGTGGATTACACCAGCACGGTTGAATTGCACGATTCGGATGGGAACCACGTGGCCACGGGCATCGCCACCTGGCAGGTGAAGCCGTGGAGCAAGGTGCGCACCCGGAAGTGAGTGCCAGCGCCGCAGCGGGCGCCACGCCGTTGAAGGAAGGGCTTCATTGCTCCTCCTCGGCCGGCGGCGGCTCCGGGGGCGGATTGCCCATGCGGTAGGTGAAGGTGATGGCGTAGACCTGGCTCTGCTGGGTAACCAGCCGGTCGAAGAGGCCCAGGCTCGACTGGCCACGGACATCGAAGCCCCAACGGCGGCCCTCCATGCCCATGCCCACCACCACATTGAACTGCGAGCGGCGCTGCAGGTCGGGCAGCCGATAGGGCTCATCCCAGATGAGCTGCCCGTTGAGGAAGCGCTGCTCGCGGCCCTTGAGGAACCACCCGAGGCCCGCGCCGGCCAGCAGGAACATGCCGTCGGCCTTGCGGTCCGTGGAGATGCGCAGCAGGAGCGGCACCTCCAGGTAGCGAAGCGTGAGGATGGAACTCGACCCAACGGCCGGGTTGCGCACGAAGGCCCCCTTGGTGACCCAGAGCAGCTCGGGCGCGAACCTCACCTGCGGGTGGAGCTGCGCTTCCACGCACCAGCCGAACAGCGGTGCCGGCAGCATGTCGCGCGTGCTGCCCCGGAAGGCCCCGGGGCCTTGCGTGGCCAGACCCAGCCCGATCCGCGGGCCATGCTGGGCGGCCGCAGAGCAACCGATGACCAGGAGGAGCGTGAGCCAGGGCGCGCGCATCAGTGCGAAGATCGGCGAAAGCAGCGAAGGCCGCTCAGCCCTGCGCCTTCAGCTCGGCCATCTTCAGCGCCGCCACGGCGCAATCGACGCCTTTGTTGCCGTGCTTGCCCCCGCTGCGGTCGAGCGCCTGCTGCAAGGTGTCGTCGGTGAGCACGCCGAAGATGACCGGGGCGCTGAACTTGAGGCCCACGGCCATGATGCCCTGCGTGGTTCCCTGGCAGACGTAGTCGAAGTGCGGGGTCTCGCCCCTCACCACGCTGCCCAGGCAGATGATACCATGCAGTCCGCCACGCTCCAGGAGGAACTGCGCGCCCGCAGCCAGCTCGAAGCTGCCGGGCACCCAGCGCTCCACGATGTCGGAAGGGGCCACGCCATGGCGCAGCAGGGTCTCGCGCGCGCCGAGCCGCAGGGCGTCGGTGACCGTCCTGTTCCATTCGCTCACCACGAGCGCGAAACGGCGACCGGCGCCACTAGGGACGCCGGCCGGATCGTAGTGGGAGAGGTGCTTGTCGGCCGTTGACATGGCTATCCGCCCATGGCCTCGGCATGGCCCGCGTACTTGCGTGCCTGGCTGGCCTCGCTGCTGGTGGGGAAGTCGTCAGCGACGCGCCTGAATGCCTTGCGCGCACTGGCCCAGTCGCCGGCTTGCTGGTGCAGGATACCGGCCTTCATCAGGTACATGGGCGTGGTGAAGTCGTTCTTCGCCATGCTCGCCGCCTTCTCGAAGAGCTTCACCGCTTCCGCTGCTCGGCCGAGCTCCACCAGCGCATCGCCCTGGTTGCCCACCGCCATCACGCGCAGCACGTCATCGTCAAGGTCGGCCTCCTTGTAGTGCTCCAGCGCCTGCTCGAACTCGCCCTTCTGCATGTAGATGGCTCCCATGTAATAGTGGGCCAGCTCGCCGCTGGGCGTGCTGCCGAAATCCTGGGCGATGCTGGTGAACCCGGGCCAGAGGCTGTCGCCGTTGAGCGCCAGGTCGAGCGAGTCGATCTCGAAGTAGTACTGCGCCTTCCAGATGAGCTCGGCGGCTTCGTTCGCGCGCGGCTCCAGGTACAGCTTCTTCACTCCGAGGATGCCGCCAACCACCACCAGCAGGCCGATGGCGCCCATGGTGATGCTCTTCTTATGCTTGTCGAGGAACAGCTCCGTTCGGGTGTAGACTTCGCCCAGGTCGAGGTCCTTGCCTTCGGCGGGCTCAGCGTGCTTCTTGCTCATGGGTCCTAGATGGCGCTTTTCGCGGGGCGCAAATGTAGGATTTCGAGGCACTTACGGGAAGCACCCCGCGGAACGGCCCGGAAGGCCCGCCGGCCGCGGCGTAGCTTCGCGCCATGGCCTTCCACCTCAGCCGCCTGCATGCGCTGAATTTCCGCAACCACCGGGTGGCGGAACTGGAGCTGGGGCCGGAGGTGAATTGCTTCACCGGCCCCAACGGCACGGGCAAGACCAACCTGCTGGATGCCGTCCATTACCTGGCTTTGGGCAAGAGCTATTTCGAGCCGGTGGATCAGCATAACATCCTTCGCGGGGAGGAGCTGATGGTGGTGCAGGGGACGCTGCGAACGGATGGGGGGGATGACACGGTGCTCTGCAGCGTGCGCCGCGGGCAGCGCAAGGTGCTGAGCCGCAATCGGAAGGAGTACGATCGCTTGGCCGACCATGTGGGCCGGTACCCGGTGGTGATGATCACGCCCTATGATGGGCAGCTGGTGCTGGAGGGCAGCGAGGTGCGGCGGCGCTTCCTCGACGGCCTCATCGCCCAGTTCGACAAGGCGTACCTGGAGGCGCTCATCCGCTACAACCGCGCCTTGGCGCAGCGCAATGCCCTGCTGAAGCAGCATGCGGAGCGCGGCGGGGTGCCGCAGGGAGCCTTCGAGGCCTGGGACGAGCAGCTGGTGCAGCAGGCCACGGCCATCCATGCAGCGCGCGCCGCCTTCATGGGCGAACTGGTGCCGCTGCTCGAGGAGCACTATGCGGGCATCAGCTCGGGCACCGAGCAGGTGGCCCTGGAGTACCGTTCAGGGCTGAACGAGTCGACCATGGCGGCGTTGATCGCCGGGGCGTGGGAGCGCGACCGGGCGGCGCAGCACACCACGGTGGGCGTACACAAGGACGACCTGCTCTTCACGCTCGAAGGCCAGCCGCTGAAGCGCTTCGGCTCGCAAGGGCAGCAGAAGACCTATCTCATCGCGCTCAAGCTGGCCCAGTTCGAGCTCACGGCGCGCCGCAGCGGCGAGCGCCCCATCCTGCTGCTGGATGATATCTTCGACAAGATCGATCCCCAGCGGATGCGGCACTTGCTGCGCCTGCTAAGCGGCCACCGTTTCGGGCAGGTGCTGATCACCGATACCGATGCGGTTCGGCTCCACGCCGCCCTCGACGGCCTTGACCTCGACACCCGGTTCTTCCACCTCACCCACTCCGGAATCACCCGTGAAGCGACGCAACGAACAGTCCTTGGCTGAGGCGATCGCCTACCTCATCGATGGGGCGGGCATGCGCGAGAAGATGGACGAGCTGGATATCGCCTCGTGGTGGGACGAGGTGACCGGCCCCATGATCGCGCGCCACACCACGGCCATCACGCTCAAACGGGGCCGGCTCCTGGTGCGGGTCGACAGTGCGCCGCTCCGGCAGGAGCTCACGTTCATGCGCGTCACCATCGCGGAGCGCCTCAATCAGCGCATGGGCCGCGCGGTGGTGGCGGAGGTGGTGCTGCAGTGACCGCCGGTCGGGCGTGGGTCAGAATTGCTCGCGGCCGCTGAAGAAGAAGGCGCCTTCGATGGCGGCATTCTCATCGCTGTCGCTGCCATGCACGGCGTTCTTGGCCTTGCTCTCGGCGAAGCGCTTGCGGATGGTGCCCTCGGCCGCCTGGGCGGGATCCGTGGCGCCGATCAGCTCGCGGAAGGCGGGAACAGCATTCTCCCTCTCCAGGATCGCCGCCACGATGGGGCCGCTCGCCATGTATTCCACGAGCTCGCCGTAGAACGGGCGCTCCTTGTGCACCGCATAGAAGGTGCCGGCCTCCTGTCGCGAGAGCCGGGTGTATTTCAGCGCGATCACCTTGAAACCGCTGTCGATGATCATGTCGAGGATCTTGCCCATGTTCCCTGCGGCCACTGCCTCGGGCTTGATCATCGTGAATGTCCTGTTGCCTGCCATTGTGGGTTGTTGAAAAAGCGGCGCAAAAGTAATCGGGTGCAGGCCATGGCCGCCGCACCAGGCTCATCTTCCTTCGCGGGGTCGCTCCCTCACGGGCCTCAGCCCCAGAACACATCCCTCGCCACATGCATCCGGCACGCATCCCCCCGTTACTCGCCATCCTCGCACTGACCGCTTGCGGCGGAGATGCCGGCCCGCAGGCCGAGCAGCCCAGCGCCGGGCTGGTGATCGGCGGCGAGGAGGCCGAGGTGAGCGCCCTCTACCAGATGCCCACGCCCAATGAGCTCTTCGGCCTGGTCCGGCAGATGGCAGGGGAAGGCCACAAGCGGATGCTCAATCCGGCGAGCCATGTGGACAAATACGCGAGCCTGCGGGCCCGGGCGATCAATTTCGGGGTCTATGCCACCGATCTGGTCTATGCCAGCAGCTTCAAGCTGAACGTGGAGGTGGCACGCTACTACCTCACCTCGAAGAAGCTGGCCCAATCGCTGGGCCTGGACAATGCCTTTTCCGATGCCGACTTCGTGCGCCTGGAGTCGAACCTCACCCGCGGGGACTCCTTGGAGGTGATCAGCAACGAGGCCTACCAGCGCGCCTATGAGCGCATGCAGCAGGAGCGTATGGGCCCCGTGCTGCACATGGTGCTTGCGGGCGGCTGGCTCGAAAGCATGCACCTGGTGATGCGGCAGATCGATGCCTTCGGCCAGAGCGAGGCACTGGTGGCGCGTGTGGCCGAACAGAAGGTGACCTTGGACCACCTGTTGGGCATGATGGAGGAGACCAAGGCGGACCCGGATGTGGCTGAGGTCTATGCCCGCCTCTCGGCGCTCAGGTCCATCTACGACCAGCTCGAGGTGAGGCGCGCCCCGCACGGCGGCGCATCGCCTTCCGGCCGCATGGTGCTGGGCGAGGACATGACCGTGGAGCTCACCCCCGAGAAGTACGCCGAGCTCTCGAAGGCCGTGACGGACCTGCGCAACGAATGGATCAAGCCCGAAGGCGGCACCAACTCCTGATCGCACCATGACCCGCAACGTCATCCAGCTGTTGGCAGCCGCAGCGCTGCTCGCCGCCCCGTTCTCCCCCGCGAAGGCCCAGAGCGAGTGCCTTACCTATCACAAATTCAATTGCGACCGGTCGCGCGATGCGCGGTTCTCGGTTAACGGCCAGAGCAGGAGCGCCCTGGTGAAGGTGGGCGAAGAGACCGAGCTCAACATCATCGTGTACCGGGGGCAGGACTACCGCATCTCCGTCTGCCACGACTCGAAGATCCTCGGGGAGGAGGTCGCCATCCGCCTGGTGGAGAAGCTGCGCACTGCGAGCGATGGCGAGGATGGCAAGCGCACCTATTCAGAGACCGAGAAGGTGCTCTGGGACAACACCGAGCATGAGATGGCGAGCGAGATCGAATTCTCCTGCACCGCCACCAAGCGCATCGCCGTGAAGGTGAACGCCCCCGGTGCCTCTGACCGCAAGGGCAAGGCGGCCGATCTCGATATCGGCTGCGTGGGCATCCTGATCGAGCACATGCCCACACCGGGCATCGGGTTCTGAGCGGGTTTCAGCAGCATCCACGGGGCGGCTAACTTGGCCGCCCCATGCATTCGCCTTCCGCACCGGCCGAAGCCGTAGACGCCCTGCGGCACCTGCTCCGATCGCCGCGGCGCTGCGCCATCGTCACGCACTTCAATCCCGATGGCGATGCCGTCGGGTCATCGCTGGGGTTGATGCACCTGCTTCAGGGGTCAGGCCATTCGGCAACCGTGGTGCTGCCCAACGGCGCACCGTCCTTCCTGCATTGGATGCCGGGCTACGGCCAGGCCATCGCCTTCGATGCGCGACGCGATGAGGCGCTGGCCGCCATCGCGGAATCGGAGGTCCTTTTCTGCCTTGACTTCAACCGGCCCGATCGCGTCGGCGGCTTGGAAGAGGCGGTGCGGAAGGCCCCGATGAAGGTGCTGATCGACCACCATCAGGACCCCGCCCCGTTCGCGGAGCTGTCGTTCTCCGACCCCACGGCATGCGCCACCAGCCAGATGATCTGCGACATCGCTGCTGCGCTGGGCCTGGGTGCTTCCATCAGCACCGCATCGGCCACTTGCCTCTACACCGGCATCGTCACCGATTCGGGCTCCTTCCGTTTCGGCAGCACCACGCCCCACACCATGCGCGTGGCCGCCGAGCTCATGGAGCGCGGTGTCGTCATCACCGCGGTCCACGAGTCCATCCTCGACGATAACCGGCCCGAGCGGCTCAAGTTGCTTGGCTTCACGCTCAACGAGCGCCTTGAGGTGCTCCCGGAGCTGGATACCGCCATTATCGCCCTTAGTATGGCCGACCTGAAGCGCTTCGGGTTCCAGCCTGGTGATACGGAGGGCTTCGTGAACTATGGATTGTCCATCCGCGGGATCCGGTTGGCGGCCTTCTTCGTGGAGCGCCCCGACCTGGTGAAGGTGAGCCTGCGCTCGAAAGGCACGCTTCCGGTGGATCATTTGGTGCGCGACCACTTCAATGGCGGCGGGCACCGCAACGCGGCCGGCGGACAGGCGAAGGAATCCCTCACCGATGCCGTGGCGCGCTTCCGCTCCCTGCTCCCGGCCTTCATCGCGGCAAACCCATGAGGTTCGCGGTAGCAGTCCTGCTTCTGGCCGCTTGCGGCGGAGGTGAGGCGGTGCCCGCGGGGCAGCGCCCGCCCGAGCGCAACTTGATGCAGGAGAACCGCGATGCCGTGCGCCTCGAGGACCGGGACATCAACCTGTATGCGGAGCGCAACGGCCTTCAGCTCCAGCGCAGCGGCACCGGGGTGAGGCATCTTCTCCTGCGCGATAGGGCCGGCGCGAACGTCCGGCCTGGGCAGTGGGCGCAGGTGCGCTACACCGTGGAGCTGCTCAACGGCGATACCGCGTACGTGAGCGATTCCGCAGGCCCGGAGAGCTTCAGGGTGGAGGAGGATGACGTGGAGAGCGGCCTGCACGAGGCCATCCAGCACCTCTCGCCGGGCGACAGCGCGGTGATCATCATTCCCAGCTACCGTGCGCACGGCCTTATCGGCGATATGGACCGGATACCCCCGCGGAGCACGGTTGTCTACCGCATCGGCCTGGCAGGCGTGAGGCCATGAGTGCACGAGCCGATTGCCTGCTGCCCTTGGCTTCGTTGGCCATCCTGGCCTGCGGGGGCTCGCCCTATCCCGGATTCAAAGAGGTGGCTGAAGGCGTGCACCTGAGGTACCATGCGCTGGGTGAGGGGCAGCGGATCCCCGCCGACGGCGACAGCGTGCTCCTGCGGCTTCGCGTGGCGGAGCTCGGCGAGGCGCCCGGGTCATACTGGAGCTCCGAGCGATGGTACCTCACGCGGGACCTCCGCTCCGGAGCCTTGGCTCCCGTGCTGCGTAGGCTTCATACCGGTGATAGCATGAGCGTGATCGCACCGGCCGAGCGATGGCCATGGAAGGCGCTGGCCAAGGACGCGGTGGCTTCACCGCCCGATACGCTGCTGCTGCAGGCAGAGGTGGCCTTGGTGGACCTGCGCACCCCGGAAATGGTGCGGGAGGCGGAAGAGCGCATGCGTCAGGAGGATCCCGAGGGCTTCGAGCGGCGGCTGATCTCAGCCTACCTCGCGCACCATGGCGGCACCTGGACGCGCTGGGGCACGAGTGACCTGCATTACCGCATCGCGGGTCCCGTGCGCGATACGGCCCGGGTGCAGCCGGGCGATTCGGTGACCGTCCGCTGGCGCGGCCACCGGCTCGAGGATGGCCGGCTCTTCGATGACCTTGGGGGGCGCACCGGGCCCTTCACATGGACCTATGGGACGCCCGACCAAGTGATGAAGGGCGTGGAGGTGGCCGTGAGCCTGCTCCGGACCGGGCAGGAGGGGGAGTTCATCATTCCCTCGGCGATGGCCTTCGGCGAGCGCGGCATCCCCGGCCTGCTCGACCCGCATGCACCGGTGCGCTACATCATCAGGCTGGAATCCGTGGTGCAAACCGACTCAGTCTCGTGACACGGCTCACTGCGGCCAGGTGCCGAGGATGAACACGGCCGGGCGCTTCCCCAGCACAGGTCGGTCCCTCTGCCACTGCGCGACGGTCCGGGTGCGGATCCATCCCCCGGGCTGAGTGGCATCCACGGCGATGCTGAGAACGGTCGCCGGCTGGCATTCCTTAAGCATGTCGGCCAAGAGGGCCTCGTTCCTGTAAGGCGTCTCTATGAATAGCTGCGCAGCCCCTGTGCGCCTGGCCTCCAGCTCCAGCCGATTGATGGCCTGCCGCCGTTCAGGAGGCTTCACCGGAAGGTAGCCGTGGAAGCAGAACCGCTGGCCATTGAGGCCGGAGGCCGCGAGGCCCAGCAGCAGGGCAGAGGGCCCGGTGAGCGGGATGACGGGGATGCCTGCCTCGTGGGCGGCGCGGACCAGGCTCGCTCCGGGGTCTGCAATGCCCGGCATGCCGGCTTCGCTGATCACGGCGGCATCGCGGCCGTCACGGAGCAGGCCGATCAACTCCCGGGCGTAGGCCGGTGTCGAGTCCTTGTCGAAACGGTGAAGCTCCAGCCTGGACAGGTCTATGGCCGGCACCAACCGGCGCAGGGCCGACCGGGCGCTCTTCTCATGCTCGCAGAACCATCGGGTGATGCGGCCGGCCAGCGCGGCATTCTCAGTCGGCATCTGCTCCGGTCCACCGGTTTCGCCCAGCCACACGGGGAGGAGGTAGAGCGATCCGCTGCCGTCAGCGCCGGACATCGTTCAGCAGATTCGTGCAAGCCTCCAATAGCATCTCGTGCACGGCATCGAAGCCCTCCTCACCGCCGAAGTACGGGTCGGGTACCTCGCGCAGCGGATTGCCTGGGGCGTGGTCCATGATGAGCCGCGCTTTGGCCGCATGCGCTGGGCTGGGCGCCAGGCGCAGCATGTTGCGCAGGTTGTCGCCGTCCATCGCCAGCAGGAGGTCGAACCGGTCGAAGTCCTCGGGCGTGAACTGCCGGGCGCGGAGGTCGGAGATGTCAAGGCCCTGCCGGCGCATGGCGGCCTGGGCCCGATGGTCGGGCGCCTCACCCACATGGTAATCGCCGGTGCCGGCGCTGTCGGTAGTGATGGAAAGGCCGCGTTCCCGCGCCAGATGGCGCAGCACGCCTTCGGCCATGGGTGATCGGCAGATGTTGCCGAGGCAGACCATGAGGATGCGCATGGCGCGAAGATGCGGAAGCGGCGGCCAGGCGCGTTCCCTGCCCGCATACCCTCGCCGACTGGTTACTTTTGAGGCCATGCAGCCGCCGCGCATCCCAGCCCTCTTCAGCCTCTTCCGTCAGCGGGGGGGGCGCGGCTTCGACTACACGCCGCGCTACTATGATGCAGCCAAGGAGGCCCGGCACCAGCGGATTCAGCGGGCCGCCGGTGCGGAGGGCCAGGGCCCTGAGGCGTTCCGCGCCCGCATGCGCCACAGCTGGCAGCGGCAGGGCGGTGAAGGGGCCAGCGTGAGGCGCCTGGTGGTGGTCATGGCCATGGTCTGCGGCATCCTTTACTTCATCATCAAGGGCTTCGGGCTCCTGCAGCACTTCGCATGGCCGACTTGATCAGGCTGCTGCCCGACCATGTGGCGAACCAGATCGCCGCAGGCGAGGTGGTGCAGCGCCCCGCCAGCGTGGTGAAGGAACTGCTGGAGAACAGCGTGGATTCCGGCGCGCGCCGCATCACCCTGGTGGTGAAGGATGCCGGCCGTACCCTGGTGCAGGTCACCGACGACGGCAAGGGCATGAGCCCCAGCGATGCACGCCTCTGCTTCGAACGGCACGCCACCAGCAAGATTCGCCAGGCGGATGATCTTGGCGCCGTTCGCACCAAGGGTTTCCGGGGCGAGGCGCTGGCCAGCATCGCGGCCATCGCCCAGGTGGAGCTGCGCACCCGCGAGCACGATCAGGAGCTGGGCACGCGCGTCCTCATCGAAGGGAGCCGGGTGCGGGCGCAGGAGCCCATCGCAGGGCCGGCAGGCACGACCATCAGTGTGCGGAGCCTCTTCTTCAACACGCCCGCGCGCCGGCAGTTCCTGAAGAGCGACAGCGTGGAGCAGAAGCACGTGCTCGATGAGTTCACCCGGGTTGCCCTTGCGCATCCGGAGGTCGGGTTCCGCCTCATCAGCAACGACCGCGAGGAGTTCAACCTCCCGGAGATGCCCTCCGATGCGGTTTTCGGGGCGGCCATGCGCCAGCGCATCACGGGCCTCTTCGGGCGCCGCCACGATGAGCGCCTGGTGCCGGTGGAGGAGGGCACCGATATCGTGAGCGTCCGTGGCTTCGTGGGCAAGCCCGAGTTCGCCAAGCGGTCGCGCGGCGAGCAGTTCTTCTTCGTCAACCACCGCTTCATCCGCAGCAGCTACCTGGAGCATGCGGTTCGGCGCGCCTATGAGGAGCTGGTGGCGGCCGATGCCTACCCGGGCTGGTTCCTCTTCATCGACCTGGATCCGGTGCGGATCGATATCAACATCCATCCCACCAAGACCGAGATCAAGTTCCGCGACGATCGCTCGGTGTACGCCATCGTGCATGCCGCTGTGCGCAGGGCCCTGGGGCGCTTCAGCATCGTGCCCAGCCTCGACTTCGAGCCCGAGCCCGCCCTTATCGCGAATGCGGGTGCCGGTGCTCCTGTTTGGCGTCCGGCCGATCTCGGGGCCTTCACGGCCCCGCCCCGCCCCAGCCCCGAGGGTTGGCAGAAGCTCTTCGACATGGGCATGGCCTCGCCCGTGGAGGAGGGGCCCGAGCCCGTGGAGGGCACAGCGGCGGTGGAACGGTCGACGACCGCGGCGGACCGGGTGCTGCCCTCGCGCGAGGAGGATGGTGCCGGCGATCGCCCGGTGTTCCAGCTCCACGGCCGCTACATCGTGGCGCAGGTGCGGAGCGGCGTGCTTGTGGTGGACCAGAGCCGCGCACATGAGCGCATCCTTTACGAGCGGAACCTGAAGCTCCTGGCGCAGGGCGCGGGCATGTCCCAGACAGAGCTCTTCCCGCGCCATGTGGAGCTCACCGCCGCCGACCTGGCACTCGTTCAGGGCGTGCTGCCCGAGCTCCGCAGCATGGGCCTGGACCTTGAGCTCTTCGGTGGGCGCACCGTGCAAGTGAACGGGATGCCCGCCGAGGCGGCCGATGAGGACCCGGGCCGGCTGATCGAGCAGCTGCTGGAGCAGCTCAAGAGCGCGGGCAGCGCCCTACGGAATGAGCGCCATCCGGCCTTGGCACGCGGATTGGCACGCTCCATGGCCATCAGGCCGGGACGCGTCCTCGCAACCGCCGAGATGCACGGGCTCATCGACCGGCTGTTCGCCTGCGGATCGCCCACCCATACACCGGGCGGCAAGCCCGTGCTCATCACCTTCAGCCTCGATGAGCTCAACGAACGCTTCGAACACCGATGAGATACGGCACAGGACCGCTGGCCCATACGCCCACCGTAGTCAAGAACCTGGTGATCATCAACGTCATCGTCTATGGCGTCAAGTTCATCGGCCAAGGGCGCTTCCTCGGCATGGACATGGATGCCACCCTGGGGCTGCACTATATCACCTCGCCCGAATTCAGGCCTTGGCAGCTCATCACGTACATGTTCATGCACGGTGGTTTCTGGCACCTGTTCATGAACATGTTCGGCCTGTTCATGCTCGGCTCGCCGCTGGAGTACCGCTGGGGCTCGAAGCGGTTCCTCACCTACTACATGATCTGCGGCCTCGGGGCTGTGGCCCTGAACATGGGCGTCCAAGCATGGGAGTATGGCCAGCTCACGTCGGGCCTCTCCGGGTCGGACATTGCCCTGGTGCGCATGGATGGACCAGCGGCGCTCCGGGATCTCTGGTTCGGCGGCACCGGCTTCGGCGATGGGGCGATGAACCAGCTGGCGGCGCTGCTCTTCACCCCGATGGTGGGGGCCTCGGGCGCCATCTTCGGCATCCTGGTGGCCTTCGGCATGCTCTACCCCAATGTCGAGCTCATGATCTTCCCGCTGCCCATACCGATCAAGGCGAAGTACTTCGTGCTGCTCTATGGGGCCTATGAGGTCTATGCAGGCTATGCCGGGTTGCTCGGACAGGGCAGCGACAATGTGGCCCACTTCGCGCACATCGGAGGGCTGGTCGTGGGTTTCTTCACGGTGCTCATCTGGCGCCGGCGCCTTCCTTACGCCTGAGGGCGATCTTTGCGGCATGCTGGAGGATCTGAAGCGGCAATGGCGTAGCGGCGGCATGGTGATCCGCCTTATCCTGGTGAACGCAGCGGTATTCCTGCTCCTGCGCCTGGTCGATTTGCCCTTCTGGGCGGTCCGCCGAGAGGGCCCCGATATCCTGGGCTGGCTGTGGAGCACGAGCAACCTGCGGGATCTCCTTCACCGCCCATGGACCGTGGTCACCTACATGTTCGTCCATTGGGACTTCCTGCACCTCTTCTTCAACCTGATGCTGCTCTGGTTCATGGGCCGGATCTTCGAGGACCTCCTTGGCGGCCGCCGCGTCCTGGGCAACTACCTGCTGGGCGGCCTGTCGGGCCTAGCGCTGTACGTGGCGGGATACAACATCCTGCCGGTTTTCGCCGACCTCGCGCCCATCTCTACCATCCACGGCGCCTCGGCGGCGGTCATGGCCGTGCTCGTCGGCATCGCCGCCTACCGGCCAGACCTTGAGGTGCACTTGCTGCTCTTCGGTGCCGTGCGGCTCAAATGGGTGGCGCTCGTCCTCGTGCTCATCGACCTGGTGAGCGTGCGCAGCAGTGGCAATAGCGGCGGGCACCTGGCCCATATCGGCGGTGCCATCTATGGTTACGCAGCTTCCATGCAGCTGCGCAAAGGGAACGACTGGTCGCTGTCCTTCGTGAATGCACTGGACCGGCTGTTCAGCCTAGTGCGCAGGAAGAAAGGGCCGCGGATGCGCGTCACCCGTCCGGCCGCTGCCCGGGGCCGTTCCGATGCCGACTATAACCAGGCCAGGCGTGATGACCAGGCGCGGATCGATGCCATCCTGGACAAGATCTCGCGCAGCGGGTACGACAGCCTGACCAAAGAGGAGAAAGCAACCCTCTTCAAGGCCGGCGGCAGCTAAATGGCCATGTCGGACGATCGGGAGCTACTGAAGAGCCGCCCTTCGGGCTGGCACAGGCCCATGTGGTGGGCCAATGGCCTGGCCGTACTGGTCCTGCTGGCCACCTATCTGGCGCCGCACGTGAGCCCCAAGCTCTTCTGGCCCTTGGTGCTGCTGGCCTATGCCTACCCCTTCCAGGTGGCCTTGCATGGCATCTTCCTGCTGTACTGGCTGATTGCCCGTCCCAAGCGGATGCTGCTCTCCGGTATCGCCCTGCTCATCGGAGGGTCGCACATCGGTGACCACTTCCAGTTGCGCGGCTCTGCGGCCCCCCCGGAAGGCGTTGAGGCCGAAGGCACCAAGCTGATCAGCTGGAACGTGCGCCTGTTCGACCTCTACAACTGGGACAGCAACGACCGCACGCGCGATGCCATCTTCGATGTGCTGCGCCGCGAGGACGCCGGCATCCTCTGCCTGCAGGAGTTCTTCCACAGCTCGGACAAGCGCTACTTCCGCACGCGCGATGCGCTGGTGGGTGAACTCGGCTATCGGGCCGAGCACATGGCCTGGTCGCAGAAGGCGCGCAACGATCAGCACTTCGGGATCGCCACCTTCAGTCGCCATCCCATCGTGCGGCGCGGCCAGGTGGCCTTCGCGGAGCGCTCGGGCAACCTCTGCATCTGGACCGATGTGGCGGTGGAGGGCGACACCGTCCGCGTGTACAATGCCCACCTCGCGAGCTTCCATTTCGGCGACCAGGACTACCGCTTCCTGGATTCGCTGAACACCGGCACGGACACCGAGACCATCAAGGTGAGGGGCGGGCGCATACTGGGCCTGCTCCGCTCTGGATCGGTGCGAAGGGCCGAGGAAGTCGCCGCCATCGTGGAGGACATGGCGGGGAGCCCCCACCCGGTGGTCTTCTGCGGCGACATCAATGATGTGCCCATGAGCTATGCCTACGGCCAGCTCCGCGGCAATCGCCGCGATGCCTTCGTGGAGAGCGGCAGCGGTACGGGCGGTACCTACATCGGCAAGCTGCCGCGCCTGCGCATCGACCACATCCTGCACGATGAGGCGATCGCCAGCTGGGGGTTCGAGGTGCTGCCGGAGGAGCTCAGCGACCACCGTGCAAACCGGGTGATGATCGCCGTGCGCTGAGCGGGCCTCCTTAGCTTCGTGGACCAGAGCTTCATCGCATGCCGTTCGCGCGCACGTCCCTTCCCTTCGCCGCACTCCTGATCGCCTCCTCTGCCATGGCACAGCCGCTCATGCGCGGCTGCCTGGTGCTGCACGATGGCGAGCCCCCGCGCCCCCAGCCGCTCACCCCGGGCCAGCGCACGCTCATCGCCGAGACCATTGCACGCAGCGACACCTTCGACATCCTGCACTATGGCATCGACATGGATGTGACCGACTACGCCGGTCAATCCATCAAGGCCGCTACCACCATCACCTTCCAGGCCCTCATGGCGGACCAAGGGAGCATCCGCTTCGACCTGCAGGGCCTCCAGGTGGATTCCGTGATCGGCCCGGATGGACCCCTGGCCTTCACCCACGATGGCCAGTTCCTCCGGGTGAACCTGGAGACCGCTCCGCCGGTGGGGGAGGAGCAGCAGCTTACCGTTCATTACCAGGGCTCGCCCCTCCGTGATCCGGAATGGGGCGGCTTCTACTTCGCCAGCAACTACATCTACAACCTCGGCATCGGCCTTTCCACCGTGCCGCCGAACTTCGGGAAGGTCTGGTACCCGTGCTTCGACAGCTTCGTGGAGCGTGCGAGCTACACGTGGAGCGTCAAGAGCGCCGGGGGGCGCAGGCTGCACGGCCAGGGCGAATTCCTGGGCGAGACCCAGCTCGGCGGCGATACGGTGGTGCGCTCCTTCGCGCTGGAGCACGAGATCCCGACGCATGTCAGCGCCATCGCCGTGGCGGACTATGCCGAGCACGCATTCGTGCACACCGGCGCGTATGGCGAGATTCCCGTCACCCTGCGCGCCAAGCCCGCTCAGCTGAACGCCATGGTGGGCAGATTCGGCGACCTCGGCGCCTGCATCGATGCCTTGGAGCACTGGTACGGCCCCTATGCCTACGGGCGCGTAGGCTATGTGCTCACCACCGATGGTGCGCTGGAGATCCCCACCAACATCGCCTATCCGGATTTCATGCCGAGCCAGAGCGTGGCGCGCAACCGCAAGCTCTTCGCCCATGAGCTGGGCCACCATTGGTGGGGCGATTGGGTGACGCCCTTCGTGCATAACGACATGTGGCTCAAGGAGGGCCCCGCCGAGTACAGTGCCCATCTGCTGGAGGAATGGCTCAATGGTCGGCCCGCGATGGTGAGCATGGTGAAGGACAACCTGCTCGACATCCTCGGCTCCGCCCACACCGATGATGATGGTTTCCAGGCCCTCTCGCCCATGCCTGATGAGCACATCTACGGCACGCACACCTACTACAAGGGCGCGGCCGTGATGCACAACCTGCGAGGCTACCTGGGCGATGACCTCTTCCGGACCGCCATGCGCGAGAGCCAAGTGCGCCTCAGCAACCGGACCATAACCCCCGAGCAGTGGCGCGATACGCTGGAGTCCATCACCGGGCGAGACCTTCATCCGTTCTTCCAGGATTGGGTGTTCAGCCCCGGGTATTCAGTCTTCGAGGTGCGGTCATTCACCAGCCAATCCGACGGCGGAGGCTGGACGGTGGACCTGCATGTCGGCCAGAAGCTCTACGGCACGGAAACGCTGCATTCCGACGTGCCGCTCGACCTCACCCTCGTCGGCTCTGATGGGCAGGTGCATGAGGTGCCAGTGACCGCCAGCGGCGCCTCAACGCTGCTGCAGCTGAGCGTCCCGTTCCAGCCCGTCATGGCCGTGCTCGACCGGCACCATCGCCTGAATCAGGCGCGGATGGACCATGAGGCCACGCTGCTCCCCGCCGCCTCCTACAACACGGCGTTGCCCAGGGTCGATTTCCGCCTCATCGCATCCGACCTGCCCGATACAGCGCTCGTCCGCGTGGAGCACATCTGGTCCGGAGCCGATCAGGAGCCCTTCGGCCCGGGCGTTCAGCAGGTGAGCGGCACGCATTACTGGAATGTGAGCGGGCGGTTCGAGGAGACCGCGGCGATGCGCGCCCGCTTCATCTACCAGGGTGGCATCCCCAGCCAGTTCGACTTTGACCTTGTCGCCGGCGACGAGAGCGGTATGGTGATGGTGTGGCGCCCGGACGCCGACCAGCCGTGGGTGATCCATCCCGATCAGACCGTCACCACCGGATCGCTCACCAACGGCACGGGCCAGATCGAATTGAACATGCTGCTGCGGGGGCAGATCGCGTTCGCCAAGGCATCGGGCTTCATCGGCATGGCGGAAGCGGAGCAGGGTGCCTTCACGCTCTATCCGGTGCCGGTGGCGGACCGGCTTACCGTGGAGGTGCCGGCCGGCCGGAAGGGCACCTGCCTGGTGGATATCCTGGACAGTCAGGGACGCCTCGTGCTTCGCCAGACCCGCGCGCTCGGCACGGGGCCGTTCGGAGTCGATGTGCAGGACCTGCCGCCGGGCAGCTACCTACTCGGCCTCACCGGGCCGGATGGTCGTACCATCGGGGCCAAGCGCTTCGTGGTGGACCGCTGACCGGGCTGACTGCCCGGAAACCGGCATGAGTCGATGCGCGGCTTGGCCCCTAAGCGTAACCTCTTCCGCTGAACAGCGTACGAGCGCCCCGAGCATCCGGATGGATCGCTCCAAAACGCTCGACCATGCATCGTTCATTCCGCATCCTGTGCCTCGCAGCCACCTTCATCATGGGGACGGTCAAGGCGCAGGAATACCGCATCGAATACCGCTGGCTCAACGAGGCCTGTGCCGAGGTGCTCAACTGCGAAGGGGGATGCACTGCCTGCAATCTCGCTGCCGGCACCTCGGGCCCGCTCATCGGCACCAATGCGGCATGGATCGGGGTGGACGCCTGCCCGCTGCCCATTGCCGTCGGCGACAATGCGGTGTTTTCCACGGGGTGGACCGCCGAGCCGGCTGGCGACCGGGTGCTTGCCATCTCGGGAGTCGCCACGGCCCCCATTCGCATCGATTCCATCCGGTTCCGGCATGCGCTCTACGCAGATGGGCCCCAACGCGTGAAGGTGCTCTTCACCCCGGATGCCGCTATGGCGCCGGAGGTGGTGGCCGATGTGGAGGTGCCCTTGGAGTTCACCAGCGTGGCCCTGTCCGACCTCGGATCGGTGGTTCCGCCGGAAGGCAGCAGTATCGGTACGTTCCAGCTCCGTTTCCAGCCCTATCAGAATACCAACGGCGCGTGGGCGCTGGACGAGGTGGTGGTGGTGGCCAGTCCGCTGCAGGGAACGCAGACCGGCATCGCCGAGGTCTGGGAGCGCATCCCGCAGGGCAAGGGCCCGCTGCACGATCTCATGGGCCGCCCCGTGGGGGATGAACCTGCTCCCGGCGTCTACATCCGTGGCAACAAGCGGCAGGTGCAGGTTTTCTGAGCGCTGCGCATCGTGCCCGGGGTATTTTCGCGCCGCTTCCGGAACCGGAGTCGGCGCATGCGTTCAATCGGTCCTTCGTCCATCCTGCTGCTTTCTCTTTTCACCGCGTCGCCGGCTTCCGCACAGGAGCCGGTTGAACTCGAATTAGTGCCCTGGGCCAACCTGGCGCGCGCCATCGACCTCGACTTCGATTCGGAGGGCAGGATCTACGTGGCCCGCCAGATGGGCAACATCGACATCGTCGCGGATAGCGCAACCGTGCTGGCCCCTTCCTTCCTGGATATCAGCAGCCGCGTGGTGTACAGCGGCGAGCGCGGGCTCCTGGGGTTCGCGCTCGACCCGGATTACGCGCAGAACGGGCACTTCTACATCAACTACGTCCATCCGAGCGGCCCGTTCGGCACATCGCGGATCTCGCGCTTCACCCGTGATGTGACGGATCCGAACCGGGCTGATCCTGCCAGCGAGGTGGTGCTGATCGCATTGGAGCAGCCCAATGCCATCCACCAGGCGGGCGGCCTGGCCTTCGGGCCGGATGGCTACCTGTATTGCGCGCTGGGCGACGGCGGCGGTGCGGACGACCCCAATGACTACGGCCAGGATCCCACCACGCTGTTCGGCACTGTGCTGCGGATCAAGCCCGAGGCCGATGGCACCTACTCCATCCCTCCGGACAATCCGTTCGCTGGCTCGCCCAATGGGGAGCGGCCGGAGATCTGGGCCTATGGCCTGCGCAATCCGTTCCGCATCGGCATCGATCCGCTCAACGGCGACCTGTGGATCGCGGATGTGGGCCAGCAGCGGTGGGAGGAGATCGATCGCTGGCCGGGCGGCCTCAATACCGGCCCCAACTTCGGTTGGCGCTGCTACGAGGGCGGTGAGGAGTTCAACCTGAGCACCTGCCTCCCCGAAGCGGAGCACGTATTCCCTGTTGCGGTGAAGGGGCACCCGGTGACGGGCGGCGACTTCTGCGCCATCATCGGCGGGGAGGTGTACCGCGGTGGCCTGTGGCCGCGGTTCCAAGGCCGCTACTTCTACTCGGATTACTGCGTGGGCGGCATCTGGACCCTGACGCCGGATGGTCTGGGCGGCTACACGGACCAGCTGGCAGCGCCGATGGCCTTCACCGGCAACAGTGCATTCGCCGTGAAGCCTACGGGCGAGTTCTTCATGACCAACGCCACGCAAGGGCGCCTCTTCCAACTGCGCGATCGCTGCCCCATGGACCGCCCGGTGATCACCCCGGATGGCAATGAATTGATCGCGCCGGAGGGTGCATCGTATGCCTGGTTCGTGGACGGTGTGGCATTCCCCGATGGCGACACCCAGGTCATCTATGCCTACCTCACCGGCAACTATACCGTTCGCGTGACCTACGCCAACGGGTGCATAAAGGAGTCGGAACCGTATTTCCATTTGAGCACCGGCACCCGCGGGACCGTGGCGGAGGGATTGCGAATCAGTCCGAATCCCACGGACGGCTTGCTGGAGGTGGGACTCCCCTCCGTGTGGACCCATGCGGATGTGCTGGTCACGGATCTGTGCGGGAAGGCGGTCAAGGCCTCCATGCAGGTGTCGCGTACGGGTGCATTTCAGCTCGATGCGCGCGGCTTGGTCCCTGGCACCTACCTGCTTTCGGTCAGCGATGGCCGTTCTGCGCCACGGCGGGCACGATTCGTGGTGGCGCGCTGAGGCCGCCTTCAGGCGCGCACGGCGCGCGGGTGGAAGCGCATGATGTTGCTGCGCAGGTACTCGCGGTCCAGATGGGTATAGATCTCCGTTGTGGTGATGCTGGCATGTCCGAGCATCTCCTGCACCGCTCTCAGGTCGGCACCACCCTCCACCAGGTGGGTGGCGAAGGAATGCCTGAAGGTGTGCGGGCTGATCTCCTTGTCCACGCCCGCCCGCGCGGCGAGGGACTTCACCAGCTTGAAGACGGTGATGCGTGACAGTGCGCCGCCACGGGCATTCAGGAAAAGGATGTCCTCAGCCGCGCGCTTCACGGGCAGGTGGGCGCGTTCATGGCGCCGGTACAGGTCGATCCAATGCAGGGCTTCGCTGCCGATGGGCACCAGCCGCTCCTTGTCGCCCTTGCCGATCACGCGCACGAATCCCTCCTGGGCTGTGATGCGGGAGATCCGGAGGCCGCAGAGCTCGCTCACGCGAAGGCCGCAGCCATAGAGGGTCTCGATGATCGCGCGGTCGCGATGGGCCAGTGGCCGGCTCAGGTCCACAGCGTCCGAAATGGCGTCCACCTCCGCCAAGGAGAGGAACACCGGGAGCTTCCGTCCGAGCCGCGGGCTCTCGAGCAGCTCTGTAGGGTCTTCGGCAATGGCCTTGTCGAGCAGGAGGCTGCGGTAGAGCATGCGCAGCGCACTGAGCAGGCGGGATTGGCTCGTGGCGGCGATTCCTTTGCGCGCGGACGCCTGCATGAAGGCGCGCAGGTGCTCGGCGCTGAGGCTGACCGGGGTGCGCGGCGGGCTCAGCGCCTCAGCATACCGCCGCAGCTTGGCTGCATCGCTCAGGTAGGCCGCGATCGTCCGGTCGCTCAAGGAGCGCTCCAGCTTCAGGTGCATCCTGAATCCGCGGAGGGCCCGTTCCCAATCCATCGGCACGAAGATGCGGCTCGGCATGGCCTTGGCCAGTCTTCGTCCGTGGGGGATGCCAACGCGGCGCTGTTCATGCCATCTTCGCGCATCGGCCGGGCAGTCGGCCGCCTCCGATGCGCATCCTCATCCTCAATGGTCCCAACCTCAACCTGCTCGGCTCGCGCGAGCCTTCGGTCTATGGCGGCCGCTCCTTCGAGGAGTACCTCGCCGAGCTCCGTTCGGGATTCATGGGCGTCACCATCGACTATCTCCAGACCAACCTGGAAGGGGAGCTGGTGAGCGCCATCCAGCAGGCCGACGGCCGCGCACAGGGCGTGGTGCTGAATGCCGGCGGCTATGCGCACACCTCGGTGGCGGTGCGGGATGCAATCGTGGCCGTGCGCGTGCCCGTGGTAGAGGTCCACATAAGCAACCTGCTGGCGCGTGAGCCGTTCCGCCATGTCTCGCTCACAGGGTCGGTCTGCGCCGGCAGCATCATGGGTTTCGGGCTGGAGGGCTACCGGATGGCGTTGATGCACCTCATTCAGCGCGCCTGATGAAGGCGGTGCGGTCGAGCGCGCTGAACGTCTTCCAGCCCAGGATGAAGCGGTCGTAGGCGATGCTGCGCAGGTAGAGCCCGTCCAGTCGCGGCGAACGCTCGGAGGCGGAGAGCGCGATCCGCTGGCGCCGGATTCGTGGCAGTGCGGCGAAGTAGTGCCAATGCGCGCGCACCACCTGCCAGGCATGCGCGGAATGGCCTTCGACCAGGAATTTCAAGGCTGCGAAGCCGTCGAGCGCCAGGCGGCGCAGGATGCGCAGGAACAGTGCGCGCGATCGCAGGTGCTTGGTGAGCACGATGAGGCTGTTGCGGAAATTGAGATAGGTCTTGCGCGGGCTCCCATAGCCGAGGGCCCCGCCGCCCACGTGCCGAACGACGGAGGCGCTGGTGTAACCGATGCGCCAGCTCAGCCGCTTGAGTCGCCAGCACAGATCGATCTCCTCCATGTGGGCGAAAAGGTGCTCATCGAAGCCCCCGACCTCCCGGAAGGCGTCCGCCCGGACCATGAGGCAGGCTCCTGTGGCCCAGAACACGTCGCAGTCGTCGTCGTACTGGCCATGGTCCTCCTCGGTGAGTTCGAAGATCCGGCCGCGGCAGAACGGATAGCCGTTACGGTCGATGAATCCGCCAGCGGCGCCGGCATGCTCGAAGGAGGACGGCTTTCCGTGTGCAAGCACCTTGGGCTGGCAGGCGGCCATATCGGGATTGCGGTCCAGGCAGTCGGTCAAGCCCTGGAGCCATCCGGCCGCCACCTCCACATCGCTGTTCAGCAGTACGAAGCGGTCGGCTTCCAGCTGCCGCAGGGCGGCATTGTAGCCCCCTGCGAATCCCAGGTTGGTGCCCAATTCGATGGTTCGCACCCCGGGTTGCGCCCGAGCGAGCCACTCCAGGCTGTCGTCGCTGCTGCCATTATCGGCTACCACAATCGTGGCGCCCGGGCTGTTGGATACCACGCCCGGCAGGAACCGCTCGAGCCAGCGGCGGCCGTTCCAATTGAGGATGACGATGGCGGTGCTGGGCATGCTGGGCGGCAAAGGTGGCACCGCGCCGCCACAGGCGCCTACCGGGGCATGAGGAAGAACTCGTTCGCGCGCTCCCCGCTCTGCGTGTCCACCTTGGCGGGATCCACGTTCGGCATGGCCACGTTGCGCGAATGCAGGATCTGGTTCCACCGCGGATTCTGCACCTCCCCGGGCACCTCGCTGTGGAGCAGCACCATGCACTGGCTGATGAGGTCGGGCTGGTAGAAGACGAAGCGCCGGTTGGTGAACCGCCCGGCGCGGTAGTAGTGCCAGATGGTATAGGGGTACGAGTCCATCTCGTTCATCCGGTCCATCATCGTGTTGGGCGGGCCGTATTTCAGGTACACCATGCCGCGGTCCGTCTGGTAGCCTTTGAGCACCCGGCAACCGAACTGCTTGTTCACCTTGATGACCTCGTCGCGGTAGGCTCGCCAGGCCGCCTCGGGGTCAGCGGGACCGCGGTTGAGCCAGAAGCTGTAGAAGAACCTCCGCATCAGATCCAGGTCGCGGTCCTTCCATCGGTCATCGATGATCTTCTGCTCCAGGGGGTCGGCGATGGGCCTCATGCTGCGGATGTGCTCCGCCAGTGAGTCCCGGTCCGCCATGGCCCCGGCGAAGGTGTTGGTGAGGTCGAGGCTGGCCATGGCGTCGAGATCGTAGTTGACGCGCACGGGATTGTTCCGCTGGAAGAAGACCTCGCGGCGGGCCTGGAGCGACCCTGCGCGGTCACGCACCTCGATCACCGCCAGGTAGTTGCCGGAGGGCAGCTGGTCGATCGGCATCTCCGCCATGATTGGCACCACCGCGCCGCCCTTGGCGCGAATGCTTCGTTTGAAAGCACCGGCGACCGTTCGCTTCTCGAAGTCCTCCAGTTGGTAGGTCAGCAGGAACAGGCTGTCCTGCCCGAAGGCGGCATCGGTGCCGTACACCTCCGCGTAGAACGCCAGTTGGGCGACCGAGGAGGGCAGGTAGTCGCTGAGCAAGGGCACCGCCCTGTAGCCCGATGGGGTGGGGCGGTCTGCCGTGGCCGGATCGAAGCGCTCCGCAAGCAGTATGTCGGAAACTGAAATGCCTTGCGGCAGTGCCCCGACGGCCAGCGGGGAACGGTATCTGGTGATGGTGGTGTCCGAACTGTTCAGGTCGCGGAGTTCCACCAGCAGGTCGTAGGCGCCGGGAGCCAGCTTGAATACCTCTTGGTGGAGCAGGTCCTGCTGCAGGGAGTCCAACCGCTCCGGACCCAGCACCTCCGTCTTGGCGAAGGCCTTGATGGCTCCGTCCTGCTCGATGATTGTGAGTGCCTCAACACGGGCCTGCATGAATCCGGCCGTGTTCGGCAAGGTGGTCATGGTTCCGCCGATCATGGCCATGTTCACCTCCACGCGCGGACCCAGGCCAGGGGCATGGAACACCTTGGCTTCCACCACCACCTCCACGGCGGCCATTGAGGATGCGGAAGCGAGGAGGAGGGAAAGGACAGCAAAGTGCCTCATCGTGCCTCAAAGCTAAGGCCGTGAGGCACCTTCCGGCTGCCGGAGCTTTGGCGCAATAAGCCTTTCCTGAAGGCTCCGACCACCGGTATGCAATGCACGCTGGGCGCCACCGCCTACTTTCGCCGGCCCGGAGAGGTGGCAGAGCGGTTGAATGCGGCGGTCTTGAAAACCGCTTTACCCGCAAGGGTAACGGGGGTTCGAATCCCTCCCTCTCCGCCGACCACGGAGCCGCCCGAAGGCGGCTCCGTGGCGCATGGTGCCACCGGCAGGCCGTTCCGCCGTGAGGCTCGCTTAGGGTGGATCCAGAAGCATCAGCGCGCCACCGCGCCATCGGCGATCTTTGGCCGCATGGTCACCATCGAATTCCTCGGCACAGGCACTAGTCAGGGCGTTCCCGTGGTGGGCTGCCGCTGCTCCGTATGCCAGAGCGGTGACCAGCGCGATGCCCGGTTGCGCACCTCGGCGCTCATCCGCACTGGAAGCAGCGCGCTGCTCATCGATGCGGGTCCGGACCTGCGCCAGCAGCTCCTACGCGCCGGCGTGGACCATCTCGATGCCATCCTGCTCACGCACGAGCACATGGATCATGTGAGCGGGATAGATGATGTGCGCGCCCTCAACTACCGCATGCGCAGCCCCATGCCCATCCATGGCGCACCGGCGACGCTGCGTGCCGTGGAGCGCATCTACGCTTACGCCTTCGCGAAGGACCGCTACCCCGGCGTACCGGAGCTCCACCTGGTGCCCATTGAGCAGCGACGCTTCCAGGCCGGGGGCATCCCGGTAGAATGCATCCACGTGATGCACCAGCGCATGCCAGTGCTCGGCTTCCGCCTTGGAGGGCTGGCCTATATCACCGATGCCAAGACGGTGGAGCCCGAGGAGGTGCGGCGTCTGCAGGGCATTGACCTGCTCGTGCTCAATGCGCTGCGGATCGAGGAGCACCCCTCGCACCTCAATCTGCGTGAGGCGCTGGAACTGGTGGACCGCATCGGTCCGCGGCAGGCGTATTTCACCCACATCAGCCACTTGCTCGGTGCGCATGCGGAGGTCTCACGTCAGTTGCCGGATGGGGTATCGCTCGCCTATGATGGCCTGCGGCTGGAAGTGATCGGGTGATCACGGCCTTGCCAGGCGAAGCACGTGGCGGCCACCGTCGCCTTCCAGGCAGACCAGGTAGTGCCCAGCGGGAAGGAAGGCAAGATCGACGGTGGCCGGCGCACGTACGGGTCTCGATGCCAGCTCACGCCCCAGCGGATCCATCACACGCACGCGCCGGCAGCCGGACGGCGCGTTCACCGCATCGCCTAGCAGGAGTGGGAGGCCGTGGTCGTCAGGTGGCAGTCCGGTGGTCATGCTCGCGAACAACAGTTCGATGATTTCCGGTTCGGTGAGCGGGCGGTCATGGATGCGCACATCGTCGATCCATCCCGAGAAGGCCTGTGCTCCGGTGCTCAGGGCGCCTAGGGAGGCCGGTGATTGCGGATGCAGCCCCAAGGTGCCGGGGGCGGCCATCGAGCCCATGAGGGCACCATTCAGGTACAGGCGCATCTCGGCCCCATCATGCACCGCCACCAGATGGTACCAGAGCGCGCCGAAAAGCGAGGAGGGAGGGGTGGTGAGCTCACGGCTCGCCCCGCCTGCGCGGAGCCTGAATCGCAGGGCCGTACCGTTCACGAAGGCGATGGACCACACATGGTCGCTTATTGCAGGCCCCGTTGCCTTGGCGATGAGTACCCGCTCCATGCCGGTAACTAAATCGGCCTTCGCCCATAGCGATACCGTCAGCCCTCCCGAGCCGCTGGTTATGTCGCACGGACCGAGCACGATGCGGTCGTCGACTCCATCGAACCGCGCGGCGCCTTGATGATGGCCGCTTTCCGGCGCCCAAGCCGTGCCACCGGCCAGCACCCCAGCGGGTCCGCCCCAGCAGGCGGCCAGGGAGCCCGCGCTCTCATCCAAGGGCCAATGCAGTACCGGCGGCTGGGCCGAGGCAGTGCAGCAGGCCAGGAGCACGGTGGCTTGGAGCGATCTTGTCATGGCTGCGCTATGGGCTTCGCAACGCGGCCGCAGCGCAGGGGTTCGTCCATTTCGATGGATACCGTCTCCGCCATCGACGGCGCCCCGATTCGCCTCGGCGGGTGGCGTGCCCTAGCGGAAAGGTCCGTCCGTGCGGCAGGCCGCCAAGGCTGCAAAGGCCTCCCGCAGGCGCTGGGCGCCGGGGTCGTGGCCCAAGCGCACCGACAGGCGCTCAGCCAGGCAGCCCTGTTCGATGATGAGGCTGATGTGGACGCGCGCGTTCTCGCTCAGCTCGCCATAGAGCTCAACGAACAGGTGCTGCAGCAGGCGGTCCGCGGTGGCCTCCTCCTGCTTCATGAGCCCGAACATCAGCAGATAATCGCGATTGGTGACGATGGCATGGGTGCCGTCGTGGATGGTGGTGAGCAGGATGGCGGCTAGGTCATCCGTGCCCCATGCCCGCTGCAGGTAGGTGCTCACCCACCTGCCGCCCACCAAGGCCTTGAGGATGGCGATGATGAACTCGAGCACGGCCATATCGGCAGCGGAATTCTCCTGCGCATCGATGGCGTGGATGGACAGGATGCCCTGCTCGAAGTGCGCCGTGGCCGCGCGGAGGTTCAGCATTTGCGGATCCGGGGGCTCGGCGCGGCCCGCGGCCGCTGCGGAACGGGCGATGGGCCCTAGGATGGCGCGATCGTGCTCGGCCTGGTCGAAGACCGCCTCCGGAATGAAGCCCCCCACCCGCTCGGGGAAGCGGTCATACAGGTCGAGGCATGCCCTGAGGCGGTTGCTCAGGATGCCGGTGACGCGTCCCTCGCGCATCGGTGTGGCGGCGGCAATGGCCGGAATCAGTGGCAGCACGAGCCGCACCGCCGCGTGAAGACGGCCGAAGTCCTCGGCCCGGTCGAAGTGCAGGTCGAGCCGGAGCGCGCGCTGCAGGCAGCCTGGGATAGGCTCGGACGCGCCCCAGGGCGCCACGGGTGAGCCGCTGGGCAGCAGCAGCGCGCCGTGGCGCTCCACGGCAGGTGTCAGCGCAGACTGCAGCGCCTGCACCTTGCGGACCCAGTTGGCCGGTCGCCGTGCAGGCCGGCTGCTGCGGATGATGATGGATGCCGTATCGCAGCCTTCGGCCAGGGTAAGGTCTTGGCGCTCAGGATGGGTGCGCGAGGTGGCCGGCAGCGGGGTGGCAGCCAGGTCGCCGCCTGCTGCAAGGGGTTCCAGCGTGGCCGGATGCACCGCCGTGCAAGGGGCCGCGAAGCCGAAGGCATCGAGCAGAGGAGGACGTCGCTTGCGCTCGGCCATGGCAGGCCAAAGGTCGCATTCCCCTTCGAACGCTCCATGGCATTGCCTGCAGGCCTTTGATGTCCCGGCTATCTTCGCCAGCCTTGAACCAAACCCCTCGTTCATGAAGCGTTCCCGAACGTTCCTGTTTCTCCTTCCGGCCGTCGCGCTCCTGCATGCCTGCGGACAGCCGGAAAAGCCCTCCCGGATCAACTCCGAGACCGTCTCCCCCTCAGACTCCGGCTTTTACGAGGCCGACGAGTTCGCCGACATCCGGGTGCTGCGCTACCAGATTCCCGGTTGGGACCAGCTCACGCTCCAGCAGAAGCAGCTGTGCTACTACCTGAACATGGCCGGCCTTGCGGGCCGCGACATCATGTGGGACCAGAACTACCGCTATAATCTGCGCATCCGTCGGGCCATCGAAGCGGTGCTGCTCAATTACAATGGCGAGCGCTCGGGTACGGAGTGGGAGGCCTTCGAGACCTATGCGAAGCAGGTGTTCTTCAGCAACGGCATCCACCACCACTACAGCAATGACAAGCATGAGCCGGCCTTCTCCCGCACCTGGTTCGAGCAGGCCTTGGCCGAGAGCGGCGTCAAGCTGGCGCCCGAGGCGATGGAGGCCATCTTCAATCCGGAGGTCGATGCCAAGAAGGTGAGCCTCGATGCCTCCAAGGACCTGGTGCTCGCCAGCGCGGTCAATTTCTATGGCGAGGACGTCAGCCAAGGGGAGGTGGAGCAGTACTATGCGGCGAAGGAGGCCATCGGGACCGACGAGCCCCTGAGCTACGGACTCAACAGCAAACTGGTGCGCAACGCCAGCGGCCAGCTGGAAGAGCGTACCTACAGGGTCGGTGGGCTCTACGGCCCTGCGCTGGAGGAAAGCGTGAAGTGGTTGGAGAAGGCCATGGGCGTAGCGGAGAACGAGGCCCAGCGCAAGGCCCTGGGGCTCCTCATCGAGTACTACCGCACCGGCGACCTGAAGGTGTGGGACGATTTCAATGTGGCCTGGGTGAAGGACGTGGAGAGCACGGTGGACTACATCCTCGGTTTCGTGGAGGTGTACAACGATCCCATGGGCAAGCGCGGCAGCTACGAGGCCATCGTGGAGGTGAACGATCCGGTGGCCACCAAGAACATGGAGGTGATCATGCGGAACGCCCAGTGGTTCGAGGACAACAGCCCGCTGCTGCCCCAGCATAAGAAGAAGGATGTGGTGGGCATCACCTACCGCTTCATCAATACCGTGGGCGAGGCCGGCGATGCCTCACCCAGCACCCCCATCGGGGTGAACCTGCCCAATGCCAACTGGATCCGCGCCAAGCACGGCAGCAAGAGCGTGAGCCTGGGGAACATCAGCGACGCCTATGACAAGAGCAGCGGCAGCAGCACGCTTGAGGTGTTCTGCCACGACGCGAAGGAGATCGAGCTGGCCAAGGCGCACGGCGCGCTGGCCGGCAAGCTGCACACCGCGCTGCACGAGGTGGTGGGTCATGCCAGCGGCCAGCTGGAGCCCGGCGTTGGCGAGACCGATGCCACGCTGAAGAGCTACGCCAGCACCCTGGAGGAGGGCCGCGCCGATCTCGTGGCCCTCTATTTCGTGATGGACCCCAAGCTCGTTGAGCTGGGCGTGATGCCGAGCCTGGAGGTGGGCATGGCCGAGTACGACAGCTATATCCGCAACGGCCTGCTGGTGCAGCTGCGCCGCATCAAGCCGGGCAAGGACATCGAGGAGGCGCACATGCGAAACCGTATGTGGGTGAGCGCATGGGCCTACGAGCGCGGCAAGGCCGACAGCGTGATCGTGAAGGTGGTGCGCGATGGCGACACCTACTACGATATCCGCGACTACGACAAGCTGCGCAATATTTTCGGCGAGCTGCTGCGGGAGGTGCAGCGCATCAAGAGCCAGGGCGACTACAAGGCCTGCCAAGCTCTGGTGGAGACCTACGGCGTGAAGGTGGACCCCGCCATACACGCCGAGGTGCTGCGCCGCGCCGAGCAGATCAGGACCAAGCCCTATGCGGGCTTCATCCAGCCCGAGATGGAGGCCGTCACCGGCGCGGACGGCAGCATCACGGATGTGAAGGTGACCTATCCGAAGGACTTCCTCGGGCAGATGTTGCGCTATGCCGAGCGCCACAGCTTCTTGCCGGACGAGAACTGAGGCTTGGGGTACGAGATGCGAAGGGCGGCCTTTTGGCCGCCCTTCGCGCTTGATGCAGGAGGAGGGGTCACCCTTTCCGGTTCATGTCCAGCATTTCCTTGATGCCGCCCACGCTGCTGAGCACGCCGCTGGCCTCGTAAGGGATGTAGACGACCTTGTTGCCCTGGCCGCTTGTCATCTCCTTCAGCGTTTCCAGGTACTTCATGGCAATGAGGTAGTTGGTGGGGTCGCCCTTGCCGCCGGCCACGGCCTCGGCCACCAGCCGGATGGCCTCGGCTTCGCCCTGCGCGCGGCGGATCCGGGCCTGCGCATCGCCTTCGGCCTCCAGGATCTGGCTCTGCTTCTGTCCCTCGGCCTGTGTGATCTGGCTCTGCTGGATGCCCTCTGCCTGAAGCACGGCGGCGCGCTTGCTGCCCTCGGCATCGATGATCTGCGCGCGCCGGTCGCGCTCGGCGCGCATCTGCTTTTCCATGGCGGCGAGCACGTCGCGCGGCGGGTTGATCGACTTGATCTCGTAGCGGAGCACCTTCACGCCCCAAGGATCCGAGGCCTTGTCGATCGCGGCCACGACGAGGGCGTTCACGTTCTCGCGCTCCTCGAAGGAGCGGTCGAGCGCGATCTTGCCGATCTCGGAACGGATCGTCGTCTGCGCGAGCTGCGTGATCGCCATGAAGTAGTCCGACACGCCGTAGGAGGCGCGCTGGGCGTCCATGATCCGGAAGAAGAGGATGCCGTCCACGTTGACCTGCACGTTGTCGTTCGTGATGCAGACCTGCTCGGGGATATCGATGACGATTTCCTTCATCGAGTGGCGGTAGGCGATGCGATCGACGAAGGGGATGACGAAGTGCAGGCCGGCCGAGAGCGTGCCGTGGTAACGCCCCAGCCGTTCGACGACGTAGACGCGTTGTTGCGGGACGATCTGGATCGTCTTCGACGCGAAGATGACCGCGAAGCCGATGAGCGCGAGGGTGAAGAGAAAACCGATTTCCATGGGGACCTCCTTGGGAAGTTCTTCGTTCAGGGGAGCTTCGGGTTATCGACCATGTCGACGTGCAACTTGACGCCTTCGACGCCCACGATGCGGGCTCGGCCCGCCGGCAGGACGTGGCGGCCGACGTTCAACGCGGAAAATTCGGTGCCTTGGTATTCCACGCGGAGCTCTTGGCCCGGCGCCAACTCGGACGGCAGCGTGACGACGCGGCCTTCGTCGCGGGCTTCGAAGGACTCCGACTTCTGGCGGAAAGCGTCCACGAAGCGGCGGCGGAGCAACGTCATCGACGCCACGCTCAGGACGCCGAAGGCGCCCCACACGAAAAACGGCGAGGCATCGGGCATCACGAAGCGGATCGCGGCCGCGCAGATCGCGCCGAAGGCGAAGAATACGATGACGAAGGCGCCCGTGACGAGCTCGACGGCCGCGAGCGCGAGCGCGAGTCCTAACCAAAGCAGCGGCGTCATGAAATCCATCGTACCTCCGATCGGCGTTTACCATACGAACCAATGCCGAGGGGAGCAAGCCATCGCCGCGAAGCGCACGAAGATAATGTCGGAGCGAGCGGCAAAGGCGCGCAAAAGCGCGGGCCGCGAGCTAAAGGCCCCAGCCCTTGAGCGTCGCGGCCTCCTCGGCCGCGCTCGAGATCTTCTTGAACTTGGCGCCCGCGCGGCCCTTCACGCGCGCTTCGCAAGCGGGCCACGTCGCGTGGCGCTCGAGCTTGCCGTCGAGGTAGCTCAGGTAGAAAACTTTCGACCCGTCCGGCGCGGGCTTGTTCGACTTCGCGGCGCCCGCCGACTTACGCCCGCTCGGCGCGATCTTCGCTTCGCGCGCGAAGACTTCGTCGAGCCCGTCGAAGAGCGGGACTTCGTAGCCCGTGAGCGGTCCGCGGTAGGCGCGCTCGAAGTCCCCCGCGGCCGCGCCACTCGCGAGCGCGTCGACGCGTTCGTTGCCGGGAACGCCCGCGTGGCCCGGCAGGTGACGCCAGGCGAGGCGGGCGCCGAGCGCCCCGACCTCCTGGGCGATGGCCTCCCAGAGCTCGCGGTTCGCGACGGGCTGCCCGTCGGCTTTTTTCCAGGCGTTGCGGCGCCAACCGTGGATCCAGCCCGTCGCGCCCTGCACGACGTAGGCCGAGTCCGTCAGCACGACGATCGAACGCGTGGGCGGGCAACTCGCGCGCGCGAGACGCAGGGCCTCGAGCGCGGCGCGAAGCTCCATGACGTTGTTCGTCGTGCGCTCCTCGCGGCCGGCGAGCTCGCGCACGAGCTCGTCGTCCGGAAGCCAAGCGACCACGCCCCAGCCGCCCGGCCCGGGATTGCCCTTGCAGGCTCCGTCGCAAAAAAGGATGGCCCGATCCAACATAGAAAACGGCGCCGGCACGGGCCCGGCGCTCACGCTCAAACGCTTCGCTTAGCCCTGGCCTTCGATCGAAACCTGGCAGCTCACCGAATTCGAGATCATGCAGTTCGCGTGGGACTTGGAGTACATCTCTTGGAGTTTGGCGGCGTCGGGCTTCGTGCCCGAGAAGGTCGGGCGCGGACGCAGCACGACTTTCGTCACGGCCATCTTGCCCTTCTCGTTCTTCTCGAGCGTCGCGACGGGCTTGTCTTCGTACGCGTCGAGCGTGAAACCGCCCTTCGACGAAACGGCCAGGAAGGTCAGCATGAAGCAGCTACCGATCGCCGAGGCGAGCAGCTCTTCGGGGTTCGGCAAGCTCGCGTCGCCGGCGAACTCGGGCGCCGAAGAATTCGCGATCTGCAGGCCGCCGTTGAAGCGCACGGTATGCTGACGATTGTAGGTCTCGTACTTGAAGTCGGAAGAGGTACGTTGCCATTGCACGGTGACGTTGAAATCGCTCATGGGCCAGGATTTCAACGCCGCCGGGCCGGGGAATCAACCCCCGCCGTGTACAGAATTCTTAACGATCTTTCGAAGTGGCACCCATGTTATCTTCTTTTCTACGCTAGACGCGGGGCCCGAGAGCCCTCCGTGGCGACAGCGTAATGCGCTGGAAAGGAGGTGGTGCTTTGAACAGTCACAGTTCGAAGTGTCGCCGTGGTTCGGAGGAGCTTGTCTAACCCGGTTTCCGGGCTCTAGCAGGTTGCCCCACCGCGGGACGGCGGGATTCCGGGAAACCGGAATCCCGTTTTTTTATGTCCCGAAAAGGCGAGTCCTCTGCGAACGCGCCCTCACGAAAATCTAGTAAGGACCGTAGTAATCGTCGAAACCGGGAACGGGGCGCATACCACGCGAGCGGTCCGGACGCGGCAAGTAGGCGTCGCGCCAGCGCTGGGCTTCCGTGTAGTCCAGGCAGTATTCCGTGGACGAAACGCCGCGCGGGTCGATCGCAAGATTGCCGTAGTAGACGTTGTCGAAAGCCACGACGAGTTGTCGCGACCAGAAGTCGATCGCCACGATACGGGCCGATCCCTTGTTCGGCTGACTCGATTGGTAGACGCGATCGCCGACGCAGTTGCCCGCGAGACAGCCGCGCAAAACGGAGAGCGCGCGGGCATCGATCGTCAGGTTGCCGTAGTACACGTTATCGAAGGCGATCGTCACGCTGCGCTGATGCGGGTTGAGCGCGACGACGCGGGCGTAGCCCTTCTGCGGCGAGCTCGTTTGCATGACGCGATCGCCGACGCAGGAGGCCCCCAGGCAACCTTCCGCGACCGAGACTTGCGTCGCGTTCAGGCTGAGATTTCCGTAGTAGACGTTGTCGAAGGCGACGAGCGCCGTGCCTTGATAGACGTTCACGGCGCGAACGACGGCGCGGCCCTTCTGGGGCGAAGACGTTTGGAAGACTGCGTCGCCGGGGCAAAGCCAACGATCCCGCGTGCGCGGACAAGCGGTCGCGCTCGACATGCCGACGACCAGAAACAGAGCGGAAACGGCGTACTTCATCATGGAAAAATCCTCCCGGAAGAAGTTCTAGCCCGGGGCGCCGCCAAAGGAAGGGCGCCCCGCCAAAGAAACGTTCCGGGAGAGGCGGACTTGGAACGCTTCCTTACTTCACGACGAGTTTGGCGCCGACGTGCTTCGGATGGAACTGGCAAGCGATCGGGTATTCGCCGGGCGCCATGTCGAGGGGCAGCTCGACGTCGACGTTGAGCGGCTGCCGGCGGTTGACCTGCTTGGCGATCTTCAGCGCCGGGATCGAGAAACCGTGGAAGTCGAAGCCGCCTTCGAGCTCGTGCTTGAGCACGAAGCGGATCGACTCGCCAGGCTTCACCTCGACGACGTCGGGCATCCAGTGAACGGCGCCGTTCACCATGACCGTGCTGAGCTCGACGACGCGCGGAGCTTCCGCGCCGACGACGGCGGGGGGCTCCCATTGTGCGATCTCGCGGGCGGGGGGCGGCGCGGGCGCCGGGA
>DDRC01000201.1:0-13388 GCA_002342985.1 Flavobacteriales bacterium UBA2426
CCACTGAGCTTCTGCACGAGGACCATCCGGCCTCCATCGACACGCCGATGCGCGACGATGCCTTCGCGCTTTCGCCCGAGGAGAAGATCCACCGCATCGAACAGCACTTCCGTGGCATCATGGAGACACTGGGCCTCGACCTCGGCGACGACAGCCTGCAGGGCACGCCCAAGCGCGTGGCCAAGATGTTCGTGAACGAGGTGTTCAGCGGACTGGACCCCGCCACACGCCCCGAGCCCACCTTGTTCGCCAACAAGTTCGGCTACAAGGGGATGCTGGTGGAACGCGACATCACCGTGCACAGCTTCTGCGAGCACCATTTCGTGCCCATCATCGGCAAGGCCACCGTGGCCTACTTCAGCAGCGGCCAGGTGATCGGCCTGAGCAAGCTGGACCGCATCGTGAAGCACTACGCCGCGCGGCCCCAGGTGCAGGAGCGCCTCACCGAGCAGATCGCCGCCGAGCTGAAACGCGTGCTCCGCACGGAGGATGTGGCCGTGCTGATCGACGCCGAGCACATGTGCGTGAAACTGCGCGGGGTGAAGGATGAATGCAGCAGCACCGTGACCTCGCACTTCAGCGGTCGCTTCGAGGGGGCGGAGGTGCGCAACGAGTTCCTGACCTACCTCAAGCGCTGACGTGTCCAAGCCACGCATCAGCATCCACTGGTTCCGGCGCGACCTCCGCCTGGCCGACAACCATGGCTTCTTCCGCGCGCTGAGCGAGCATGGCAATGTGCTCCCGCTCTTCATCTTCGACACGGAGATCCTCGACAAGCTGGAGGACAAGGCCGACCGGCGGGTGGACTTCATCCACCGCGCCCTGAGCGGCATGCAGGCGGAACTCGTCAAGCGCGGCTCCACCCTGCTGGTGGAACATGGGCGTCCCTTGGATGTCTGGGAACGGCTGCTGGCGCAGTACGAGATCGCGGCGGTCACCACCAATCACGACCACGAACCCTACGCCATCGCGCGGGACAAGTCGGTGGGCGAGTTGCTGGCCGCGCATGGCGTGCCCTTCCGCACGTTCAAGGACATCAGCATCTTCGAGCGCGGCGAGGTGGTGAAGGATGATGGCGGGCCGTACACCGTGTACACCCCCTACATGCGCAAATGGCGGGCGCAGTTCACGCCGGAGATGGCCGCGCCCCACCGCAGCGAGGACCGGTTGGACCGGCTTTGGAAGAGCGCTGCCCTCCCGCTGCCCAGGTTGGAGGCCATCGGGTTCAAGCCGACCGACCTGCAGGCCCCACCTTCCACCTTGACGGATGAACTGCTCCGCAACTATGACCGCACACGCGACATCCCGTCCGTGATCGGAACCAGCCGGATGAGCACGCACCTGCGCTTCGGCACGGTGAGCGTGCGCGAACTGGTGCGTCGCAGCCTCGAGACGAGCCCGAAGTACCTGAACGAGCTCATCTGGCGGGAGTTCTTCATGCAGGTACTCTGGCATTTCCCGCACCCGGAGCGGGCCTTCAAGCCTGCGTACGACCAGATCGCGTGGCGTGCGGACGAGGCCGGGTTCAAGGCCTGGTGTGCGGGCCGGACAGGGTATCCCTTGGTGGACGCCGGGATGCGCGAATTGAATGCCACCGGACTGATGCACAACCGGGTCCGCATGGTGGTGGCCAGTTTCCTCACCAAGCACCTCCTCATCGACTGGCGCTGGGGGGAGGCCTACTTCGCGGCGAAATTGCTCGACTTTGAGCTGAGCAGCAACAACGGAGGCTGGCAATGGGCCTCAGGCTCAGGCTGTGACGCAGCCCCCTACTTCCGCGTATTCAATCCCCAATTGCAGCTGGAACGATTCGACCCCGAGTTAAAATATGTCAAGTACTGGGTGCCGGAGTATGGATCGGCAAACTATGTGCGTCCAATGGTCGTTCATCAAGCAGCCCGAGAACGGGCGATAAGCGTCTACAAGCAGGCCTTGTCAGCCGCAGGAAGAACGCCACACACACAACAAACCCAACTCTTCGCATAGCCATGCCCCGCAAGAAGAAATCCCTGATCCTCACCCAGCCGGTGAAGGATGGCATCAAAGCGATCAAGGTCCGGCTGGATGCCCGCACCGTCATCACCCTCGCGAGCCAGAAAGCGCTGGAATTCTGGAAGCAGCGCTATCCCAAGCTCGAGGTGATCGGCTGAGCCATGCCCCGCAAGAAACCAGCTCTGATCCTCGAACGCCCCATGAAGGCGGGCGTCAAGGAGACCAAGGTGCGGCTCGATTCGCGCACGGTCATCACCGTATCCTCGAAGGCTGCCCTGGAGCGCTGGCGCCAGCGGTATCCGAAACTCATCGTTCTCGACTGAGCAATGGCGGTACGGGTGCTTGAGCGGCAGCAGCTCCTTCGCACAGGCCTGCAAGAGGCATGGGAGTTCTTCAGCACTCCAAGGAATCTGGCCCGGATCACTCCCCCGGACATGGGGTTCGTCATCCGCGAGCCTTTCGATGACCGTCCCGCCCACACCGGGCAGCTCATCACCTACTCGGTGAAGCCCCTCTTGGGCATTCCGGTGACCTGGGTGACCCGCATCGAGGAAGTGCAGGCGCCCTACCGCTTCGTTGACACCCAGCTCCGTGGCCCATACAAGCGCTGGTGGCACCTGCACACCTTCGAGGAGACCGCGGAAGGCGTGCTGATGCGCGACCGGGTGGAGTATGAGATGCCGTTCGGCGCCCTGGGCGAGGCGCTCCACGACCTGGTGGTGAAGCCCCGGCTCAAGCGTATATTCGACCACCGCTGGGCCGTGCTCGACGTACTTTTCGCAGGCCGGAGGCGAACTGGTTCGTCCTCGGCGGCGTTCTGAGCGCATGACCATCTGGGCCATCATCGGCATCGTTGCAGCCACTGCCTTCGTCATGGAGTTCGTGGCCTGGGCCACCCACAAGTACGTGATGCACGGCTTCCTCTGGGTGCTGCACGCCGACCACCACAAGAAGGACCACTACGGCTTCCTGGAGCGCAACGATGCCTTCTTCCTGATTTTCGCCATCCCTTCCATGATCCTCTTCATCGTGGGCAGCCTCAAGGGCCTGCACACGCCCTACCTATGGATCGGGCTGGGCATTCTCATCTACGGCCTCCTCTACTTCTTCGTGCACGAAGTGTTCATCCACCAGCGCATCAAGTGGCTGCGCAACACGAAGAACCCCTATTTCCTGGCCATCCGCCGTGCGCACAAGGTGCACCACAAGCACCTGGGCAAGGAGCATGGCGAGTGCTTCGGCATGCTCATCGTGCCGATGAAGTACTACCGCGAGGCCAAGCGCATCCTGGCGCAGCAGGGGGGCGTCAAAGCCTGAGCCGGCAGGGCGCGCTTCCGCGCCAAACCCCTATTATTGCGGCCCTTTTCAACGCTTGGGATATGGCCTCCACCGCTGACGTGAGCATCGGCTCCTACATCCGTTTCAACGGCGACATCTGCCAGATCATGGAATGGCAGCACCGCACGCCGGGCAACCTGCGCGCCTTCTACCAGGGCAAGATGCGCAACCTGCGCAACGGCAAGCTCAATGAGCACCGCTGGCGCAGCGGCGAGAGCATGGAGGTGCTGCGCGTGGAGGTGCATGAGCTGCAGTACCTCTACCGCGAGGGGGACAATCTGGTTTGCATGGACCAGGTGACCTATGACCAGAAGTACATCCCGGTGGCGCTCTTCGGCGATGCGATGAAATACCTCAAGGAGGAGATGGTGGTGCAGATCGGCTTCGAGAGCGACACGCCCATCTTCGCGCGCCCTCCGAAGACCGTTGAGCTCCTGGTCACCGAAGCGGAGCATGCCGTGAAGGGCGACACCAGCAACAAGGTGATGAAGCAGGCCAAACTGGAGACCGGTGCCGACATCTCGGTGCCCATCTTCGTGGAGGCCGGCACCGTGGTGCGGGTGGACACCGAGACCGGGGAGTACCTCGACCGGGTGAAGAAGTAGGCCAACCGTGGAAGCATCCGGGAGTCCCGCCTGTCGGCGGGGCTCCCTCATCCTTCCGGGGCCACCGGTGCGCACGGGGCGCCCGCCTACCTTTACCGGCGAACCATTCACCGTGCAGCTTCAGCAACCGTACACTGCCGCAGAGATCGCGCGCCTCATCGGTGGGGAGGCAAGGGGATTGACCGATCGGCTGGTCACCGGCCTCAACGAGATCAACCGGGTGAGCGAAGGCGACCTGGTCTATGTGGACCACCCCAAGTGGTACGACAAGGCGCTCCAGAGCGCGGCTACCACGATCCTGATCGACAAGGCGGTGGAGCCCCCAGCTGGCAAGGCCATCATCATCAGCCCCGACCCCTGCCGCGACTACAATGCCCTGGTGCGTCGATTCATGCCGCGTGCGGGCTGGACCGAGACCGACATCCGTATCGGCGCAGGCAGCGAAGTGCACCCCAGCGCGGTGATCGGCCCTCACGTCACCATCGGCGAGGATTGCATCATCCATCCGGGCGTGGTGATCTACGAGCGCACCACCATCGGCAACCGCGTCACCATCCATGCCAACAGCGTGATCGGAGCGGACCCCTTCTACTACAAGAAACGACCCACGGGCTATGACAAGATGGAGCCCTGCGGGAGCGTGGTCATCGAGGACGACGTGGAGATCGGCGCACTGAGCACGGTTGACCGTGGAGTGAGCGCCGATACGCGCATCGGCCGCGGCACCAAGATGGATAACCATGTGCAGATCGGGCACGACACGATCATCGGGGCGGGCTGCCTGTTCGCCGCGCACGTGGCCGTGGCCGGGGCCTGCGTGATCGAGGACGGCGTGACCCTCTGGGGCCAGGTCGGCATCCCCAGCAAGCTACGCGTGGGAAAAGGGGCGGTCATCCTCGGCCAGAGCGGCATCATGTCGTCCGTGGAGGGTGGCCGCACCTACCTAGGGTCCCCTGCGCGCGAAGCGAAGCAGAAGCTCCGCGAGATCGCGCTTAGCGCCCGCCTGCCTGAGATCGCGAAAAAGCTGGGGCTGTAGCCATGGCGCGGCTCGAACGCATCGTGGAGCGGCTGGAGCTGAAGGAATTCCAGCTGCGCACCCTGCTCGACGTCAGCAAGGCGATCAACAACAATGTCGGCCGCCAAGACCTCCTCCAGCTCTTCGAGCGCATCGTGCGCGATGAGCTCGGCATCACCCGGCTCAGTCTCTATGAACGGACGGAAACCTGGGAGCGCGTGCTGAGCTATGGCAACCGGGACCGTGACCCGGCCGTGGATGCCGAGCAGCTCTTCGGCACCTTCACCGACATCCAGACGATCAATTCGGACATCGAGGGTCGCCTGGGCGCATTCGATGTGGCGATACCGGTGTTCCACCGCGACCGGCCGCTGGCCTTCCTGCTGATCGGCGACATCGATGAGGAAGAACAGCGCATGAGCCCGGTGGTGAAGCACCTGAACTTCATCCAGACCTTGGCGAATCTGGTGGCCGTGGCCCTGGAGAACCGCCGGATGGCCGAGCGGCAGCTGCAGCAGGAGCGCGACCGGCGCGACATGGAACTGGCGGCCCAGGTCCAGAAGCAGCTCATTCCCGCAGAGCTGCCGCGTACCGCAGCGCTCCAGGCCGCCGCTTGGTACCTGCCGCATCGGATGATCGGCGGCGACTACTACGACCTCATCCCTTTGGGCGATGACCGCTACCTCGCCTGCGTGGCCGACGTGAGCGGGAAAGGCATCCCGGCCGCATTGCTGATGAGCAACTTCCAAGCAACGCTGCGTGCGTCGGTACCGGGCATGCTGGACCTGGAACAGCTGATCCGGCACCTGAACGAGCGCGTCTTCGCGAGCGCACGGGGTGAGCGTTTCATCACGCTCTTCGCGGGCATCCTTGACCTGCGCAACAGGTCTATCCGGTATGCGAACGCCGGCCACAATGCCCCGCTGCTGCACCATGGCGGTCGCATCAGCACGCTGCACGACGGCAGCATCGCACTCGGCATGATGCCTGCATTGCCCTTCCTGCGCATCGGCGAGGCCGCAGTTCCTGCCGGCAGCTTGCTGGTGTGCTACACGGATGGCCTGGTGGAGCAGGAGAACGCGGAGGGCATCGCGTTCGAGGATGCGCCGCTGATGCGCCTCCTTCAGGAGTCGGGCAGCACCTCGCCGGAGGCGCTCAACGAACGCATCATCACGGCATTCGAGGCGCACCGGGGGGCGCAGGCCTACCTGGACGACATCGCGCTGCTCACCTGCCGCATCAGCTGACCGCTTCCGCCCCTTGGCGGGCCGCGCGCTCAGCTGGAGGCTCCGGCGGGTACTTCAGGTCGAACAGCACGACCATGGCCGTGAAGGCCCAGAACGGCACGGAAGCCTTGTCCATGTCGAGGAAGTTGTTCAGCGCGCCATGCAGGTAGTAGGTCACCAACCCCATGAAGGCCGCCGTGACCAGCCTGCGATCGGCACCGGCCGGCATGCGCTGGTACAGGCGGATCGCCCGATAGATGGTGACGGCAATCAGCGCCACCATCAGTCCCATGCCCAGCACGCCCTGCTCGGCCAGCGGGCCCAGGTACTCGCTGTGGGCATTGCCCTGCAGGCCGAAGTTGGTGCTGATGATCGTGCGGTCCTCAGAAGCCTGGAAAGGCGCATACTGGAACATGTAGGTGCCCGGGCCCCAGCCGAACAGGGGCCGCTCCTGCCACATGCGCAAGGCCGAGTTCCAGCGGTTGATCCGCTCCAGGTTGCTGGCGTCGCTGCTGATGTTGGAGATGGACTGCACGTGCTCCTTCAGGTCATCGCTGCTCTCCTCACGGTTGCGCTCCAGGGCGATGGTGATCTGGTCGCGGTTCACCACGTAGCCCACCCCCCCCACGGTGAGGAGCAGTCCCAGCGCCCAGACCGGGACCCGGAACCGCATCAGGAGGAACAGCCCTGCGGCACCCATCAGGCTTAGCCACGCCGCACGGGTGTAGGAGAACACGAGCCCCGTGCCCAGCACGACGAGCAGCAGCAGCGCGATGCCCCGCTCCGTGCGTGAGTAGCCGGGCATGGCCACGGCAGCCACGGTGAAGGGCAGCATGAACGCGATGACGGCGCCGTAGCTCGTATGGTCCTTGAAGAATGGGCTCATCACCCAGTGGGCCGGGTCGTGCTCGAAATGGAAGCGCGAATGCTGGTAGAGCGTGTAGACGATGACGACCATGAGGCCCGCCAGGAAGGCCTTCATGAACCGGTGCATGTTCCGCTCGTCGCGGAACAGCCGGCTGGCCAGGAAGTACATGCAGGTGACGAACCAGAGGCGGGCGAGCAGGTACTTCACCGACACCATGGGCATGCTGCTGGGAACGATGCAGACGGCCATCCAGATGAGCTGCGCGAGCACGATCCAGGTGATGGGGTGCCTGATGAAGGAGGCGTCGAGCTGGCCGCGGTGCAGCGCGAGCTTCAGTAGGAACAGGCACATAAGGCCAACCATGAGCGGTTCGGTGGGCAGCGAGACCCCGATGCCGCCGAGATCGAGCTCCTCCAGATTGATGGAAAGCGGGGTGGCGAAGGCGATGAAGAGAAGCAGGCGCTCCGGGACCATGATCATGGCCCAGGTTGCGAGCAGCGCGGCGGGCAGCACCGCGAGCCACGGGAAGTCCATGGCCGTGAGCACTGCGTTCGCCAGGACGAAAGCGATGCACGCCGCCCCGATCCACTCCCGCTTGATGACCCCCACCATGATCAATGGCGATGGTCGCGCCAGACCAGCAGCACGAAGCAGAGGAAGAGGGCGGAGAGCGTGGCGGTGGAGACGATGAGCCAGCGCACCGGGTAGACCTTCTTGTCGCTGACCTCGGGATAGACCACCACGTTCGTATAGGTGAGCTCCTTGGTCACATCGTTCACCACCTTCTCGTACTCGGTGAGCAGGCGGTCGTAGTTGGACCGGAACAGGTTGCTCAGCTCGGTAAGCTCGCGGAATTCGCCGCCCTTCTCCTCCAGCCGGCGGATCATGGAGAGAACGGCATCCCGCTGTGCCTGGGATGACCCGCTCGAGAGCATCCGCACATAGCCCTTGGTGAGCTCCTTCACCTGCGACTCGTAGCTGAGCAGCCCCTCCTCCTGACGCAGGGCATTAAGGCGCCGTTCCACGCTATCGAGCTTGGCGCGCTCATGGCCGAGCGCCCGCTCGGCGATCGCGAGCACCTCGTAGCTCTTCTCGCGCTGCAGGCGTCGTGCGAGGAGATTCACCTGCTCCAGCATGGCGAGCACCATGTCGCGCGCGGCACGGGGGTCCTCGTCGACGACCTCGATCAGCACCGACTCGTAGCGCGTCTTGGAGATCTCCACACGGTCGTTGAACTCGTTGTAGAGCGCGAAGTAGCCCCCGCTCGCCACCGTGTCGATCTCGTACTTCGCGGGCAGATCGAAGGCCTTGATGAGGCTGTCCCTGATGCTGTTGCTCTCGAGGAGCTGCAGCAGCTGGTCCGTACGCGTCTCGATGCTGTAGCTGTTGAGGTTCACCGGATAGACGGTGGCCGTGCTCTTGAAGCGCGGCGGCATGAACGCAGGTCCGCTGAGGATGGCTGATGCAATGGCGGCCACGGCGCCAACCGCGACGAAGAGCCGCGCATTCCGCCGGAAGACGGAAAGGAAAGTGGTGAAGTTGAGCTCAGCGGCCATGGGATGCGCGCACCTTGTTCACGTTCTCCTGGATGACGATGAGCAGCAAGGCCAGGAGGAAGGCCGAGATGCCGCTCATGGCCACGATGAGCCATCGGATGGGGTAGGACTTCTTATCCGCCGGCTGGGCCCTGTTGACGACGAATTTGTGCGGAAGGTCGCTCTCCAGGTCGGCCTGGGCCTGCTCCAGCTTCATGCGCAGGATGCTCAGGCGCTTGGTCTCGTTGAAGAGGCGGTCCTGCAGGGTCACATAGGCCCCGCCGTACTGGGCGAGGACCTTGAACCGCTCCTCGAACTCCTTCACGGCCCGCTGGTCGCCCTTCACGATGGCCGCGCCGAGATACTCGTTGTAGCGCTCGGTCTGGGTATGGTAGTCGTGCACGCCCAGGTCGCGCAGCACGCGCATGCTGTCCTGCCATTGGGAGATGTCCGCCTCGAGCTGCTCCACCTTGCTGCGGACGATGCGAAGGCCCTTCTCGGCGCGCTCACGGGCCATCTCCTTCCACACGCTGTCCACCTGTGCCGAGATGAAGTTGGCGATGTCCGCTGCGCGCTGGGGATCCGGGTCGTTCACCTCCACCTTCACGCTGCTGAACTTGGTGTACTCGAATTTGATGTGGTCGCGATAGGCCTCGCGCAGCTCGCTGTTGCGGTGGCGGCTGTCGGGCTTGATGCGGTACACCTCGAAGAGGTTGAACCGCTGGGCGACCCTGTCGCGGATCTCATCCGAATGCAGCAGCTGCAAGAGCTGCTCGCTGTCCTCCTCATCGCCCAAGGCAAGGATGTCGTCGCGCCCGGTAGCCTGCTCGTTGAGCAGGGCCTTGGAGGCGCTGTTGGTGATGGCCGGGAACATGATCACCTCGCTGCGGTAGAGCGGGGTGATGAGGAACGCGGCGGCAACGCCGGCTGCCAGACCGATCAGAGTGACCCCGATGATCAACCGGCGGCGCTGCCAGAGGTAAAGGACGAGGTCGAAGGGCGGCGGCTCGGACGCAGCGGCCATGGGGGCTCTGCGCCTGGTGAGGGTCTCCTGCATGCGGGGCCTAACGGTGAAAGGTCGGCTAAAGTACGCGTTCACCCCTGTCGGCCAGTCCCTTCCAGCGCCATGGCCGCGCGGAGCTCCGCCGGCCGCAACAGGCCCGTGAGCAAGGCCGCTCCAGCCGCGAGGAGGGCGAAGACCAGGCCCGTCATCCAAAAGGGCAGGGCGAGCCGGTCAAGCCCCAGACCAAGGCCGGCCAAGCCGGTGGCATAGAGCGCCGCCCGGAAGAGGGTCGGGGCGATTCCGGCCAACCGGTGCATGCGCGCCGCGAGAACCACCTGCGCCGTCGCCGTGAGCACCTGAGTGACCAGCGCTGCCCAGGCCGCCCCCTCGGCCTGCAGGCGGGGAATCAGGAGGGCGTTCAGGGCGATGTTGAGCACCGCACCGCCTGCGGCCATCCAGTTCAGGAGCCGCAGTTCACCGCCAGCCGTGAGCAGGGTACCGAAGACATAGGTGGTGCAGACGGCCGCGAAGCACCAGATGAGGAGCGCGAAGACCCGCGCCGCCTCGGCCACATGATCGGCATAGAGCAGGCCCATCACGCCTGCCGCATGAAGGCTGCCGAAGACGGCGGCTGCCAAGGAAGCCACCAGCACCAGCCGGAAGGCCAGGCCGGCAAGCGGGGTGACATCGGCGCGCTCCTGGAGCATGCGGCTGAACATGGGCAGCAGCAGGCCCGCCACCAGATAGCCGAGCATGTTGAGCGCCTCGAACCAGCGGAACCCCTGGTAGTAGATACCCGCCTGCAGTGCGCCGTCAGGCAGCATGCGCTCCAGCATGACGGTATCGATCCGGTAATAGAAGGTCATCAGCAGGATGAGCACCGCGAAGGGAAAGCTCTGCCGCACCACCACGATGCTGAAGGCCGGCCGCCATGCCATCGACACGGGCCCGCTCAGCCGCAGCACGAACGCCAGTGCCACCAGGAAGGTGACCGCGTAGCTCAAGGTCTGCGCCCATACGAACCATTCGATGCGGAAGGGCTCTCCTGCCGCCCGCCCCCAGAGCAGCCATCCGACGCCGCCGATCAGCAGCACGCGGTCGAGCACGCTGAGAAGACTGTCCCATCGGAAGCGCTGGGCGCCGGCGATGTTGCTGCGCAAGTAGAGGATGCTGGCCACCAGGCCCTGATTCAGCACCAGCCAACCCAGCATGCCCAGCCTCTCGCCCCGGTAGCCGAGCACCACCCCGGTGGCCACCGTGAGCACGGCATAGGCCAGCAACAGCGCCATGCGCACCGCCGCCACCCCTCCCAGGTACTTGCCCATGAGATGGGTGTGCCGCGCCACATGCCGCGTGCTGTAGTTCGTCAGCCCCAGGTCCAGCACGATGTTGAGCAGGAAGCCCAGGCTGAGGAGGGCCGCATAACTGCCGTAAGCCTCCGCACCCACTGCGCGCTGCACCCCGGCATCGATGCCCAGGATGTAGAAGGGCTTCACCAGCAGGTTGAGCGCCAGCAGCAGCAGCAGGTTGGTCAGGAAGGCACGGCGCATTCGGCGGCGTGAAGATGAGAAGTCGGGCCGGTGCCCGATCCCATCGGTCAGGGCAGCCGGTAGCTGAGGCTGAGGACGAACCCGCCGGCCGTCGACCTGCGTGCCACGCCCTCCTGCACCACCGCATCCATGAACTGGCCGCGCAGCGCCGGCTCCAGCCCGATGCTCCAAGCGCTGTTGAACCGGTAGCGCACATAGGCCCTGGCCGTCCAGCCGAGCACCCATTGGCGCACGGCAGCCGGGTCCGCATCCGCGTAGCCATCGCCTTCTTCCGCCGGCAGGGAGATATCACGGCGCGTCAGCAGCCCGATCGACGGACCGCCGCGCACCCCGATGCTCCACCGGCCTTGGACTGCGTGCGCATCGAGCAGCAGCGGCAACTCGATGTAGCTGGTGCGGTTCACCCGCTGGCGGGCCTGCCGGATGACCAAGCGGGTGGCCGTGGTATCGTAAGCTGAACGGATCACCATCACCGTGGCAGGCACGTTGAACCCGTAGTATTCCATCTGCCCCTCGCCGTTGAAGGCCGAGTCCGTGATGACAAGCAGGGTGGTGTCAACCGGGGTCAGGTACCAGTACCGGTCGAGCTCAATGGTCGTCCGGATAGCCTCCGGGGTGCTGAGGCGATCGGCGAAGGACCCGTGATGCAGTCCGAACCCGATGCCGAGGTTCCGGTTCATCCGCATGGCCTCCGCTCCAACGCCAACGCTCAGCTGCGGGGAAACCGACCAATCGCTCGCGGCATTGCCCCGATAGTCACTGGTGGCAGAGAAGCCTCCCGCCAGCGCTCCCACCTCCCAGCTCCAGCGGCTGATCCGGAGCGGCTGGATCACCGGGCCTGGCTCCACCGTGTGGGGCAATGCCGGAGCAAGGCTGGCGGAGATGCCCAGCAGCATGGGAATGGCCCTCCGCTCCGCCCCTTCCGATCGGGAGGCATCCTCACTGCGCAGACCGATCAGTGAGGCTGAAGCGTCCTCCCCAAGGGCCGACCGCAGGACACCCGGTTCATCGCCCGACAACGCGAGGGCGGAACTCAGCTCGGGGTTCGGCTCAAAGCGCCGACCCGGTGGCAGGCCGGCATCCCGTAATCCGCTCCCGACAGGCTCCGGTACAATGCCACCATCGCCCGTATCGGCTGTGCGGTCCGCGGGGGCATGGGCAGCTGGTGCCGCGGCCGCGCGCCCAATGGCCGGATTCACGGGCAGCATGGGATTGGCTGCTGCGAAGGGGGCCGTCGCGTCATGATGATGGCTTCCGGTCACGGATGGAGCACGGGGCGTGTCCGGAGCAGCAGCGTCTCCGCCAAGGCTGGATGCCCGATCGGCCCGTTCGATCGGCGCTGCGGCCTCTGTCTCACGCGAGGTGGCTCCTCCTTCCATCTCCGCATTCCCTGCCGCCGCCGGCTGCCCGGCTGCACCGGCAGCAGCGCTCCCCGACACCACGGTCCTGCTGTGCTCTCGGGCCCATGGCTCGCCGCCAAGGATCCAGGCCATGCCCACTGCTGCCAACAAGCCGCCCAGGTACCAACCCCAACGACGACGCCTCCCCTTCCTGGCGGCAATGGCACGTTGCGCATCGAGCCAGGCCGATTCCTCAAAGGGGTATGCACGCTCTTCCAGCTTGCGCCGCGCCAGCTCGTCGAATTGCTCGTTCAGGTTCATGGCAGTGCGTTCTTGACGGCGACGGTGGCCAACCGAGCGATGGATTGCTGCAGCACCTGCCGGGCATGGCTCACGTGCCATTTTGAGGTGCCCTCGCTGATGCCCAGCATGGTGGCGATCTCGGCATGCCCGAAGCCGTCGATGGCGAAGAGATTGAAGACCTTCCGCGACATGTCGGGGACGCGGGAGAGGAGCTCGGCGAAGGCCTCGGCATCCATCTGCCGCAGGTAGTCGTTCACCTCGGTGAGCGCGCCCTCATCCAGCGGCGCATCGAGCGATTCGCTCTGCCGGCGCTGGCGGTCGTGGCGGTGCTGGTCGATCACGGTATTGATCATGATGCGTCGGGTCCAGAGCTCGAAGGGGACCTCGGGCCGTCGTTTGTCCAGGTTCGTCAGGATCTTCAGGAAGCCCTGGTTCATGCGGGCCACGGCATCCTGCTTGTTGCGTTCGTAGCGGCCACAGATGGCCATCATCTGCCCGTACAAGGCGCGGTACAGCTCGTACTGCGCCTTGGGCTCCTCGCGGAGGCAGCGTTCGATGAGGCTCTCGGGGACCATGCCATTGTGCCGAAGGGCACCCGCCTCATGGCGGGGGA
>DDRC01000201.1:13462-40280 GCA_002342985.1 Flavobacteriales bacterium UBA2426
GTGCGGAGGGGCACCCGCCTCATGGCGGGTGCCCTTCGGCCTCAGGTGTGCAATCAGTGTTTCACGAAGCGGAAGCTCATGGTATCCTGTCCGTTGCCCATGCGGAGCATGTACATGCCGGCTGGCAGCGAACTGGTGGCGACCTCCAGCTGGTTGGTGCCGCCGGTGACCATCGCACCCGTGCTCAGCACCACGCGCCCGTTCACGTCCACTACGGCCATCGCCAGATTGCCGCGCAGGTTGGTGTCGAAGCGGAGGTTCAGCACATCGTTCACCGGGTTGGGCCACAGGCGGGTGTCGGTGAAGGCGGGCTGGTCGGCGATGCCGGTGGGCAGCTGGCTGATCACGCGGATGGTGAAGCCGTTGCGGACCTCGGCCTCTGGTGCCATACCCTCATAGAAACCGCCCCCATCGATGCTGATGCTGTCGCAATAAGTGCTTGAGCACCCGGCATCGTCGGTGAGCGTGAGGCAGAGGTTGTAGGGGCCGCTCTGGGCATACACGTGCGTAGGGTAGGGATCGAAGCTGCCGGTACCGTCTCCGAAGTCCCACTCGAACTGGAAGGGGCTGGTGCCGCTACTCAGGTTCCACACCCAGAGCTCATACGGGATGGGGGCCACCTCCCCGCCGAGGCTGTCATAAGCCTGGATCACCCAGAAACCGGCCTGGCAACCGGTGGTGTTGGTGATGCACTCGCAATTCACGCTCCACGTGCCGCTAGCGCCGGTGGCAGGGTTGGTGCAGGGTGCTCCCGGGACGTTTGGACCATTGGGGATCTGGAGGCAGTCATACACGACCGGTCCATCCACCAGCATACCGTTCGCATCGAACAGCACGGTATCGCAGAGGTAGCTGGTGCATCCATCGGCATACATGTTCAGGCAGGCACCCCAAACACCGGGGCCATTGTAGGTATAGCTGGTCTCGAAGGCGGTGATCGCCGTGGAGGGGAAGTCCCAGATGTACTCGATGGACCCCGTGCCGCCGCTGGAGCAGTTCGTGAACGCCGCGGTGAAGGGGATCGGGGCGCCATTCCCATCGGTGGCCTGCGATGCGGTAAAGCAGGCCTGGCAATCACCGTTCGTGAGGATGCACTGGCATTCCGCGTTCCAGATGCCGTTCCCGCCGCCAGTGCTGGTGCAAGGCGTTCCCGGCAGGGCACTGCCACCGGGTACGCCAAGGCAATCCGGTGTCGTGCTGCCACAGTTGAACACCACGTACACCATGGCCGAGTCCAACACCGGGTCCGCCTCGTAGAGCACGGTGTCGGATTGCATGACACCGAGGCACGGTGTGCTGATGATGAAGCCACCAGACCCCGAAATCATGTTCAGCGTCACGCTGAAGCTGCACGTGGGAGGCAGCACCGGCACATCAATGTCCTGCGCAGGCTCAGTTCCGGGCAGTGTTTCGATGTTCACGAATGAGTTGGGAGTGCAGCCGGCCACCGTACCGTATACGGTGACCTCGTATGGGATTTGGGCAATGGCGGCCATACCGGCCGAGAGGGCGGCGGTGAGGGCCAGGGAGCGAAGTGCGTGTTTCATGGGATTACGGTTCGTTCGTTGGGCGTTCATTCCCATACACGGTGCCGCTGGCCCCTGGGTTGGGTGCGTCTGAAAATTACTGCGATCGGACCGCCCGAACGCAGAAGCGCCCCGCATGGCTGCAGGGCGCTCCTGGAAGGATCGGACGGCGGATCACCTCGCTTTCACGAACCGAATGCTGAGGCTGCTGCCGTTGCGGTCGGTGGCACGCAGGGTGTAGATGCCCGCAGGCAGGTCGGCGATGTCGAAGCGATGCTGGCTGCGACCGGCGTTCATGGCCCGGCTTTCCTGGCGGACCTCACGGCCGTTGACATCGAAGAAGCGGATGCTCAAGGGGCCATCGGCCGTGGATACCAGGGCCAGGTTCAGGTCGCCGTTGCTGGGGTTGGGCCAGATGGCGGCGTGGGAGAGGTCCTGCAGCTCGGCCATGCTCGTGGTGAGCGGGTTCTGCACATTCAGCGTGAAGCCGTTGGTGCGATTGGCCGACGATGCGTCGTGGCCACCGAGGATCATCCCGTTCAGCAGGCCGTTCTCATCAATGGAGACACTGTCGCAGCTGGTGCTGGTGCAGCCGCTGGCATCGGCGATGGTGAGGCAGAGCAGGTAGGGACCGTTCTGGCTGTAGGTGTGCGTGGGGAAGGGGTCGGTGCTGGTGGTGCCATCGCCGAAGTTCCACAGGTAGGAGAGCGCGCCGTTGCCGGTGCTCAGGTTCCACACCCACACTTCGTTGGGCACGGGCAGGCTGTCCTGGCCGTAGGCTTGGATCACCCAGAAGCCGGCCTGGCAGGGCAGACCGCTTCCGCTGGTGCAGTTGCAGTTCGCATCCCACACGCCGATGAAGTTGGTGCCGGGTGTCCAGCAGGGGGTGCCGGGCAGGTTGCTGCCGTTCAGCACACCGAGGCAGTCGTAGGCGCCGCCGGTTGAGTCGGGCACACAGACACAGTCGGCGCTCCACGTGCCGGTGAAACCGGTGGCCGGGTTCGTGCAGGGCGTGCCGGGCATGTTGGGGCCGTTCAGGACCTGCAGGCAGTCGTAGAGCATGGGCGGGTTCACCGAGATGCCGCCATTGGCATCCACCACCACGGTGTCGCAGTCCACGCTCGTGCAACCGCTGGCATCGGCGATGGTGATGCACACGCCATAGACACCGGGTTCAGCATACGCGTGATCACCGGACGAATTGGCTACCCCATCCCCCCAGTTGATCTGGTAGGTGAGCGGCGCCGTACCCTGCGAGCAGTTCGTGCCCAGCACGGCGAAGGGAATGGCATTGCCGCTCTGGTTGATCACCGGCCCCAGTTCGATGCAGGCCTGGCAGTTCATCAGGGTCGGCACGCACTCGCAGTTGGCGTTCCAAATGCCCGTCGATCCGTTGGGGTTGACGCAGGGCGAGCCCGGCACGTTGGGGCCGTTGGGGATCTGCAGGCAGTCGAAGTAGTTGGCGCTGGCCGAGACGCCGCCGTTCGCATCCACATACACGGTATCGCAGAGCACGCTGGTGCATCCACCCGCATCGGCGATGGTCAGGCAAACGCCGTATGCCCCTGCGGCAGTGAAGGTCCAATCCGCGTTCTGTGAGGTGGAAGCGCTCCCGTTGGGCAGCCACCACTGGTAGGTGAACGGCGCGTTGCCGGTGGAGCAGTTCATGAATCCTGCGGTCCACGGACTGTTGGAGTACACCGTGAAGCAGGCCTGGCAGGAAGAGGCGTTCGGCACGCATTCGCAGCTGGCGTTCCAGGTTCCGTCCACGCCGAGGAAGGTGGTGCAGGACGTGCCGGGCAGGGCGCTGCCGCCGGGCACCCCCAGGCAGTCAGGCGTTCCGCCACCGCTGCAGTTCAGGGTGACCATGATCGAGTCGGCACCCGAAGGGCCGACTTGGTACTGGCCCACTGCGGTGAGCATGGCCCCGTTGCAGGCCACATTGAACGTGAAGCCGCCACCAGGGCTTTGCATCCAAGCCACGGTATCGAACCCGCAGTTCACCAGGTCGAGCGTGTAGCTCCAGGTGGGCTGCGTGTTGGGCATGGACGAGATGGTCACCTGGCTGTTGGGCATGCAGCCCTGCACCATTCCCGTGATGAGGATGGGATAAGGCGGTATGGGCTGGGCGAAGGCGGCCAGCCCGACAAGGGAGGCGCCTGTGAGCAGCAGGGAGCGGAATGTGTGGTTCATGGGCGTGAGGATCGGTTGTTGGGCGTTCACATCCATACACGGTGAACACCCTGGCCGGGTTGGGTGGCCCACGAATTTAATCTTTCGCCCTCAGCCCAAGGCCCCGTCGATCACCGCATCATCAGCCTCGTTCGGCAGGGTCACCTTCAGCAGCGGCGTGCGCTTCATCTCCTGTTCGATGCTCCATACCGCGTTGGGGTTGCGGGCCCAGGCGCGGCGCGCGATGCCGTTGTTCACGTCCCAGTGCAGCATGCTCTTCAACCGCCGGTCGCTGTCGGCGCTGCCGTCGAGCACCATGCCGAAGCCGCCGTTGATCACCTCGCCCCAGCCCACGCCGCCGCCGTTGTGCAAACTGATCCATGTGGCGCCGCGGAAGGCATCGCCCACGAAGTTCTGCACGGCCATGTCGGCGGTGAAGCGCGATCCGTCGCGGATGTTACTGGTCTCGCGGTATGGGCTGTCGGTGCCGCTCACATCATGGTGGTCGCGACCGAGCACGATGGGCGCACTGATCTCGCCGCGTTTGATCGCCTCGTTGAAGGCCTGCGCGATGCGGATGCGGCCCTCGCTGTCGGCGTAGAGGATGCGCGCCTGGCTGCCCACCACGAGCTTGTTCTGCTGCGCGCTGCGGATCCAATGCAGGTTGTCGGCGATCTGCTGTGCAATCTCGGGCGGTGCCTCCTTCCCCATCGCTTCCAGCACATCGCCGGCGATGCGGTCGCTGGTGGCGAGGTCCTTCGAATCGCCGCTGGTGCACACCCACCGGAACGGACCGAAGCCGTGGTCGAAGCACATAGGGCCCATGATGTCCTCCACGTAGCTGGGGTAGCGGAATTCCTCGCCGTGCTTGCCGGCGATGTCGGCACCCGCGCGCTTGCTTTCCAGCAGGAATGCGTTGCCGTAATCGAAGAAGTACATGCCCTGCTCGGCGAGGGTGTTCACGGCGGTCACATGGCGGCGCAGCGTCTCCTGCACGCGCTGCTTGAAGGCGGCCGGGTCCTTCACCATGAGCGCGTTGCTCTCCTCGTAGCTCAGGCCCACGGGGTAGTAGCCGCCGGCCCAGGGATTGTGCAAACTGGTCTGGTCGCTGCCGAGGTCCACATGGATGTTCCGTGCGGCGAGGCGCTCCCATAGGTCCACCACGTTGCCGAGGTAGGCGATGCTGTGCGCCTCGCCTTTCTTCTGCCAGGCGAGCGCGGCATCGATGCACGCGTCCACGTCGGTGATCACCTCATCCACCCAACCCTGGCTGTGGCGCTTGTAGGCCGCCGTGGCGTTCACTTCGGCACAGATGGTGACCACGCCCGCGATGTTGCCGGCCTTGGGCTGGGCACCGCTCATGCCGCCCAGGCCTGCGGTGACGAAGAGCTTGCCCTTCGTTCCCGGCGACGACTGGATCATGCGGCAGGCGTTGAGCACGGTGATGGTGGTGCCGTGCACGATACCCTGCGGGCCGATGTACATGTAGCTGCCCGCGGTCATCTGGCCGTACTGCGTCACGCCGAGGGCGTTGAAGCGCTCCCAGTCGTCGGGCTTGCTGTAGTTGGGGATCATCATCCCGTTGGTCACCACCACGCGCGGGGCATCGGGGTGGCTGGGGAAGAGGCCGAGCGGGTGGCCGCTGTACATCACCAGCGTCTGCTCGTCGGTCATCTCGCTCAGGTACTGCATCACCAGACGGTACTGCGCCCAGTTCTGGAACACCGCGCCGTTGCCGCCGTAGGTGATCAGCTCGTGCGGGTGCTGCGCCACGGCCGGGTCCAGGTTGTTCTGGATCATCAGCATGATGGCCGCGGCCTGCTTGCTCTTCACGGGGTAGTGGTCGATGGGCCGCGCGTGCATGGGGTGCTCCGGACGCAGGCGGTGCATGTAGATGCGGCCGTATTCCTGCAGCTCCTGCGCGAACTCGGGCGCGAGGGTGCTGTGGTGCTTCGGGTGGAAGTAGCGCAGCGCGTTGCGCAGGGCCAGCTTCTTCTCCTCGGCGGTGAGGATATCCTTGCGCTTGGGCGCGTGGCTCACGCCGGCGTCGAGCGGGCGGGCAGGCGGGAGCGCCTCGGGGATGCCTTCACGAATGGCCTGCTGGAAGGCCTGGAGCTCGGAAGCGGTTGCGGTGGGCATGTGTGCGAATGCTATGGCCGGAACAATCGCGGCGCGGCGAAGTTCGGGCTAGCGGGCTATCACCACGCGTTGCGGTGCCACGCCATCCACCGAAACGAAGTAGATGCCCGGCGCGAGGTGCTGCACGTCGATGGTCTCGTTCGCTGAAGCGATGTGCTGGGTGAGGACGAGACGCCCCTCGAGATCTCGGATGCCCAAACCAGCGCTAATTGGCGCTTGCTTCATGAATATCCTGTCTGTTGCGGGATTGGGGAACACTAGACCGCCGTTGTTCTCACGTTCCACAATTGCGACATCCCAATTGATGACAGGAGGCGGCACAATGGTATCCCCACCGATAACCGCTCCAACCAACTCCACAAGGTGCTCGCCTTCTCCTGGAGAGAGGCGAAACCACATCGTGCGAAGACCGACACCCTCCTCGTACCATGCAGATACTGGTTCGGGGTGCCGCGGAAACATCCCTTGAAGTGGGGATCCAGTGGCGTTAAACCCGCAAAGCATGCTGTTGACAGACGGTCCAATTGGTTGATATCGCATCTCGGCTTTTCCGCTTGGAGCCAAACTGTACTGGGCAATTGATCGAACGTCATAACCGGGATAGTAGGCATTCTCACAGATGGAAGTGTCGATTACCTCGCCAGGGAAAGCCCCAAGCAGCGGGTGCTTCACGAGTAGCTCATCGCGCACCAAGGACCATCCATTGTACGGAACTGGCCAGTCCGGTACACTTATCGGCGGAAACGTGACCCCTAGTCCGCCAGGCCAATCAATTGCCCACGATGTCGTATAGAACACGCCTTCCGATGAATCCATACGGCCGGTAATCCTAACCTTCCAATATGATGGAAGAGAGGTATTGTAGTGAAGCCCACCCGGATACGATATGTGGTAGATTGAAAGAAGCCAATACGTCAACTCATCCCCCGGCTGATAATCGAAGTACGCCAGCGGATTAGGATAAACCCGCCCAACCCCTGGCCCTTCCACGCCTATCAACTCCACGGCATTCGAGCCGCGACAGAAACGCCGGATGCCGAATGAACGACTCAAGATGATCGTGTCCTGGCTGCTCAGCACGATGCTGCGCAGGGTGTCCTGCACCCCGAACAGCGCTTCGGTCCATTCGGCATCAACAGTAGCCGTTACTCCGTTGCTTAAGTCAAAGCTCCATGTAGCACCGGGGCCAGCAGAACCGCGAATTATGAAGGTGTCCGCACCGAAGAAGCGCCAGTCGTTCCCCGCCTTCACGCACTCGATCCCAAGGAACTGCGGTTGGTTCACTCGAACGAAACAGCCGGCGCAGGTATTGCCGATCGCAGGGCAGGTATCACACACAACCGCCACCCTGTTCAGTTCATATCTGAAGCTATCCGGCCCCAGCGTATCCACATCCATCACGCGGATCTGGTGGCGAATGGTATCGGTGCCGTCGTTGCTGTAGTTGTAGCGGTACGCGGGATTGAGCAAGACCCAATCCTGGGCGGCAGCCGTAAGGGCTTGGAAGAGCAATACCAAGAGTATGATTCCCCGCATGGCACAGTGAAGATAGCCGGGCGTTCCGTAACGCTGCTTACCCCCTCACCTTCTTCACCGCCTCGTGCCCATAAGGACAGTGCTTGCAACGGTTGCCGCAGCAGTATCCCCGTTTCAGGTGGTACTGCTCCGTGAAGACCAGGTAGCCTTCCTTGGAGAAGTAATAATCGCCCGGCTCCAAGCCAAGGCGCTCGAAGCGGTCGTCAGCGGGACGTTGGGCGTTGCCGTCGCGGTCCATGATGCCGGGTTAACACTTGCAGCGGCGGTTGGTTCAATCGCCCGGGCGAAGTTCCGGGCCGGGACACCCGAAGTGGGCCTTCCGGCACGTTCTTTCCACAGGAGGTGGTTGATTCACCGGTGGATGGATTGTGAACAACACCCTGGAACCCCGGTAGTTTCGCCCCTTCCCGGGGACTGCCCCGTACCGACCATGCGCCTTGTTGATCTGTGGATAACCCGTTTACTGGCCCTGCTGCTGCTGGGTGTGCAGGGCGCTTGGGCTCAAGGGCAGCCGCCCAACAAGCGCTTCACCGCAGAGGAATACATCGGGCAATGGAAGGAGGTGGCGGTGCGGAAGATGAAGGAGCACGGCATTCCAGCCAGCATCACCCTGGCGCAGGGGCTGCTGGAGAGCGGCAATGGCAACAGCGAGCTGGCGCGGACGGCCAACAACCACTTCGGCATCAAGTGCACACCCGACTGGACCGGGGGGAAGAGCTACCACGACGATGACCGCAAGAACGACTGCTTCAGGAAGTACCGCGATGCCGCCGACAGCTTCGAGGACCACAGCAAGTTCCTGAAGCGGCAGCGTTATGCGGCCCTCTTCGAGCTGCGGCCGACGGATTACAAGGGATGGGCGCGGGGGCTGAAGGCGGCCGGGTATGCCACAGACCCGAGCTACCCGCAGAAGCTCATCACCCTCATCGAACGCTATGAGCTGCAAAAGCTCGACCAGGGCATCGACGTGGCGTACAAGCCTTCCAAGGGGGAAGGACCCAAGCCTGCTCCCGAGCAGAAGGGGCGTCGGACGGCCATCGGGGGGGAATCCATCACCATCACCGCCGGGCGGTCCGTGGAGGTGTCGGATGGCCGGGTGAAGTTCGTCCGTGCCCGGTCGGGCGACAGCTTCCGCAAGCTGGCCGATGAGCTGGGGACGACCCACGGCATGCTGGCCCGTTGGAACGACCTGGACAAGGAGGCGGCGCTGAACGAGGGGCAGATCATCTACATCCAGCCCAAGCGCAACAAGGCCGCCAAGGCCGATGTCCACACGGCGCACGAGGGCGAGACCCTGTGGGGCGTTAGCCAGGCGTACGGCGTGAAGCTGAGCAAGCTCGCGCGCTACAACAACCTGCCGGAGGGCGCGAAGCTGAAGGGAGGCCAGCGCATCGCCCTGCGCAAGCCGCGCCGCTAGGTGGCCGCACGGCCCACCTTATGGGCCATGATGCCGGCGATGGTGCGCGCCCGCTCCTTGGCCTCATCCGACTTCGGACCGCTGAAAAGGTCATCCACTGCGGCCTGCCAATGCGCCAGCCATCGCTCGAAGTGGCGCGGCTCCATCGGATGGGTTCGTGCCAGCCGGATGTGCGTCGTCATCGGATCGCCCTGGTAGGAGCGGTCGCCGAGCAGCACCATTGCCCAGAATGAGGCGATCCGAGGGATGTGATGGCCCCAGTCCAGGTCCGCGAAGAAGTGGCCGAGCTCCGGGTCGGGGCGCACCCGCTCGTAGAACGAGCGCACCAGGATGGCGATGTCATCGGTCGTGCGGATGTCGTGCCTCCCCGCCTCCCTTTCAAACGGCCGATTCCCCACGCCCTTGCCCCGCTCAGTCGTTCTCGCCGGTGAAACGCGCCACCTCCTCCTTGGTGCCGAAGAGCACGAGGATGTCGCCCTTCACGGGCACGAAGTCAGGGTCCATGACGCCCAGGGCGCCGAGCTTGATGGACCTGCGGCCAAGGAAGCTCTTCTCGCTCTCCTTTCGCAGCACGGTGACCAGTCCGAGCTGCCGCTGACGCAGCTCCTGGATCTGGCTGAGGGGCTTGTCCACGAACTTGTCGGGCACGACGATCTCTGCGATGATGAAGCCGCCCGGCAGCTCGAATTGGTCCACGAGCCGGCGCAGATTGAGTTTGCGGGCGAGGCCCTCGGCGGCCTTCTCCTCCGGGTGCACGATGTCGGTGACGCCCATCGAATTGAGCACCATCTCGTGGAGCGGATTGATGGCGCGGCTGATGACGCGCTTCACCTTCAGGTTCACCAGCAGCGCGGTGGTCATGATGTTGGCGCCCTCGTTCTCCCCGATGGCCACCACGGCGGCATCCACGTCGGTGAGGGGCAGCGTGCTCATGGCCTGCGGGTCGTTGCTCTCGAGGCACACCGCATAGCTCACCTCGCCCTTGATGGCCTCCACCTTGTCCATGTCGTGGTCGATGGCGATCACCTCGTGGCCCATGGCGGTGAGCTTGATGGAGAGGTGCCTGCCGAAATTGCCGAGGCCGAACACTGCGATCTTCATGGGCGGTCAGTTGATGAGGATGTCCTCCTTGGGGTACCTGTATTTGCTCACCTGCACCTGGCGCAGCACGCCCACAAGCAGCGTGAGCGCGCTCACACGGCCGACGAACATCACAACGACCAGCACCACGCGGGCGGCATCGCCCAGCTGCGGAGTGAGGTTCATGCTCAGGCCCACGGTGCTGAAGGCGCTGAAGCACTCGAAGGCGATGGGCATGAGCCCATGCCTTGCCTCGAGCGACGCCACCACGCTGATGGACAGCCCCAGGAAGATGAGCGAGAGCACGATGGAGGCGAAAGCGCGCCGCGTGCTGAGGTTGCTGATCTCGCGGCCGAAGAACTCGATGCGACGGCGTCCGCGCGCCGTGGCGAAGATGTTGAGGGTGGCGACCCCGAAGGTGGTGGTCTTGACGCCTCCGCCGGTGCTGCCGGGCGATGCGCCCACATACATCAGCAGCAGCACAACCATGAGCGTAGGCGTGGTGAGGAGCGCGGTATCCATGACATTGAAGCCGGCCGTCCGCGGGGTTACGCCCGTGAAGAAAGCCGCTGTGATGCGCCCCCACCAGGACCCATGCTCAGCAAGGCCGTGGTTCCACTCGAAGACCAGAATCGACAATGTGCCGAGCACGATGAGGAAGGCCGTGGCGAGGAGCACCAAGCGGGTGCTCAGGTTGACCACGCGCGGGTAACGCTGGCAAGGCGCACCGGTCAGGAATCGCCTGATGCGCCCGGCCACCCAGAATCGCACGTAGCGGCTGAAGTTGAAGATGATGCCGAACCCGAGGCCGCCGAAAACGAAGAGCAGCGCGATCACCCAGAGCAGCGGGTAATTGAAGCGGAATGCAGGGTCGTAGAGCCCCAAGCTCGCGGTTGAAAAGCCTGCGTTATTGAAGGAGGAAACGCTGTGGAAGAGCGCGAAGAACATCCGGTCCGCGAACGAGTCGAACACGGTATCGGAGACGCTCAGGTAGATGAGCCCCGTGCCTAGCAGCTCCACGCCGAGCGTGAAGAGGATCACCTGGACAATGAAGCCCCGGGCGCCGCTGAGCGTCGTGTTCGCGATGTCGCGCACGCGCAGTTGCTCCTCGAGCGAGGTTCGTCCCTTGAAGAAGAAGGCGAAGAAGCTGGTGAAGGTCATCACTCCGAGGCCACCGAGCTGGATCAGAAGCAGCAGCACCCATTGCCCCATGGCCGTAAGGTCCTTGCCGACATCGATGGTGCTGAGGCCGGTGACGCACACGGCGCTCGTGCTCGTGAAGATGGCCTCCACCAGGGTGATGGGGCGCGTAGTGGCATTGGGCAATAGGAAAAGGGCTGCGCCTATGGCGATGAGGACGAGGAAGCTGGTGACGAAGAGAAGCGCCGGGTTGAACAGCGTGCTGTTGCGCCCTATCTCCAGGCGCGATAGCTCGATGAAAGAGAAGGTGAGCAGGAACCCGAGCAATGGCCAGTGCCCGAACCCGGCGAACACGCGCGCAGCCACCGCTTTCCCGATGACCAAGCTGAGCACCGCCACCAACCAGATGAGCTCGGCCTTGCGGACATGCTCCCCGCGAAGAGCCGTGCGCAGCAAGCTGCCCAAGGTGACGAAGGCCGCTGCGATGACCAAGCCGTAGCTGAGCTGCTCAAGCAGCACGTAGGTGGAGGGATCGGCGCGATAGCCGAACTCCAGGAGCAGCAGGAATGCGGTGAGGATGATGACCGTGACCTTGGCCAGGCCCACCACTTCCTTGCGCAATGCCGTGCGGAGAAGTGCTCGTTTCATGGGGCCTGGCGGCGCGGGCCGCCGGATAGCCGTGGCAAATCTAGCAGGGCACGTGCACAGCGCAACCGGGATGGCGCGTTGCCCGGCTCATGGCAGCCGGAAGGTGGTGAGCCGGCCGTCCGGTGTGACCGTCACCGCCTCGGGGAGGCCATCCAGGTTCAGGTCACCCATGGCATGGGGCGCATGGGTATGCCCGGGCCATGGCACGGCGGCCCTTACCCACCGCCATGCATCGCCGGTCGCTGCATCCAGTTCACCGATGGCCAGGCTGTCCGTCCGGCTGGCATCCAGCGCGGCCACGGCGGGCGGAGCGGCACCATTGCCCAGTGCTGCCAGCAGCTCGGCGGCGGTCGGCACCTCCAGCGGCATCACCCACTCCGGCGCGCCATCCCCATCGAGGTCCTGCGCAAGGCCATCGGGCAGCGGCTGCTCCTCGCCGGAAAGCGATGCGCAGCGCAGGCGCAGGTCCTGATCCAGCCAGATTAGGCGCGTCCGCAGGGCCTCCTGACCCGGGAGCACAGCCACCAGCCGCTTCGGTCGCTCCAGGGTCGCCGTCACATGCAGGCGGTCCTTGCCGCGCCGATCGAGGAGCCTCACCCCGCCGGCCTCATCCAGAACGAGCAGGTAGTCCTTGCCGCCGATGCGCAGGTGGCGAACCGGCGCGATCGCCGGATGCGCCAGCCGGGGCGGCTCCCAGCCTTGAACCGGAGCCCAGTCCAGGTCGAGGTTGAGGATGCGCCTGTCCTGCAGCGGGACAAGCACGCGGTACTCCCGCCGACCCTCGTAGTCGACCACGGCCATGGGTGCCGCCACTGGCGACGGCAGGGCATGCGGCGGTCCGCCGACATCGTTGCCGTTGCGGTCGATGAGGTAGGCCGTTCGCGCCGTGGCCAGCAGCAGCTGAAGCTTGCCGTTCCGGAACCGATCCACCTGGTGCACGCCGCCTACGATGGGGCCTTCGAGCGCCCGGCTCCAGAGTAGCTTGCCCGAAGCGCCGAAGAGGTGGATGCGGTGCAGGGTATCCTGCACGAGCACTTCGCGCGTGCCGTTGACGTGGTTGAGGACAATGTCGGGCCGACGCGCCACGGGCGCATCGAGCTTCACCGACCAGAGCGCTGCGCTGGTAGAGGAATCGGCGCGCCCCGCCTGCGACCGGGCCCGCAGGCCCACCGCGACGTGGAGCATGCCGTCCGGTGCGCCGGAGGCCTGGATGGAGAGCGCCGAATGGTGCGACAGCAGGCCCACGAGGCGGTTGAAGGTCGGCTCGGCATCAGCGCGCAGACCGGACCTGAAATGCGCCGCCTCGCGCCCGGGGTCGCACCACCAGGTGAAGCCGGCCTCATCGGCCATCTCCTTGAACCAGGCCTTGGCAGCAGGCTCTTCCGCCAGGCTGCCCCCATCGAGCCAGGCATCGATCGAGGACCGCACGGCATCGGGGTCGTCGCTCATCACCACATGGCTGCCGAGGATGGCCCACCACGGCTGCTGCGGCAGGGGCGCCGGCCGGCCCATCAGCGTCTCCTTGGGCAGAAAGGACGGGTAGCGCGTGAGGCGGATGCCGCGATAACCGATGGTGTCGCAGGGCGCGCCGGCGCAGGGCTCCATGAGTTCCTCTTGGGCGCGATCGGGATCCACGGCACCGGCGATGAGCCAACGGCGCTCCGGGCCGAGCGCCAGGGCTTCACCCACCGGCCCGAGCATCCATGGAGTCGCTGCCTCCGCTGCCCGCGAGCGGTCATCCTGCCCGGCCATCGAAGCGACGAGCGCATCGGCATCCCCGATGTGCCGCACGTGAAGCGAGGAAACCGATGCCGGCAGCATCCGCGCCACGCTCCAGGGGCCGGCACCCTGTTCCAGCAGCCCGCGAATCAGGGGCGAATCCTGCGCTCCCGCGAAGAGACCGCTCAGGATCAGCGCATCAGGCTTCATGCGCACATCGAACGCCATCCATCCGGCAGGAAGCGCGAGGGATTCCACCTGCCGGGCCTCCCAGATGTCGCTGAGCAGCCCGGCGAGCCGCCGGGTCTCCACCAGCAGATGGGGTTCGTCATGGCCGCTCAGCGTGGCGCGCGCCTTGGCGAATAGCGAATCGGACGCGATGGGCCTGCCGCGCTCCAGCTGCAAGAGCGCCTCATCGAGGAGCTGGCTCGAGGGCGAGGCCAGCCACAGGCCGCTTCGGGCCGCCGCGCTCAGGTCCACGCCCTCCACGCGCACGGGCGTGGGGCGGCCCTCGGAGAAGGCATTGCGCGAGGCCTCGTCCAACGCCAGCAAACCTGCCAACGCATGCAGATCCGCCTCTCCTTGGGCACGGCCGATGACCAGGGGCGCCGCGCCCGCCTGACCAACGCGCATCACCGCCACGATCACCGGCGATCCCGCCAGCGCATCGCGCAGCGCGGCATCGCCCTCCATGCGCTTGGCGGCATGGGCCATGACCCGCGCCAGCCGCACCGCCGCGGAATCGCTCTCCCACGCGCGCCAGACGAGGGAGGCATGGGTGAAGCGGTCCCAGGCAGCGAAGGCATCGGGGACCTCGAGCACGATGGCAGCCTCGGCCGGCACCGCGCGCCAGGGGTCGGCGCGTTCCACTTGGTCGCGATCCCATTGCCAGAGCGTAAAGGCCGCGGCACCCAGGATGGCCAGCAGCACAAAAGCGATGAGCGGACGGCGCATGCGAGCCACAAATGTGGCCCTCCATGGCACCGGTGGCCCACCGCCCGCAAGGGCCTTGCGCACAGGGCCCTGTGGACGGAAGGGGCGGATCAGAACAGCGAAGGCTGGCCTGGCAGCAGCCGGAAGCTGCGGCGGTGGTGGGGGCTGGGACCGAACCGGGCGATGGCCGCGCGATGATCGACCGTGGGATAACCCTTGTTCACGGCCCAGCCATACTGCGGATGCGCCTCGTGCAGGCGGCGCATCAGCTCATCGCGGTGCGTCTTGGCCAGGATGCTGGCCGCCGCAATGGCACGGAATCGCCCATCACCCTTGATGTGGCAGCTGTGCGCAATGCCGGGATACGGCGCGAAGCGATTCCCATCGACCAGCAAGTGCACAGGACGGATGTCCAGGGCATCCACGGCCCGGTGCATGGCGCGGAACGATGCCTGCAGGATGTTCACCGCATCGATCTCGGACGGATCCACGATGGCCACCGCCCACGCGAGCGCCTGCTCCTCGATGAGCGGGCGCAGCCCTTCGCGCGCCTCTTCGCTGAGCTTCTTGCTGTCGTCAAGGCCGCGCAGCCTTACCCGGTGCGGAAGGATGACCGCCGCCGCGACCACGGGACCGGCCAGGCATCCGCGTCCGGCCTCGTCGCACCCGGCTTCGAGCACGCCCTTGAGGTGATAAGCGGCGAGCGGCATGCGCGCTAGCGTGTGTCGGTGGTGCGGGGTATGGCGACGGGGTCCGGGCGAAGGCTCATCGCAGCAGGATGCAGGCCGGCATCACGGCACATGCGCTCGAAGCTGGCCCATAGCGCCTCAGCGGCCTTCTCCCATGTGTAGCGCTCACTGCGCTTGAGCCCGGCCCTGCGCAGCTGGTCGCAGAGGGCCCCATCGCCCCAGACCTCATAGAGGGCGCGGCTGATGGAGGCCACGCTGAACGGATCGCAGTAGTGGGCGGCATCGCCCGCCACCTCGGGCAGGCAAGAAGTCTCGGCCGCCACCACGGGAACGCCGCAGCGCATGGCTTCGGCCACGGGGATGCCGAACCCCTCGAAGTAGCTGATGAAGGCGAGTGCATGCGCCGCGCCGAGGGCCTTGTGCAACTCGTCCTGCCCGAGCCTGCCGGTGAATACCACGCGTTCCTTGTGCCGCACCTGCTTCCAGGCCTGCTCCATGCGCTGGTCCCACCAGAAACGCTCACCCACGATCACCAGCCGCATATCGCTCGGGTGCTGGATGAGCAGCTGGTCGAAGGCGAGGAGGAGGCGCGCGATGTTCTTGCGGGGATGCAGGGACCCTATGCAGACGAAGTAGGGCGCTCCGCCGGTGAGCCGGGCGCGGGCGGCCGAACGCTCCGATGGATCCAGCGGCCGGAAGGCCTCGCCGACGCCATTGTAGAGCACATCGATGCGCCCTTCGTCCACCTCGTACCGGGCAGCGATGTCGCGCCGGCTGAATTCGCTCACGGTGGCAAGCCTCGTGGCGTGGCGGGCGAACCGCGGGAAGTAGGAACGGTAGTAGCGACTGTACGCGCGGGGAAGGTCCTCCGGGTAATGCTCGAAGTTGAGGTCGTGCACCACGGCGAGCGCAGGCACCGTGCTCCGCAGGGCCACGAATCCATCGGGGCTGATGAACGCATCGGCTTTCAGGTCCCGCAGCTTCCGCGGGAGCAGCCAGTCGAACCACAGCCGGTAGAGCAACGGATGCCGCGTGGGCGGACCCATCACCACGGGACGCACATTGTGCCCGTAGATGAAGCGCTCATCGTACGGCCGGTCGAAGAGGAAGAGGAACTCGTGCTCCGGATGCGCCTGCACGATGCGCCTCATCACCTCATGGGTGAACCAGCCGATGCCCTCGAGCTTGTCCGGCAGCAGCAGTCGGGTGTTGACGGCGATGCGCATCCAGCGGCAAAGGTGGCGATGCTCCGGCCTGGAATCCGCATCGGATCACGGGCCGGCGATCGGCCGCAGCGCGCTCAACCGCGCAGCTCAGCACCGGCCTCCTTCTCCAAGGCAGCACGGATACGCCCCATCGCCTTGTCCACCTGCTCGTCCGTGAGTGTCCGTCCCGGGTCCTGCAGGATGAAGCTGAGCGCATAGCTCTTCTTCCCCGCAGGAAGCTTGTCGCCCTCGTACACATCGAAGAGCCCCACCTCGCGCAGCAGCTTGCGCTCGGCATGCAGCGCGATGCGGCGAAGATCCTCGAACCGCGCCCCCGCGGGGAGCAGCAGACTCAGGTCGCGCCTCACCGCCGGGAACCGCGGCACCTCCTCAAATGTCGTGGCGCTCCCCCGGCAGGCGTCGAGCAGGGCTTCCTCATTCAGTTCGGCGTAGAGCACCGGCTGGTTCACCTCCGCCGCCCTCAGCTCCCGGGCCTTCACCTGGCCGAGAACACCCATCGATCGATGGCCCACGCGCAGCTCCGCACAGGCATCGAGCAGCGGGTGCGCCGCGTCCGTCCATTGCACCTGGGCAAGCAGGCCCAGCCGTGCGAGCAGCGCCTCCACCTCCTCCTGGGCATCCGCCCGCTCCACACTGCGCCCTTTGGCGCGCCAGCTCTCGCGGCCTGCCCTGCCGGTGAGGGCCAGGGCGAGGGTCTCGGTCTCCCGTGATGCCGAGCCTTGGGCGGCATAGATGCGCCCGCGCTCAAAGAGCCGCAGGTCGCGTTGCTGGCGGTTGAGGTTGTGAGCCAAGGCCTGCAGCGCCCCTGTGAGCAGCGTGGGCCGGAGCGCGTCGAGCTCCGAGCTGAGCGGATTGCTGAGCATGACCAGCGCCGCCGTTTCCGCGCTGCCGGATTCCACGGCCCGGCGGGCGTTGATGAGCGAGGGGGTCATGATCTCGCGGAACCCGCGCGCGGCGAGGTGCATGGCCGTGCCGTGCCGCAGCGACTCCAATGTCAAGGGCTCACGGGCGACCATGGGCACCATCAGCCGGGCCGGGAGCGGCACGCGATCGTAGCCATGGATGCGCAGGATCTCCTCGATGACATCCGCCGGGCGCGATACGTCGACCCGGTAGGCCGGCACCTGCAGGGTAAGGACCGCCGCTGTGCGCTCGAGCACCCGGAAGTCCAGGAGTTCCAGCGCGCGCACCACCTGATCGGGGGCGATGGCGATGCCGGTGAGGCGCTCCACCTCGGCGAAGCGCAGGCGCACTTCGGCGCGGCTGCGGCGCGAATGGTCGATATCGATGACCGGTGAGCTGACGCGCGCCCCTGCCACCTCGCGGAGCAGCATCGCGGCGCGCTTGAGCGCATAGACGGTGATCTCCGGGTCCACGCCGCGCTCGAAGCGGAAGGAAGCGTCGGTGCTGAGCGCGTGGCGGCGTGCCGTACGACGGATGGTTGCAGCATCGAAGCAGGCGCTCTCCAAGAAGACCGCCGTCGTGGCCTCGGTGACGCCGCTGTCAAGCCCGCCGAACACCCCCGCGATGCAGGCCGGCTTCACGGCATCAGCGATCACGAGGTCGCTGGCATCGAGCCTGCGCTCCTTGCCATCGAGGGTGGTGAATGGCTCACCCGCCGCGGCTTTCCGGACCACCACGCGTCCATCCGTGAGCCGGTCCGCATCGAACGCGTGCAGGGGCTGGCCGAGCTCATGCTGCACGAAGTTGGTCACGTCCACCACATTGTTCACGGACTTCAGGCCGATGGCCACGAGCCGGTCCCGGAGCCATTGCGGCGAAGGGCCCACCTTCACCTGCGTGAGGGTCACGCCGCAATAGCGCGGGCAGGCATGCGCATCCATCACCTCCACGGCCGTAACGCGTGCATCATCGTCCTGTGCGAACCCGGATACATCTGGAAGCCCCAGCTCCATCGCCAGGCCTTGCCGGTAGCGGAGCGCCGCAATGAGGTCGCGCGCCACCCCTACATGCCCCATGGCATCGGTGCGATTGGGCGTCAGACCGATCTCCAGCACGTGATCGCTCACCAGGCCCAGATGCCGGGCCGCCGGTGTGCCCGGCACTGCGGCCGCATCGAGCACCAGGATGCCGTCGTGGCTGTGGCCCAGGCCGAGTTCATCCTCGGCGCAGATCATGCCGTGGCTCTCCTGCCCGCGTATGCTGCTCCGCTTGATGGTGAGGCTGCCGCCATCACCCATGTGCAGGATGGCCCCCACCGTTGCCACCAATACCTTCTGGCCAGTGGCGACATTGGGTGCCCCGCAGACAATCTGCACCGGCTCGCCACTACCGAGGTCCACCAGGGTCACGCTCAAGCGGTCGGCATCGGGATGCTTGGTGCATTGGAGCACATGGCCAACCACCACCCCGGCGAGCATCCCCTTCACGGGCTCGAAGGGCTCCACGCTTTCCACTTCAAGGCCCGTGCTGGTGAGCACCTCGGCAGCCTCGTGCGGCGTGAGGGCGGTGTCGACGTAGTCCTTGAGCCAGTTCCAGGAGATCCGCATGCTGATGCCGTCGCCCGCGCGCGTTAATGCCCGGCGAAGGCCGGCGAAGATACCCTGCCGGTATTTTCGCTGCATGGATTACATCATCCTTGCCATCCCGCTGTTCTTCGCCCTCATGGCGGTCGAGATCGGGTGGAGCGCATGGGCCCGAAGGAGGGTGTACCGGGTGAGCGATTTCGTGGCCAACCTCGGCTGCGGCATCGGCTCACAGGTGGTAGGGGCCTTCACCAAGGCCGGCATCTTCGCCATCTACCTGGCGGTGTACGACCACTGGCGCCTCCTCACCCTTCCCAGCACGCCGCTCACCTGGCTGTTCGCCTTCCTGCTGATCGACCTGCTCTACTACTGGTTCCACCGCCTGAGCCACGAAGTGAACTTCCTATGGGCGGCGCACATCGTTCACCACCAGAGCGAGGAGTACAACCTGAGCGTCGCCTTGCGGCAGAGCTGGTGGCAGGGGCTCTTTAGCTTCTGGTTCTACGTCCCTGTGGCGCTGCTGGGGGTGCATCCGGCGGTAATCGTCACGGTAGGCGCCTTCGTCACCCTCTACCAGTTCTGGATCCACACCAAGGCTATCGGGCGCATGGGGCCGCTCGAACGGCTCTTCAACACGCCCAGCCACCACCGCGTGCATCACGGCAGCGACCCGAAGTACATCGACCGCAACCATGCCGGTACGCTCATCATCTGGGACAAGCTCTTCGGCACTTTCCAGCGTGAGGAGGAGGAGCCTACCTACGGCATCACCGTTCCCCTGCGAAGCTGGGATCCGCTCACCGCGAATTTCCACTACTGGGGCGATCTCTTCCGGCTCGCCGGGCAATGCCGCACATGGGCCGACCGGCTGCGGGTCTTCCTGAAGCCTCCCGGTTGGCGCCCCCTTTACCTGGGCGGGCCGGACCGGCCCAAGGCAACGGGCCGCCCGACGCATCGAGTGCTCGAGGACAGGGCACACCGGGCGGTGAGCGGTTATGTGGTCGCGCAATTCGCTGTCCTCGTCTGCGCCACCGCCGTCTTCCTCTTCCTGCAGGAATCCATGGATCCCCCGCGGCAATGGCTCTCCGCTGCACTGATCCTGTGGTGGGTGATGAACCTGGGCGCGCTCCTCGATGGCCGGCGTTGGGGCGTCTGGAGCGAGGTGGGCCGGATCTCCCTTCTGGCAGCGCTCATCGCTGCTTCTGCCGACCTGCTGCAAGCACCATGGCATGCGGTGCTCGCCGGCGCGCTTTGGGTCATCTCGGTGATGCATCTGCTGGCCGCCCAGCGCCGCCCGGGAAGCCCAGGGGGATGATGCGGCCCGGCGTCCCAGCCCCGGGTGATCCCGCCGCATCGGCCGCAGGCCCGGTGGCTTGCCGCTGCGGCGGCTAACTTGGCCGCGCTGATGAGCCTGCTGAAGAACAACTGGGTGAACGGGGCGCTGTTCGCAGGAGCCACCGCAGGCGCTATCGTGGGCGAGGTGCGCGACATCCACCCGCTGGTTTATGCCTGCAAGCCGCTGATGATGGCGGTGCTCTCGAGCTGGTTCTTCTTCAACAGCCGGCGCTACGGCGACCGGTTCACACTGCTCATCCAGGCCGGCCTGTTCTTCTCGCTCATGGGCGACATCGCGCTCATGTTCGACCACCTTGACCAGTTCTACTTCATCATCGGGCTGGGCGCCTTCCTCCTCGCGCAGATCTGCTATCTCCTCGCCTTCGCGCAGAACGTGGCCGATGTGGGCGGCGGTCAAGGGCTCCTGGTCTCTTCGCTCCTCGCCGCGGTGATGATGACCTACGGCGTGCTGTTCGGCATCGACCTGACGGAGCACCTGGAGGAGGAGGTGCTGGTGCCCGTGGGCATCTATGCCGTGGCCATCACGGTCATGGGCATGGCGGCGGCGCTCCGCTTCGGCCGCACCTATCTGCCCAGTTTCCTGATGGTATTCATCGGTGCAGCCCTCTTCATCGCGTCCGACAGCATCCTGGCCACGAGCCGATTCGTCCGTCCGGTCCAGCACGCGGATTGGTCGGTGCTGCTCACTTACGCCGCGGGCCAGTACCTCATCGCCCGTGGCGCGCTCCGGCATGTGCTCGACCCGGAGGAGGTGCGGCGGAAGGCGGCCTTGGACACTTGAGGCTCAGCTGATCCTCCCCCATACCGCCTCGTCGCGGCGATTGCGGAGCGCGGTGGCGATGGCCGCATGGCGCGGCTCTGCGAGCAGCGGATCCTCATCGAGCACGCGCATGGCGGCCTGCCTGGCCTGCTGGAGCAGATCCGCATCCTCGATGAGGTCCGCGATGCGCAGCTGGGGCAATCCGCTCTGCTGCGTGCCGAGCAGATCGCCCGGCCCCCGAAGCCGCAGGTCGGCCTCCGCTATCTCGAAGCCGTCGTTGGTCCGCACCATGGTGCCGATGCGTGTGCGGGCATCGCCGGAGAGCTTGTCGCCCGTCATGAGGATGCAGAAGCTCTGCTCTGCCCCTCGTCCCACCCGGCCGCGGAGCTGGTGGAGCTGCGAGAGACCGAAGCGCTCGGCGTTCTCGACCACCATGACGCTCGCATTGGGGACATCGACGCCCACCTCGATGACCGTGGTGCTGACCAGGATGTCCGTCTCCCCCTTCTTGAACCGGGCCATCTCGTAATCCTTGGTGGCCTGATCCTGCCTTCCGTGCACGATGCCCACCGCATGCTTCGGCAGCGGGAACCTCCGCGACAGGCTCTCGAAGCCGTCCATCACATGCTTGAGGTCGCTCTTCTCGCTCTCCTCGATGAGCGGATACACCACGTAGATCTGACGGCCCTTGGCAAGCTCCTCCTCGAGGAAGCCGAACACGGCGTTGCGCGCGCTGTCGAACCGGTGCACGGTGCGGATGGGCTTGCGCCCCGGCGGCAGCTCATCGATGACGCTGGTTTCGAGGTCGCCATAGAGGGTCATGGCCAGGGTGCGGGGGATAGGCGTGGCGGTCATCACAAGCACGTGCGGCGGCACCTCGCTCTTGGCCCAGAGCCGGGCGCGCTGCGCCACCCCGAAGCGGTGCTGCTCGTCGATGACCACCAGCCCCAGCCGCTGGAAGACAACCCGGTCCTCGAGCAGGGCATGCGTGCCCACGATGATGTGCACCTCGCCCTCGCGGAGCGCCGTGAGGATGCTGCGGCGCTCGGCGGCTTTCGTGCTGCCGGTGAGCAGCCGCACGTTGACCGGCATGTCGCCGAGCATGCGGGCGATGGTGGAGAAGTGCTGCTGCGCGAGGATCTCCGTGGGCGCCATGAGCGCCGCTTGGTACCCGTTGTCCAGGGCGATGAGCATGCTCAGCAGCCCCACCAGGGTCTTTCCGCTCCCCACATCTCCCTGCAGCAGGCGGTTCATCTGGCGCCCGCTCCCCATGTCGCGCCGGATTTCCTTCACCACACGCTTCTGCGCGCCGGTGAGGGGGAAGGGCAGGTGCCGCTCGTAAAAGGTATTCAGCCGCTCGCCGACCTGCCCGAACACATTGCCACGCACCTGCTGCTGCGCGCGCTGCTTCTGGCGCAGCAGCCCCAGCTGGATGTAGAAGAGCTCCTCGAACTTGAGCCTCCGCCGAGCGAGCTCCAGCCGCTGCGGATCCGTGGGGGCGTGCACCTGGCGGATGGCCTCCTCGCGCCCCATGCCGCCGAGCCACTGCAGCTGATCGCGGCCGAGGTTCTCGGGCAGCAGGCCGGCCACCTGGGGAAGCAGCGCCTTCTGCAGCTTCCAGATCGCACGGCCGGTGAGCCCCTTTGCCGCCAGCTTCTCCGTGGTGCTGTAGATGGGCTGCAGCGCGGCCTCAAGGCCGCCGTCCCACGCCGAGGCCAGCTCCAGTTCGGGGTGGGGCATATTCAGCCGGCCCTTGAAGGCACTCGGCCTGCCGAAGACGATGTACTCCTCGCCCGGCTTCAGCGCCTGCTGCACCCATTTGAGGCCCTTGAACCAGACCAGCTCGATGGTGCCCGTGGCATCCGTGAAGAGGGCCGTCATGCGCCGCCCCTGCTTCTCGCCCATCACCCTGGGCACCCCGATCCGGCCGCGCAACTGCACCTGCTGCATGTCCTCTTGAAGCCCGCTCACCGTGTGGAAGCGGCTCCGATCGATGTAGCGGAACGGGAAATGGAAGAGCAGGTCGCGGAAGGTGGCGATGCCGAGCTCCTTGCGGAGCAGCTCCCCGCGCTGGGGGCCTACGCCCTTGAGGTATTCAATGGGACTGTCGAGCATCGGCGACGGGTGAAAAGTACCATGGCGGGCGCACCGTTACTTTTCCCGCATGCCCGGTCCCGCAGCCACGTTCTCCGGACGCGCAGCGACCGTCGCTCTGCCGCTGCTGGTTCTGGCCTACCTCGCAGCCTTCGCCTGGCGCTTCGCCGACGAGCGGTTGTATGCGGACAGCGGCTACTACCTGGCGCAGGTGGTCAACGGCGGCGGCTTCCGCATCGAGCACGGCCGATGGGCCCTCGCGCTCTCCCAGATACTGCCCCTGCTGGGCGTGAAGGCCGGCGCCTCGATGAGCGCGCTCATCCTACTGCACTCCTTGAACAACGTGGCGTGGCTCGGCCTGTGCATGCTGATGGCCGCCCGCGGGCTCAAGGATGCCACTGCAACGGCAGCATTGGCGGCCACCCATCTCATCGGGCTCACGCACGGCCTCCTCTGCCCCATCTTCGAGCTGTACTACGGGGTCGATCTGCTCATCCTTCTCCTGTCCGCCCGTCGCTCATCGCGCATCCGCACCCCCTGGCGCTGGCCGCTGCTGGCCCTTCTGTTCCTGGGCGCCGTATCCGCGCACGCCATGGCGCTGATGCTCGCCGTGGCATTGCTTGCGGCGGAACGCATCTGGGAGAACCGGCGCGACACGCTCCTGCTGGTCGCATCGCTGGCGGCCTACCTCCTGATCCATGGAGCGCGCCTCTCGCCGTATGAGAAGGACAGCGCGTCCTTCCTGCTGCGGGCAACCGATGGCGCAGCACTCTGGTCCGCAATGGGTCCGGACAGCCTGCTGGAGCTCGCCGGCTATGCGGCGCGCCACTATCCCGATGTGATGCTGCTCGCGGCCTGGGCCGCAATCGCGCTGCTGATGGCCCGCCGATGGCGCCAGGCCATGCTGTTGATCGGATTCCTTTACGTGCTGCACGCCCTCATCACCCTCAAGCTCCAGGGATTCCTCCACGACCGCTACCGGGAGCAGTTGAACTTCGGAGCGGTCGCCTGGGTGCTGCTGATGCTCCTGCGAAACGCACCGTCGCTCCGCCTCTCGGCCTTGCTGCCCCATGCTCTGCTGGCTGCGCTCGTGTTCCGCATGGCCAGAGCGGAGTGGATTGCGCCGCATTACGCGGAGCGCACGCACCGCATCGAGCAGGCCATCGGCTCAGCGCGCGAAGCAGGCGTTTCCAAAGGCATCATCGCCGCCCCCCTGTTCTTCGGCCCCAGGCACCATGCCATCGACCTTTCCTGGTCGGTCCCGGTGGAGAGCCTGCTCCTCTCCTCGAAGTACGGCCCCGAGGGCACGGTTTCCATCATCACGGCGGAGGATGCGGCATGGCCCGGTGCCACGGACCATCTCGATCGGTTGGTGTTCCGGCGTTGGGATATCGTTGCAGCGGGATGGCTCAACCCGCGTTATTTCAGCGCACCGCAAGGGCGCTATCTGCCGCTCACGGCCCAACCATGAAGGGCATGCCTGTGGATCGCAGCGTACGGATTCCGCGGTCGTCCGTGCTGCTCCTCGCCATGGTAGCGGCCTACCTGCTGGCCTTCGCGATCCGCTTCGCGGACGAGCGTCTCTACGCGGACAGCGGCTACTACCTCATCCGCACCCTCAATGAGGGCGCCTTCCGCATCGAGCACGGCCGGTGGGTGCTGGCCCTTGCGGAATGGCTGCCCTGGGCCGGTGCCCAATCCGGCCTACCCATGGCCGGCATCATAACGCTGCACTCCTTGGGCAACGTGGCCTTCCTGCTCACCGGCGCTGCCTTCGCCTTGCTGGTGCTGCGGGACGGGCGCGCCGCGATGGCCCTTGCAGCCCTGCAGCTGATCGGCCTCGCACACGGCCTGTTCTGCCCGGTGTTCGAGCTCTACTACGGTTGCGGCCTCATCGTGCTCCTGCTCACCACCATCGGCCGGAACAGGTCCGCAACCGCCCTGGACAAGCTGGGCGCGGCCCTTCTCCTCCTGCTCGCCCTCAGCAGCCACCCCATGGCCTGGCTGTTGGCTGCCGGAGCGCTCCTGCTCGAACCGCGGGCCAACCTGCGGTGCTTCCGCATGGCCTTGCTGCCGGCGGCACTGGCCTTCGCATCGATCCGCGCTGCGGGCATGAGTGCGTACGAGGCCGCGCAGCTCTCCTTCATCCAGCGGCTCGCCTTCCCCGATCTCGTGCTCGGCCTCTTCGCTCCGGACGAGCTGGCGAGGCAGGCCGCCCGGTTCATGCGCCACTATCCCGACGTACTGGCGATCGCCGCCTTCACTGCCGTGATCCTCTGGCGGGAAGGGCAATGGCGCAAGGGAATGGCGTTCGTGCTCGGGTGGGCGGTGCTCTACGTGCTCACGTGCCTCTACCTGCCTTCTCCGGACCATGACCGCTACCGCGAACAGGTCGATTTCGGCTTCGCCGCCTGGTCTGTGCTCGCCCTCCTGTTCCATGCTTGGGACCACGCGGATTGGCGACCGGCCATCGTGGCGCTCCTCGCGACATGCATGCTCTTCCGTGCGGCTGAAGCTGAGCGCGTCGCTCCTTTCTACACGGCACGCACTGCTTGGCATGCATCGCTGATCCGCGCCGCGCATGAGCAGGGCATGCGAAAGGCTGTCGTGGATCTCGATGGCATCGGCTTCGGCGCAGCGGGCGAGCGCGTAGCGCCGTATTGGAGCACCGCCATCGAGGGCCTTCTCCTCTCGGCGCGCGAAGGGCCTGAAGCCGTGGTCGCCTTGGCCACAACGGATGACCTCCGAGGCCATGCAGCGCTACCGAATGACCGCATCATCCTGCGCCGATGGGATGTGATGCCGGTCGACTACTTCAATGCGCGCTGGTTTCGGCTCCCCGCAGATGAACCTTATCGGATGCTCCGCGAGCCCTGAGGGCGCTGGGGGGGCGTTCCACCTGCGCCGGCTGTCAGGCGGCCTTCGATTCCCACACCTCCTCGGCCACGCGTTTCAGGCCTACGAGGTGCTCCACCCAATTGCGGCCGGCCTCACGGGCCCTGCGTTCCGCATCCGGGAGACCGGCGAAGTCGCCCTGCCAGAACTCGACCCGCGTGCGCCCATCCTCTTCCGGCACCAGGTGCAGGTCCACGGTGGTATGGCTGGCCGGCTCATCCGGCAGCTTGCTCGCCATGCTGTAGAAGCTGTAGCGGAGCCTTCGCCCCGGCTGCACGGCCAGCACCAAGCCTTTCGCCACCAGGGTCTGATCGCCATTCTCCTCGCGCACGAACCATTGCATCGGCTTGCCGGGGCGCAGGTCGCAGCAAGGCATGGACCCCATGTAAAGGCGGGCCAGCTTGGGATCGGTGAGTGCTTTCCAAACCGCACCAGCAGGCGCATCCACCAGCAGGGTGCGCATCACATTCGTCTCGGGATTCAAGGTATTCATCACAAGCGTGGCCGGCAGGTACCGTGCCAAGAGGATAACGCTGTCAGGCAGGCATGGTTTCATGGCAGGGTTGTTAAGGAAATTGAACGGCAGGGTCCAATGGGCCGCCGCGGGCGTGGATGGGCTGCCATCCTGCCCGGTGCGGTCCCGGGTGAGGCATACCGGGCGCCACAGGCGCACTCCGGGGCGGGATTCCCGGAAATGCCCGTCCCTGTTGCCAACCCGGGGAATTGGCCTACATTCGTCCCGCCCAACGGCCGGGGCGTTCTTTGGCGAGACCTCCACGGCACAGGCAGGAACAAACAAAAACCCAGTCAGTAGAACTCATGAACATTTACGTCGCCAACGTGCCTTACTCTGTTAGGGACCAGGACCTCCGCGAGCTCTTCGAGCAATACGGAGAAGTGACTTCGGCCAAGATCATCATGGACAAGGCCACCAACCGGAGCCGCGGCTTCGGCTTCGTGGAGATGTCCGATGATAACGCTGGCCGCACCGCCATCGAGGGC
>DDRC01000250.1:0-4808 GCA_002342985.1 Flavobacteriales bacterium UBA2426
GCTCTATCGCGAAGAGGGCAAGGCCTTGACTGATGAGCTGGTTCGTCGCCTTGACAAGGCGGTCCTGCCGCGCGGCACGCATGTCCTTTCGGTGCAGGGCAAGGACCTTGCGCTCTCGCAGGCATTCACGATCGACTAGGTCTTACCATCCTGTCGCCATCAGGGCCAGCAGCTCGGGTGCATCCGATAGCGTCGGTGCTCCACGTTTTCTGTCCGCTGCCTTGCGAGATGCTTTCGCGGCGGCCCCCCTGGCATTTGCGAGGCTCATGTTCACCGCCAGTTCATCGGCGGTGACTGTATGCGATTCCCTGGTGGCTTCGGAGTCCAACCGGATTGGGGCCTCCGCCATGGCGTCGGGCTCCAGGTGAGCTTGTGCATCCTCCTTCGACGCAGCTGCACCTGGAACGGTGAGGGGCGATTCGATGCTGCGGGATGCTTCCGAAAGCCCGGTTTCTGCGGACTCCTCGGCGATTCGGGAGGACGGCTGCGCTGCCGATGCGGCTTCGCTGGCCTGCTTCTCCGGCGCACCGGCAGGGCCGGACGGGGCTTCGCCGGGCGCATGGGCAGGGCCAACGACCGGGTCGCTCTTCGCGGCCGCCTCTTCCTTCAACTCGGCCAAGGCGCCCTCCTTCATGCCTTTGCCGCTGTGCCGTACCACCTGGACCCCGGCCATCACCAGCAGCGCCAAGGAGGCAATGGCCAGGGCGGGTCGCCACAGCGCGAAAGCGTCCTTGGGCCATAGGGCCTGACCGACGGCATTGAGCCAAATGCGCCAAAGCGGCCGATGCTGGGTGCGGAAGGCTTCGAGCACCGCCGCCCGCACATCGGGGTCCGGCGTCAGCGGCTGACGGCCCTCCTCGCTGTTGCGGACATCCTTCAGCAGCATTCGCATCGCCTCATACTCGGCGCGGCCATTGAGGTGCCTCAGCACGTAGGCGCGCTCCTCATCGAGCAGCTCATCGAAGGCCCTTTCCTGAAGCAGGGATTCGATGTCTTCGGGGTCGTAGCGCTCACGGTTTTCCATGGTGGATGGCGTTGGGGTCGAACTCCTTCATGCGTTCGGCGAGCTTCTTGAGCGTATAGAAGAGCCTGCTCTTCACGGTACCCTCTGAGCAGCCGAATACGGCTGCTATCTCCTTGATGGCCATTTCCTCATGATACCGCATCACGAAGGTGGCCTTATGGTCCGGGTCGATGCGCCCCAACTCCTCCTGGAGGCGGTCCCGGAAACGCTCATGGTCTACGCCGGCACCGTCCAGCGCATCGATGCGGTCGCTCTCCGCCCGGAGGTGGAGCGTGGCGGCCTTCACAACCTCCTGGTGCCGGTAGGCATTCTTGCACATGTTGTTCGCCACGCTGAACAGCCAGGTCTGGAAGGGTCTTGCAGGGTCATACCTGGTCGGCCGCTGGGCAAGCTTTGTAAAGAGGTCCTGCAGCATGTCCCGGGCCCGCTCGCGGTCCTGCCAGAGCATTCGGTGGAAATAGTTGAGCAGGCGCCGGCTGTATCGGTCGTACACCGCCGCGAAGGCCTTTTCATCGCCCCGTACGACAAGCTCCATGAGCCGTTCATCGCTCATCCGCTCGTAGTCCTTGCCCAGCAGGGTCATGGGGTCAGTGCTGCAGGATGCCGTTGGCGATCAACTCACGCGTCATGCCCAATTCGTTGGCCAGTCGGCGCAGCTCATGTTCCAGTTCGCTCGCCTTGGATTCATCGCCTGCGCTGCGGTAGTGCTTGAGAAGCGCTGCCGCCGGTACGACATAGTTCCGGCTGAGCGGGCCAGCGGACCTGGTCTTCCGCATCGCCTTCCAAACTGATTCGAGCTTGTTCGTGTCGCAGCACTCCGCAGCAGTCAGGCGAAGCGTAAGGCCAGCCACATGGAGTTGGTCGGCGAGCGGTGCCGCAATGGACCGCCCCACGGCCAGAGAGAGATGAACCGGTCGCGCCGTGGCCAGGTGAACATTGCCCAGGAAGCCGTCCGAAGTGGCTGGTGCATCACCCTTGGCCCCTGCAAGCCTCCATGCCCGCGAGCGATAGTCCCCATCAGAGAGGAGACGGAGGTCGATGACCAGCACGTCCCTTCTCTCTCCCTCGGCGTACTGCCTCAAGAGCACTGGGAAGCCGTCCATTTCACCGGCTGTGACGAGGATTCCGCCCCTGTCTACGCCAAGCAGGATATCGCGAGCCAAATCGGTTAGCCCGGCCGCCATCTGCCCTCTCTCCTTCATGGCTTTCGCAGCAGCGGCAAGGCGACCCTCATCGCCATCGCGCAGGGCCAGGGTGAGCATGGGAGCGAGCAGCTCGTCGCGTTCCGGGTTCGAGGCATGGGCGAGGGCCAGGTGGCTGAATGACGTTGCCGTCGGGAATTCCGCATAGTAGTTCGCCAGATGCGCCTCAAAGGAGTTGGGGAAACCGCGGCTCAGGGCCTCGGCTTGTTGCTGAATGGCAGCGCGATCCGCGCTCCCTAGGCTGCCCTGGCTGCGGATGAGGGCTGCATTCCGGGTCTGGCGGAGGGCATCGAGCCTTGGGCCCGCCCCGTCGACCGGCTCAGCGTGGGCATCGCGGGCAGACGCGGGCTGCGAAGCCTGCTCCTTTTCCCTTGCTGACATGGAGAGTGACCAGGCGCCTTGGTAGGCATCCATCACGTGCGAAACCCGCTGTGCCGGCGCCGGCACCGCTTGCGCCCAAACGCAAGCCTGTGCTAGGATCGAGACTAGGACGAGCAGCTGACGGGTCATGGCTCCAAGATCGACTCTGCAACCCGTACACGCGACACGGGAAGCGGTTCAATGACAGGACTACCTTTGCCAAAGTTGAGGGATGCTTAGCGAGGAGGCCAAGAACCGATTGCGACAGAGCTTGGATAAGGTCCATGCTTGGCCGTCATTGTACATGTTCAAGTTCATCCTGGAGCCCGATGCGGAAAGGCTGCAGCAGGTGCTTTCGCTGTTCCCCCCGGAAAGCGAGGTGCTCCGGAAGTATTCAGCCGGCGGCAAGTACCTCAGCATCACGGTGAAGGAGGTGATGATGACCGCCGAGGACGTGGTGATGCGATACGACCGTGCCGCCGGCATCTCCGGTGTCATCGCGCTCTGATCCCGCCCATGGAAGTCGCTACGATTCGCACGGCACTGCTGATCACGCTCAGCATCCTGCTGGTCATCGTGGTCCTCCGCCGGTTCCGGCGCAAGGTGGTGGCGAACGACCTGCCGGTGCCGCTGCATGTTGAGCTGCTTGCGCTGAAGCTGGCCTACCACCCGGAGCGCTTGCTCATCGAACTGCACCTCCCCACTCGGCAGGAGGTTCATTTGACCCTGCTGGATGAAACCCATCGCCCCATCCATGAATGGTCACCCGAATCCCTGCCTGCGGGAACGGCTGAACTCGACCGAGCGCTTCCTGCGCTCGATGCCGGCCTCTACCACCTCGAAATGGCCACATCGACGCAACGGACGGTGAGGCAGTTCCGTCTTCAACGGTGATGCGCTCCTTCATCCCCATCCTGCTCGGCCTTGCGCAGGTATTGCCGGCGTCGGCACAGCAGCGCAGCCGCCTCCCCGATGTCAGCACCACGATCAAGGGCGACCTCGTGCTCCCGGTCCCCCTGCGCAACCCGCTGTTCACCAGTGTCACTGAGAACATCGGCCAAGTGGGCGCCACCTTCCAAGTGCCCATCCGCAAGGGCTTGGGAATCGGCGCGGGCGGGGCCATGTGGTGGACGACGCTCAAGGAGCGGGCCTTGGCGCCCTTCGTTGGGGCCGGGGATGTGCGGCGCACCATCGTCTTCGGCAAGCTTCAATACGAACGGTACACCGGCGACCGAACATTCTACGAGGTCAACCTCCGGTCGGGCATGGCCTTCTATGACTTCGATTGCCCTAGCTGTGTCGGTGCGAAGGACGGCGTGCTGTTCTGGGGATTAGGCTTCGGTTACTACGTCCACGCCACGGATAATCTGGCCTTCGGACTGACCTTGGGCTACGACCGGGCGAGCGCGACCTTCAACGCTCAGGACCTTGGGTTGGCCACCGGTTTTCCCGGCCGCCGGGAGAGCGTGGAAGGCACCGCCTTCCAGAACCTGCTCTTCGGCCTTGGATTCAGCACCCGACTGCGCAGAAGCGAGCGCGAGCCAGTGACCTGGTGAGCAAGCGTGCAGCACGCGGCGATGTGCCGCTGGGTGCTGCCTAAGGGAGCTGCCAGCCCGGAACGCGGCAAGGACGGTCATAAAGGAGAAGCGGCCGCCTCGTCCTGAAGCGGCCCCTTCGCATGGTGAGATTATTCGCTCACTCCGCAGGTGGCAATTCCTTCGGCTCACCGCCCTCTCCCTTGGCGATCTTCTTCTTTCCCTTGGTGACCTTGATGGCCACGTCGGTCTTCTCCTTGTTGAGCCCGATGGAGATCTTATCGCCCTCCTCAATCCCCTGGTTGATGATTTCCTCGGCCATGGGGTCCTCGATGAACTTCTGAATGGCCCGCTTCAGCGGACGGGCACCGAACTTCTCATCGTAGCCCTTTTCAGCGAGGAAATCCTTGGCTTCTTCGGTGAGCTTGAGGTCGTAGCCCAACTCGCCGACGCGCTTGTACAGGTGGCCCAGCTCGATGTCGATGATCTTGTGGATGTCCTCCCGCTTGAGCGAGTTGAACATGATGATATCATCGATCCGGTTGAGGAACTCGGGGGCAAAAGCCTTGCGCAGGGCCTTTTCAATGATGCCGCGGTTGGCCTCATCCTGACCGGCGGACCTGGCGGCAGTGCCGAAGCCGACCCCCTTGCCGTATTCGCTCAAGTCGCGGGCCCCGATGTTCGAGG
>DDRC01000250.1:5041-5299 GCA_002342985.1 Flavobacteriales bacterium UBA2426
GCCTTCTCGATCTCGTCCAGCAGGATGATGGAGTAGGGGCGGCGACGCACCTTCTCGGTGAGCTGGCCGCCTTCCTCATAGCCCACGTAGCCCGGAGGCGCACCGATGAGGCGGCTCACGGAGAACTTCTCCATGTACTCGCTCATGTCAATGCGGATCAAGGCCTCCTCGGTGTCGAAAAGGTAGCGCGCCAGTTCCTTCGCCAGCTGGGTCTTGCCCACACCGGTAGGGCCCAGGAAAATGAAGCTGCCGATGGGA
>DDRC01000250.1:5373-6009 GCA_002342985.1 Flavobacteriales bacterium UBA2426
AATGAAGCTGCCGATGGGACGGTTCGGGTCCTTCAGGCCGGCACGGTTGCGTTGGATGGCCTTCACCACCTTGGCAACCGCCTCGTCCTGACCGATCACCTTGCCGACCATCTCCTCCTTCATGCGCCTCAGCTTGCCGCTCTCCTTCTCGGCGATGCGGGTCACTGGGATGCCGCTCATCATGGCCACCACTTCAGCCACGTTCTCCTCGGTGACGGTGGTACGGTTGTTCTTGCTCTCCTCCTCCCAGGCTTTCTTGGCCTTGTCCAGCTCCTCCAGCAGCTGCCGCTCGCGGTCGCGCAGCTTGGCAGCTTCCTCGTAGCGCTGGCTGCGCACCACGCGGTTCTTCTCCTCCTTGATCTCCTCGATCTTCTGCTCCACGTCGAGGATGCTCTTGGGCACCACGATGTTGCTGATGTGCACACGGCTGCCGGCCTCGTCCAGGGCATCGATCGCCTTGTCGGGCAGGTGACGGTCCGTGATGTAGCGGTTGGTGAGCTTCACGCAGGCCTCCACGGCCTCAGGGGTGAAGTTCACGTTGTGGTGGTCCTCGTACTTCTCCTTGATGTTGTTGAGGATCTGGATGGTCTCATCCACGCTCGTGGGCTCCACCAGCACCTTCTGGAAGCGGCGCTC